>JBEIQS010000191.1:0-11111 GCA_040376425.1 Alphaproteobacteria bacterium | reverse complement strand
TGGCACTGTGGGGCGCCCGCCGACGGATACCCTATTCCTCCCCACCCTCCTCCTCCCCGTCCATATAGCCCAGGGCCTCCAGAGCCTTCATCGTGCCCGCGTCGGGGCTGGCTGCCTCCCCCGGCAGCTCCTGCTGGCTCCACACGGCCCCGGAGCGGGCTTCGGCGGCCCAATCGACGTCGGTGATCAGCCTGCCGTCGGCCGCAGCCCGGAAGTAGCCGGCCAACACCCCTTCCAGCTCGGCCCGCACCTCGGGTTGTACGTCGGCGAGATTCTGTAGCTCTTGTGGGTCATCCATTAAGTTGTACAATCGGGTCTGCCGGCCACGCAGCAGCTTGTAGCCCTTCCACCATACGGCCGCGTGGTGGACCTTCCCGGCGTACTCTTCCGCAAAAGCGGGGCGTTCGGGCTGGTTCTCTCGCTGCCGTACCGGCCCCAGACTGCGCCCGTACACCTCCACCGGCACCGGCAGCCCCACCCCCTCCAACAGGGTGGGCAGCACGTCCATCAGGCTCACCGCCTCCGTCCTGGTGGCGGCGGCACCCCCGGGGGGCCGGATGATCAGCGGCACACGCAACAGCGTGTCGTAGGGAGTACCCAGGTGTTCGATCTCGCCGTGCTCCCCAAACTGCTCGCCATGATCGCCGGTGATGACCAGCCAGCCACTGTCCAAGGTGCCGTCCGCCTCCCAGGTGCGCCACAAGGCTCCAAGCTGCGCGTCAAGCTGCCGCAGCTCGCCCCGGTAGGAGCCCCGCATCGCCGCCCAGTCCTCGGCGGTTGGCGTAATTTCTCCACTTCGTACCTTCTGAATGGTCTGCCGCCAGGCTTTGGAGGGGGCCAGCTTCAACGCGGTCGTGGGGGTGCCCTTGGGCAGCCAGCGCTTTCCCACCGTGTAGGGGCCGTGGATGTCGATGAGGTGGACCTGCATAAAACGTGGAATAAGGCGGAAAATCCGGTGCCATTGCAGCAGCGACGCCCGAAGGGCCGCCGCCATACCCGCGTGGAAGTCGTAGTGACGATAGCCGCGCGCATAGCCGAAGGCGGGCGCAAGCTGGGCCTGCTCCAAAAAGGCGGCGGTGTACCAGCCACCGTCCCGGAATATTTCCGCCGCCAAACGGACATCTTTGCGGATCTTGTCCGGAGGACTCACCCGGTACAGCCCATGCTCCACCGGCGGACGCCCCGACAGCAGCGAGGGCATCGAAGAGCGGGTCCACGACGAGGTGGCGCGCGCCTGCGTGAAGTTCCAGGAGCTCTGCGCCAGCGTATACAGGTTTGGAGTATCTTCTTCGTTGAGCATGTCCGCCCGCCAGCAGTCGATCACCACCAGCGTCACCGACGGGGCCGAAGGAGCCCAAAAGAGATGGGCGAGACTACACAACCAAAAGACAAACACCACCAGAAGCTGCCGACGCGCCCACCAACCCACGATGAGGGCTCCACCAAAGGCGCCCCAGGTCGCTGCGTGCAGGACCAACACCCAGGCCCCCGGCCAGGGCAGCGCGCGAAGGGCCGCCCCCGTCGCAATTGTAGTCCCCACTACAATTGCCAGATAGGGGGCTTTGATCATCATGGATGTTCGACCTTCAGGTGCTGCCGTAGGCTAACATCCTGTAGCTCCACCTCGGCTCCATCCGGCCATCGCACCCGCACACGCGATGCCTGCTCGGCCGCCCCCAAGCCGAAGTGCAGGCTGGTGGGCCCCTGCGCATGCGAGCGCAGGGCGTGCAGCTCCCGGATGTGGCTACGTCCATCCACTTCCACCTCGACGCGGGCACCATAGCCTGCGGAATTGCCCCCTTTTCCGCGCGGCTCTACATCCAGCCAGGCCCCGGTCGTGCAGGCCGGTCGAAACAACTGCGGCGGCGCCCAGGGACTCGCCAACAACAGCTCCCAGAAGCCATCCCCATCGAAGTCGGCGCCGGCCAGGGTTGTATGATAGTCCAGATCACCAAAATCTTGGGCGACCGTAATGTCGGTGAAGCGCCGGTTCAGTCCCTGGCTCCACAGAAGATCGGGGTAGATCTTCCCTTCGGACGTGGGTGTGCCGGCAAGCTGCTCGCCCCCCGCCATGGCCAGCTCCAGCAGCCCGTCGTTGTCCAGATCCACCAGCTCCATCGACCACCCCACAGCACCGTAGATACCCACGGGATCCGCTGGAACAACGCCCAGATCGGCCTCGAACCAGCCCCGGGCATAGGAGAGAAAGCAGCGCGGCGGCCCGGTATCCGAAAAGCACCAATCCAACTGGCCGTCGTCATTCAGGTCTGTACCGTCCATACCCATTCCTGACATGGAAAGCCCGACTCCCACCTCCAGACTGTCCTCCACCAACACGGGGACACCGTCGACCACCCCGTCGTTGCGCCAGAAGGTGGAGCGGGTGGTGGAGTCGTTGACCAGCAACAGGTCCAGATCCCCATCCGCATCCCGGTCCGTCAGCAGGGCGGCCTGCACGTTCAACGGCCCCCCCCGATCCGTCAGGCGCAGAACTTCGGTGAATGAATCGCCGTCATTCCGCAGTACCTGGGTCGGGCCCCACACCGCATCCTTCTCCAGCGACATACCCGGCGCCACCACGTCCAGATCACCGTCGCCGTCCAAATCTCCCAGGGCCAAGGTAAGCCATGTGTCGACTTCTGCTTCATCGCGCACAAAGCTTCGGTAGACTTGATCCAGGTTCCACTGCATTTCTCCCAGATTTTCAGCCATCCGCAGGCCCGTGCGGGAAAAAAAGATCAACTCGGGAAGACCATCGCCGCTGAAGTCCGCCACCGCAAAGGGCGGCGGCTCTTCTGCGCCGCGAACATCCTCCTGTCGCCCCGAAAAATGGCCTTTCCCATCGTTCTCCCACAGGAAAATCCCCCCGGGGACCGAGGAAACAATGTCCACATCCTGGTCCCCGTCCAGGTCGGTGGCGGCCATGTGCCCCACCCCGGGCAGGGCGAGATCGGGGCTAACATCCGGCTGGTTCAACCCCACTTCCCCGGCCACATCGCGCAATTGCAGCCTGGCTACCGGCTCTTTGCAGTCACGACGCTCCGCCTCCTCCTCCACCGGCCTGCATCCGGCAAGTCCAATCAGCAGAGCGGTCAAGAGGAGGGGAGAGGGGACCAGGGTACACCGGCGTGATCAGATTGTAGCCGCCTCCCTGCGGAAGCAGCAAGAACATCACATCCTGTTGTTACAACGGCGTGCACTTCAGCTATACTCCGGCCGCACAGGAGACCCGATGATCACGCTGCTCTTTGTACTGCTCTCAAATCCCGCTCTCGCGAATGCCGGTGGAAAAACCGGTGTTTCCACCCAAGGTTGCGCCCAGTGCCACGGGGGTGGTTCGGGTAGCACGACCGTAGAAATCAACGGACCCGCCCAGCTTGCGCCCGGCGAAACCGGCGACTACGTGCTTACGGTCACCAACAGCGCGATGACGCACGGGGGCCTGGATGTGTCCGCCACCGGCGGCACCCTTCAGGCAGGTTCCAACAACCAGCTAAAATCCGGCGAAATCACCCACACCTCCAAGACCGCGATGGCTTCGGGCACCGTGAGCTTCGGCTTCAAGTGGACGGCACCCTCCTCGGAAGGGGACTTCAGCCTGAACGGGGTGGGGAACGCCGTGAACGGCGATGGCCAGAGCCGTGGCGACACCCCAAGCAGCCCCACCAGCTTCTCCATCACCGTGAAGGCTGCGGCGACCGATGACACCGGCGAGCCCACCGACGACAGCGGCGAGCCGGCCGATGACACCGATCAACCGGCGGATGACACCTCGAAACCCACCGACGACAGCAACGGCGGGGGTGGGGATGACAGCAACACCGACAGCGAGGGCAAAGGCAAAGACGGCGGATGCTCGTCGGTTCCCGGCGTGAGCGGGGCTGCGTTGGTCGGACTGCTGGGCCTGGGCTTGTTGCGGCGGCGCCGGGCGTGACTCACTCGTGAGTCACTGCTAAAAACCAGCCTCCCTACAAAACTTTCCGGGGGGGCAGGATCACCTGAGCGGTCAGCAACCCCGCCACCAGGGAACCTGCCACCAGCAGCATGGTGAAGCCGGCGTCGATGCCGGCGTCCAGGTCGGAAAGCAACATGGCCCGGAAGCCTTGAAAACCCAGGCTTCCGGGAACCAGAATCAGAAGGCCCGGTAGCTGTGCCACCGTGGCCGGCAGGTTGCGCAGCCGCGCATGCAGGTTGGCGGCCAGCCCCACCAACAGGGCCGCCGCACAGGCACCAAGCTGCGGTCCCAGCCAGTCCGAGCCCAAACGTGCCGCTTCAAAGGAGAAAAAAGACATCCCGATCACCACCAGGCTGTCGCGGGGCCGCGCCTTGAGCAGCACCACATAGGACACCCCCGCCGCCAGCAGGGCCGCCCCCTGCACCCAGCCCGGCAGATCCACCCGGGGCGCCAGGGCCGCCCGAGGCAGCAGATCGGAGAGCTTCCAGCCCAAGGCCGTACCCACCCCAAGCTGCAAAAAAGTAACCATCGCCCCCGCAAAACGAGCGGTACCCGAAGCAAGATGGCGGCTGGCCATCTCGGTCAGGGCCACCGTCAGGGTCAAGCCCGGAAGCAGCACAATCAGCCCCGAGAGGGTCAACAGCGGGATCGACACCGGGGTCAGCCGTGCCAGCAGCGTGACGCCCGCGGCCACGCCCAGGGCCGCCACCAGCTCATTCACCCGGGCGCCAGGCCCCCGGGTCGCCACCTCTCCCCACAGCCCCACTCCCAGCCCCAGCACCGCACCGGCGCCAATTTCCACTGGCGTACCACCGAAAAACACCGCCACCGCCGCAGAAATCAGCCCGGTACACAGCACCTGAAGCGTGGCACCATAGCGGGGGGCCGCCCGTTGGATGCGCTCCAGCTCCCGCTGCCCCGTCGACACCGTCATCCGCCGGGCACCCACCTCCACAGCCACCTGATCCACCAGTACCAGCCGCTCCAGGTGGGCCCCCTCCGGCTCCACACGAAGCAGGCGCACATGCTCGCCCACCGAGACAAAAATCGAAGTGGGCGTCGCAAAGCAGCTTGCCTTGATCCCCAGTGCGCCGGCCGCCTCCGCGATCCGTTCCTCCAGCCGCGGCGCCGACGCACCGGCCTTATGCAGGGCCAAGGCCAGGGCCGTCAGAAAGTCCTGGTGGCTGATTTCTGAGTCGCCATTCATTTTTTATCTACATTCAACGAGGGTTCAACGAAGCCACTCGCGCCTCAAATGCGTTCATCAGCGTGGGGAGGGTGCGGGACATGCCCCAGGACATCACCGACGCCGGCAGGATGTCCGCCTCCACCCACATCTGGTAGGAAACCCGCGAACCACCGCCCGGCATGGGGTCCACTTCCCAGCCGCCGTAGCCGATTTTCTGCCAGGGAGAGTCATCCACCCAGGGGGCAATCTTGCTCTGGTAGGGATCGGGGTCGGCGGCATACCAACAATTGCGGAGTTTTTGATCGCTGATGGTCATCCAGTCGATACCCACGACGATTTGGCGCTTAATCTGTATAGTACCACCAAGGACCCGGAAAACCGCCTGCTGGAAGATGTGGTCGGCATCCAGACGCTCCACCCGCTTGGTGCCGATCTCTGCCGGGTGCCACTCGTCCTGGTTCTCTGGATGAAGGACCACCTCCACCCAGGCCGAGGGCGGGTAGGCACTGTGCAACACCGCCCGTGCCCCGGCCATCACCACCTCTTTTCCTCCCGCCAACGGTGGCATCGACACCCCTTTTCCCGAGGTGATTTCAAGCTTTTCTTTCGGATCGTTGAGGGGGATCCGGGAGAGCAGCGCCATATCGCAGCCCGCCTCTGCGGCCGTCAACCATAGCAACCACATGATTCCTCCCTGTTCAGCCTTCCACCTTATATTCAAGGAGGAGGGGCTGACCCTTTCGGGTGACTTCCATCTTGATGCGGCTGGAGTTCCGCAGACGCAGCCATGCACCGATGGCCTGCGCGTAGGAATGTACCTTCAAGCCGTTGGCGCTGTGGATGATGTCCCCCGAGCGGAGCCCCGCCTCCTTTAATACCGAACAACGGGAGAGAACAATTTTCAATCCGATGGGCTTTCCGTCCGCGCCGGCAGCAGGCTCGCTGCCTGCTTGGCGATCCAGCTCGGGAAAATGGCTGGCGTAGTAGTCCACCACGGAGCGCTGTATGCCCCAACTGCCCTCCTTGATGGTCCAGATTCCCGGTCGATCTTCACAGGGTTTTTTAGATTTTGTTTTGGCGGCGGTGCCGTCACCGGTCTGTCCCTTTGCGTCAAAGCTACCGCCTCGGCCAACTTCCCCCCCCTCCGTATCCGCGTCGGCGACCACATCGGCCGCCGGACGGTTGATGCGGGGGGGCGCCACCACCGCCGTGGTGCGGGGCAGCTCGGCAGGAACATCGGGAGCGGGATCGATCAGGGTGATGGAAACCCGGTGGACATCCTCGGGATCCAGGCTGGAGAGCGAGGCAGCAATGGCCTGACCGGCAAGCTGCTCGGCGCCCATCTGGGCCCCCTCTTCGGCCTCCTCGATCACCGACCAGAGCTGGACGGAGGGCAGCCAGAAAAAGCCCAGGAGGCTGCCATGGAGCCAGGCGCTGAGAAGGATGCTGGGCGGAAGCGGACGCACCGCTGCCTTCTATCCCGGATCGTGTGCCCGGGATCCATTACCCGTGTATGACCTTTCTGGTTATCTGGAGGCCGGTATGAAGCCGCCCCACTGGTCCCTCCTTCTTGCGCTCTTGCTGCCTGCAGGTCTGTTGGTGTGGGTGGGGGAATACCTGAGCCGGCCCGCTCCCTGGCGCCCGTCGGAAGACGTGAAGCTGATGGAAGAGGTGGCCGCGGCGGGGCCCTACGACGTGGTGGTGATCGGCCCCTCCTCGGCAAAAACCGATATTCACGGCCCGGGTCTGGGGAGGCTGCTCGGAAAGGGCTTCAACCGCGTCGCGGTGATGACCCAGGGGGGAAGCACGGCCCCGGTCTGGTACGCCATCCTGAAGGAGCGGGTGTACAAAAATGGTTTGAAGCCGAAGCTGGTGTTGATCAACGGGGTGATGCAGGGGGTGGTGAAGACCCGGATGGATGCGTGGGAGCGCGGGTCGGTGTTGGTACACACAACCACGCCCGACGATGTGCTGATGCGAAAGAGCTGGGGCTCCGATCAGCCGGTGCTGGTGCAGCGGGCCCTGGAGCGACGCGGGGATCTGCGGCGCGCGGTCTTTTCCGATTTCCGCCTGTTTTTCCCAGGGTTGTTCCTGGATGACACGGAGGCGTCGGTGGATGCGGCGGGCATTACGGTCTTTGGCCGGCAGCACCAGGAGGCGGAGCGGGTACTTCCCGGCGTGGAAACCGAGCAAGGGGTGGCGGCCGTCGGCTGGGACCAGAGCAATCCCGCTGACAGCTACCTGGCCGATATCTCCGCCTTGGCCCAAGAGAATGGGGCGCAGGTGGTCCTGGTGCTGGCGCCGATTCTGCAGTCGAAGATCCGACAGGTCCACCAGCTCTCCCCCGAGGCCGAAGGAAAGCTGATTCAGTTCCTCAACGAAAAGCGCATCGGACTCGTGGATCTGCGGAATGCCCCGATCCGGGACGCGAATTTTGTGGACGGTGTCCACATGAACCGGTCCGGGCAGAAGCTGTTCACCGAGCTTTTGGCGGAGTCCCTGCTGGATCTGGGAGCGCGGGAGGGGCGGCTGGCGCCGTCCGTGGAGCCCCTGATCCCGGCCGGGGTGGAGAGGCGGGGAGAGGGGCCACCGATAGGCATCGGCAACGAGGTGGCTGGAAAGGAGCGCTGCTCCCGCTCGATCGGCCTGCCGGGAATGGAGTTTCTGGGCGCCCGCGCGCTGAAGCTGCTGGGCTCGCAGTTGTTGCCGCCGCTGCGTGTAGAGCAGGAGGGGGCCGCGCTGAAGCCACTGGAGCGCGGGATGCTCCGAAGTGACTGCGCTGGAACCTGGGTTCTTCTCCACGACCGCTTGGTGCTGAGCGATCGGACGGAGGGTGCGGCCACCTCGGTACGCTGGAATACAGACCTGCCCATCGAGCAGGGCAGCGGGGCGCCGCAGTATTGGGCGCTGCCGGGGACCTCGCTGCGGTGGCACTTCAGCGAGCGCTGGGGGGTTGCGGGACCCTTCCAGGTGGAAGTCTCGGCGGTGGCCGCGGGGAGCGGGGAAGTGGGAACCTTGAGGGTGGGAGATCAGGAGCGGGTGCTGGAGCCGGTGTTGGACCGGCTGGAGGCCCAGCTTGCGGTAGACCCGTCGGGGCCCTGGGATCTGGAGATCATCGCCCCCGAGGGGGGTAGCTTTTTGTTGGTTCGAAGCCTGATTTTGAGCTACGGCAACCAGAGGTTGGAGCTGGTGCGGGATGGGCGGCCGGCCCCCTGGTCCCTGCTGGGGGTGGATGTCACGGGGCCCACCCCCCCAGCGGTGCCGTCGGGGGCGGTGCAGACGGAGGGGGAGTGGAGCTTTCTGGAGGCGCCCTGGGCCAACACGGCGGGCTGCACGCCGCTGGTGGTGTTGGAGGACGGGAAAGAGCTCCCCAGGGTGAAGCTGGATAACTGGGGGGCGAAGGTGCCCACCGCCGAGGGGGTGGCCCACCTGGGAGACAAGCTGTACTTCCAAGCGAAGGCGGGCAAGGACTACCGGTTGGCCTACGCCGAGGATCGGCACTGCTGGTCCAACCGCTTCCGGTCGCCCGATCACCTGTGGCTGTACCCGGGGGACCGGATCAGCCTGGATATGAACCAGGTGTTGACGGCGCGCGTGTTGGGGGCGCTGCGAAAGCTGGAAATTCGGGCACGCAGCAACGAGCCGGTGCCCGCAGACGTGATGGTGGACATCAACTTTTTGGTCAACGATCGCCTCCACTTTCACACGGCTCTTCCCGCCGCAGACATCAGCTATTCCACCCCGGTGCTGCTGGACCCACCGCTGCTTCGTGAGCGCGACATGGATGTGCGGCTGGAGCTTCGCCTTCCCGAGGGATCTCCACCCCTTTTGCTGACGTTGATGGGGTGGGAGGGTTAGGCCCTCCACCCCGCCAACAAGGCCGGCACCCGCGCCCGCGTGCAGCCTTGGATCTCCCGCAGCAGCGCGTGGCTGGGCCGGGGGATGCCGTGGTTCTCTCGTAGATCGGTCAGAACCCGATGGAGGAGCGAGGCGGTCATCTCCGCATCGGCCAGCGCACGGTGGGCCACACCGGGGCGGGGAAGCTGGTGAAAATCCACCAAAGTACCCAGCTTGTGGTTGGGCGCCTCCGGGTACAGCCGCCGTGCGACCAGCATGGTGCATGCAAAGGGGTGGGCAGAGGGCAGCCCCAGCCGGCCCAGCTCAGATGCCCAGAAGCGCTGATCGAAGGACGCATTATGGGCGATCACCGGGGTGGTGCCCACAAACCGCGCCGCCTCCGCCATCACCCGCGACGCCGGCGGTGCCGCCCGCAGCATCCGGTTGGTGATGCCGGTCAGCTCGGTGATGAAGGCCGACACATGGACCCCTGCATTCATCAGGCTGGCGTAGCGGTCCACCACCACGCCGTTTTCGACCAGCACCACCGCGATCTCGGTGGCCCGATCCCCCATGTCGGGGGAGAGCCCCGTGGTTTCAAAGTCGAGCACAGCGTAGCGCGGCATAGGCGCCACCTATAACTCCTACGCTTCCTCCGGCCAGCGCGACGGAAGCTCGTCGATCATGCCGGCGGGGACCAACAGAACGCGGGCGTACAGGCGCGCGGCCATGTCCATTCCGGGCATCCCATTGATGGCCAGCTCCAAGCTTCCCCCGTCCAGGGTGGGCACCCGCTCCCGACGGCCCAACATAAAGCGTTCGGCACCGATGCGGCCGATCAGCGCCCCCACGGGGCCACCCGGCCACAGCGCGCCCTCCGGAGCGGCCCTTCCGTTGCCATCGGGTCCGATCTGGCTCCCCAAATCCCAAAAAAAGCCCGTACCGTAGACGATCATCTCGTAGATCGGGCTACGCTGAATCCCGGTGTCCACCCAGGCCGCCCCCACCTCTCCCTCAAAAACCTGCTGTTGTACCAGAAAGCTCCGCTCCGCTTTCGCCCGGTTCTCCCGCCCCACCACCAGCAAGGGCAGGCCCACCAGCACCGCCGGCGCCACCCATGCCAGATTCAAAAGCAGCAAAAAGAGAACTGGATCGGGCATAATCACACTGAGTAGCAGCGTGACCAGGCTCACAAACACGCCTACAACCCCACAAACACCCAGGATGGTCCAGCCCGCCGCCTCCAGCCGCTCCGCCCGCTGAAGCTCCTCCTGCGAAAACTCTGTCCCCATCGGATCCGGCAACCCCGCCTGCATCCGCCGCCGCATGCCCGCGCGCATCTCGGCCTGTACCCGCTCCTTCAGCGCCACCAACCAGGGCTTCAGGGGGCCTTCTTCCAGGGCGGCCTCTATCGCGCGGGGGCGATGCGGCAGGCGACTCAGGCCCTCCCAAAGGCGGGGCCGCAGCCGCTCCTCCGGCAGCTCCAGCAGCCGATCCAGTCGCACGAGGCAGTTTTCCAGCATGGCTCCCACCTTCCGCAGCCCCGCCCGGATTTGCGCCTGCATCCCGGGCGCCTCCTGCTCCGCCAGACTTTTCTGCGAAAGCTCCTGCAAGTGCTCCAGCGCCACCAGACCCGCCACCAGCTCCGGGCTCGTCGCGCCCAAGATTTTTTGGAGGTTCCGCGCAGACCTTTTTTGGAGGCCGCCCTCGGCGGCCCAGAGCCGGCCCGGAAGCAACATCCCCCCAAGGCTGGCGGCAAGAAAGGCGCGGCGGTGCATCCGAACACTCCCGCACTCCCTTATCCGGTCGCCGGGCTTCGGCTGCAAAGGGGACAGGGACAGGCCGCGGTGGAAATGGCAGCCGCAAAAACCGATCAGGACAACGATCCCCCTCCAAACTTCCGGCTCGCCCCCACACAGAATGGATTTGCGGTGAAGACATCCGACGGATCCACCTTCCGCTTCACCGCCAGCACACGCTGGTACACCGCCTCGGACTGAAAGTAGAGGGCCCGCACCTGATCCAGGTTGCTGTCCTGGTTTGGAAAGGCATTCCAGCGATGATCTTCCGCGCCGAGCACTCCCTTCGGTCCCACCGCCCCGGCTTTGGTCCGGGCCACCCAGGCCAGGG
>JBEIQS010000160.1:0-13827 GCA_040376425.1 Alphaproteobacteria bacterium | reverse complement strand
GGTGATTTCCATGGTAATCCTATCCCAATCTCCATTCCTAACGCAGGCGCCGCGCGGTTGCCATAGGGGTGCTGATACATCTGATACATCTGATACATCTGATACATCTGATACATCTGATACATCTGATACATCCGAAGCGGATCGCCGGCGTACATGCTACACTCCAGCATGATCACGATCCTGCTCCTCCTCTGCTGCACGGTCGCAGAAACCAAAGACGATAGTTCAGGGAAAAGCTGCGGAAACCTGACCTGCAAGGCGGGGGAGAGCTGCCTGCAGGAGAGCTATCCCCCGGCCTGCGAGAACCGCGCCGATACCGGTACGCCCTGTCCAGAGGGCACCACCGCCACCCTGTGCGGCGGCGCGGGCATCGCCTGCTGCTGCGCGCCGCCGCCAGAGATGACCTATCAGTGTGTGGACGCGACGGCCTGCGGCAACAGTTGTGAGTGTATTTCCTGTCCCGAAGGGAAAGCATGCACCTCTGTCGGCTCACAGACCAGCGGCGTCTTTTTGTGCGAGGAGCTGCCCAAGCCCTGAGCGGCGGGAGAGACCGGTCACTTTTCTGGTGAAAGGTCTCTATCGGGCTGGTTCGTCCGCCAATTCCGCGACCAGATACCCTGGTTCATTCGCCGTCGACACAGAGCTCAAAGACCCCAAAGAGGTCCGCGGCCCCATAGCCCATACAGCCGGGGTTCGGGTCGCCGGGAAGGCACGCTGTGATGGCATGGTTGGGAAGATAGGCAACATCTCCACTCGGGGAGAAGTCGATGGTGGAGGGGTTTACGAAGGGGACGTCGGGATCATTTCCGGCGTAGCTGGCGAGTTCTATGGCGTAGTTGCCGGAGATGTCCAGCTCGACCACCCGCCCCTGGCCCGCCAGCACGGCGAAGAGGTTCCCGTTCGGCGCGATGCGCAGACCGTCCACAATGGGAGGAATCACCAGGCCCGGGGCCACCTCCACCCCTTGAAAGGAGGCGATTGCGGTCAGCTCGTCGGGTTGGCTGCGCGAGAGCTTGTAGATCACCGACGATGGACCCATGTGGTCGATCGGACCGAAGCTCACGCCCACATACAGGTTGTCCCCGTCTACGGCGATCCCGTTGGCACCGAAGAGGGAGAGCCCCTCGTTGCCCGAGCCCTGCAGGGCGGGGTCGCAGATCAGGACTTCGGGAGCGACCGGGCCCGTCCCCACCTGGACCCGCCAGACGATGCCTTGGAGAGCATCGGTGACATAGGCGGTGCCGTCCGAGGCCACGGTCACGCCGTTGGGCAGCGGCGGTAGCCCTGGTCGAATGTCTGCAGGGCAGCCAGCGGACGTGGGATAAAATGGTGTGGAAAGCTGCTTCTGCTCCTCCACCGATGCGCCCTGCAGCGTCCAGCCCAGGAGCCCCAGTTGTGTGGAGGGGGCGTAGAGGCGGTTGCCCTTCGCGTAGAGCTCGGAGAGGGCGTGTTCCTGGTTCAGATCTTCGCCGACCACCTGGATTTCCGCCTCCAACGCCCCGGTATGGCGGCTGAAGATGGTGAGCTGAGAGGGGCTGTTGTTGCCGGCGGTGCCGAAATTGGCGGGGCCGGAGGTGATCACCCGGCTTCCGACCACCGCAATTCCCTCGGGATAGGTGGGGCCGGTGGGGGGAAAGGTGGTTGCGCCGACGGGCATGGCGGCCAGGAAGTTGGTATCGCCGGCCTGCCCGCAGACCTTGGGTTCGTTGGCGAGACTGACGGAAGAAAGGAGAAGGAGAAGGCTGAACATGGAGTACTCCGGTGTGGGTGGTTTCAGGCAACTCCAGCGGAAGCAAAAGGGATGCCAACCCGGTTCATGGAGAAACCTGCACTTTTCCCTACCGGCCCACGACTCCGATGCGCGCGCGCATGCGCCCGCCCCCCCCGGGAGGGACCGCTCCTTTTTTATCCCCCTCCCTTGACCTGTTCATAATCTGTCCATATAGTGTTCACCATGCTCAGCCTCATCCTCCTGTTCGACGCATTGGCCCATCGGCCCTCCTTTGGCCCTGGCTATGGTTCTCCTTCCACCGCGTATGTGGTGGAAGATCCTACGGTTTCAATCGTGGTCTACTCGGAGATCACCTGCGAAGCTCCACAGCTTTGGATGAGTGTGGACGCCGAAGCAGGCTTCCCGCTGTACCTTCAACTGGGCGTGCCGGAGCTTCCCCGGCTGAAAGACTGGCGTCCGGCGATCGCGCTGCTTGCGCCCGGTCTCCCCGAGCCGACTCAGGCCTACCCCTTTGACATCCCCGAGGGGATGGGCATCACGATGTTTTCGACGGAGGATCTCTCGGAACCCGGAATGTTCTTTGAGCCTTTTTCAGGAACTTCATCCTGGGTCCTGGTGGAGGAAACGGTGGTGCTACCCCAAGGGGGGCCCGCCCTGATCGTGGCCTGGGATCCGGGCGGGTACACGGGCAAGCTGTGGGCTGCAACGGGCACAATCGAAGACTTCGCCAATGTAGACCCCAGTAATTTCGTCCTTTGGATGGAGCAGGTCAACAACTTCCACGAGACGGGCCGCTATGAAGAGGTTCCCGACATCGTGGAGGTGGACTGTGTCGCCGAGCCTCCCGCGGCCGAAGACGCATCGGGCTGCCGGCATGTGCCCGCGCCGGGCCTTGCCGGACTCGTGGGCCTCGCTGTTCTGCTGCTGCGCCGTGGCCGCGCCCCGGCGCGTGCCGGGCTCTGATACATCCGCATTCTGGCTTGTATCAAATTGCCCATGTATCACCAAAATAGACACAGTAGCTGCTTTCTATCGATACATGACCAGGCGTGAGCCACGCCACAGTTGCGCGCTGTCCTGCCGTGATAGGCCGCCCCATGACTCTCTGGCTCCTGTTTCGACTTCTCAAGTTTCTCAGCCTGGCTCTGTTTGCAGGGGGCGTGGTGGTGGCCACTCACGCGCGCCGCCGGCCGGAGCGGGTCCACGCCGCATGGCGCATCGCACCGTTGGGCTTTTTCGGAAGCTGGATCGCAGGCTATGGCATGTTGAAGGCCACCGGGGTCAGCATGGGAGCGGGTTGGGTATCGGCCTCCATGCTGGCCAGTATCGTGGCCCTGCATTTGGCTCAGCTCTCTGCCCGGCGAGAGACGCAGGCCCGCTGGCTGGGGCCGGTGGCCTGGGCGGCCCTGGGGGCCTCGATCGGCGCGATGGTCGGGCGGGCGGGGCCGGAGTGGTGGCCGGCAGCGGGTCTGGGGGCGCTGCTTGGGGCGGGGGCGGCGCTGCTTCGGCCCCAGCCCTCGGAGGAGGAAGCGACGACCGACGAGACCATGGACAATTTTTGGATGTGGTCCAGGCTGGAGGCCCTGTCCGCGATCCTGCTTTTTGTGGTCTACATGCCGTTGAAGTACGGCGCTGGGATTGTCTTGGATGGAGGCCAGGGCTGGTTCGGCTGGCTGCACGGCATTCTGACGGTGATCTACCTCAACGGGCTGGGGGCCGCCAAGCGAGCCGCCGGCTGGAGCCTCTCCACGACGGCGATCGCCTTTGCCTCCTCGCTCCTTCCCTTTGGTGCGTTGGCCTTTGAATATTGGCAACGGCGGCAGGATCGCCGCTAGACCCGTGATGGGGGCCCTCAGCACTTCCAGGAAAGGTTAGGGGAGGAGATGGCGCATCTCCCTCCTCTCTTTCCCGGTGCGACGCTTCCTCTGCTGCTCCAGCCCGGCGGGGATCGACGTCTGGACAGCCTGCTCACCCAGCTCGCGGCTCCGGACTTCCAGGCTCAGCTCTCCGAAGCCGGGGCGGTGCTGATGCGGGGCTGGCCGATCGACGATGCCGCCGCCTTCGAGCGGGTGGCCCGGGCCATCGAGCCCGAGCTGAAAAACGAGTATCTGGGCACCTCTCCACGCAATGCCCTCACGCCCTATGTGTTTACGGCCAGCGAGCTGCCGCCCTTCTTCCCGATCCCGCAGCACTGCGAGATGTCCTTCACCAAAAATCCGCCACGGCGCCTCTTTTTTGCCTGTCTTCAGCCGAACCGCGCGCCCGGCGGAGAGACGCCGCTGGTGGACATGCGCCAGGTATGGCGCGATCTTCCCGAGGAGCTGCGGGCCCGGTTTTCGGAAAAGGGCATCCAGAACATCCGCAATTATTCTGGGTTGAAAGGGGGAAGCTGGTGGGATCCGTGGAAGCTGAAGAAGTGGGACGAGATGTTCGGCACCCGGGACCAGGAGGCGGTCACCCGCCGCTGTGCGGCAGAGGGCTTTGAGGCGGTCTGGGGCAAAGGCGGTAGTCTTCGCCTGATCAACCGCCAGTCGGCGACCAAGGTACATCCCGCCACCGGCGCCACGGTCTGGTTCAACCATGCGCAGGTCTTCCATCGCGACGCGATTCCGCACGAGTATAATCGCATCGCGACGAGACTCGGGCCCCGCTACCGCGCGTGGTCGTTGTTCGCGCGCTTTCTGCTGGGCCTGAAGCGTCTGGTTCAGACCGACGACGAGGTGGCGATGCATGCCACCTTTGGGGACGGCACAGAGATTTCCGCCGCCGAAATGGAGGCGTTGCGGGAGGCCATCTGGAAGAATATGGTGGCTTTTCCCTGGGAAAAGGGGGATGTATTGGCCATCGACAACGACGCGGTGTCGCACGGGCGGATGCCCTATGCCGGGCCGCGCCTGGTAGCGGTGGCCTGGGCATGAAGTCTCCGGTTCACTGGCTGCTTCTGCGTGGGCTGGTGCGCGAGCGCCGCCACTGGGGTGCCTTTCCTGACCAGCTCGCGGCGAGAACCGGAGGATCGGTGTTGGCCTTGGATCTTCCCGGGGTAGGCACCGAGCGCCATCGCGATGCGCCTACCCACATCGCCGGCATGGTGGCGGATCTGCGGGAGCGCTTTCTGCAGCACTGCGGGGAGGGCCGCTGGCGGGTCTTTGCCCCTTCTCTGGGGGGAATGGTGGCGATGGCCTGGGCCGAGCGACATCCGGGTGATTTTGAGGAGGTGGCCATCTGCAACAGCTCGGCCCGCGGTCTGGCCCGTCCCCTGGAGCGTCTGCGCCCGGAGGCCCTGCGAACGATTTTGGTTGGCCTGGTCTCTCCCGACCTGCGGGCGCGAGAAAGACAGGTGCTGCGGCTGATCGCCAACACCGACCGGGGACGCGGTCACCTCGATCATTTTGTCGCGATCTCCCGCGAGTCCCCCGTGCCACCACGGGTGCTTTCCCGCCAATTGTGGGCCGCCTCGGGCGCAAAAGCACCATCTTCCCTCCAGGTTCCCCTCTTGGTGCTGTGCTCCGAGGGCGACCGGCTGTGCAGCCCCAACAGCTCGCGGCGTCTCGCGGAGCGGTTGGGGGGGCGTTTGGTCGTCCACCCGAGTGCTGGGCACGATCTGCCCTTGGACGATCCGGGCTGGGTATTGGATCGTCTGGTGGAGGGGGCCACATACAAAAGCAGGGAGCCGGGCCCTTTCGAGCCCGGCTCCTGAGGACTACACCGCAGCGGCGGCCGGTACCGTGGCTTGGACATCCGGCAGAGACGCCGGCTGGTACCAGCGCCGGCTGTGCCAGCGCCAGGCCAACACGGCGAGGAGCACCCCCAGCTCGGCGGTCAGGCCCAGCCAGGCGCCCACGGCTCCCATTCCTGCCCAGCGAACCAGGAGGATCCCCAGCGGCAGCTTCACCCCCCACGACAGCACCAGCGAGGCCACCAGCGTGAAGCGGGTGTCACCGGCCCCATCCAGGGCCAGATAGGTCACCGTGGCGATGGCATCGATGAGCTGGAAGGCCGCTGCCACCATCAACAGGCTCTTCGCGATGGGTACCACATCTTCTGCCGCATGGAACGGAGCGATCAGCAGGTCGGGAACCAGCACGAAGCCCAGCCCTCCGATCGCCATCACCCCGACCGCTGCGGCCACGCCCGCCCGCCAGCTCCGGTGCGCCCGGTCCGGCTCGCGGGCTCCCACCGCCTGGCCCACCAACACCGCGGTGGCTTCGGCAATGGCCAGTCCGGGAAGGAAGCTGACCATCAACACCCGGATTGCCAGTACATGGGCGGCGAGCTGGGCGTCACCTGCGGATGCGAGCACGCCGGTAAGCGTGGTCCACGCCAGGATATCCAGCATCCGCTGGACGCCGATGGGGATACCCAGGCGTGTACCTTCCTCCAGAAGGGCACGCACCGGCTGCCACGACCGACGCCACAGCACCGGCCATGCCGAGATCAGGAGGGTGACGCTGGCAAAGCTGCTGGCGATGACGCCGGCCCAGGCGGCTCCCCGGATACCAAGTGACGGAATGGGGCCGAAGCCAAGAACCATCACATAGTCCAGGAATATCGCCAAGAGATTGGCGGTCACGTTCACCCGCATGGGGGTGCGCGTGTCTCCGCGCCCCTCAAACCAGGCCGTGAGGCCCATCGCCAATAGAATCACCGGCGCCGCGAGCACCCGAATGCGGAAGTAGGCCAAGGCCTCTGCCTGCACTTCTGCCGTGGCCCCGAGCATGGAAAATACCCAAGGTCCAAGACCGGAAAGGGAGGCCACGGTGAGCCCGGACAGCAGGGCCAGCCAGATCGCCTGCCAGCCGTAGCCATCGGCATCCTCCTGGCGTTGTGCGCCAATGGCCTGAGCGGTCGCTACACGAATGCCGCGTAGAAGGCCCATGGGAAGTCCAATAAACAGGAATACAGTCGTGACCGCAAGGCCGATAGCGGCCAGGGGTATGGTGCCCAGTCTCCCCACAAAGATGGCATCGGCGGCAGCCATGAAGGAGTAGCTGAGCATAGAGAGCATCACCGGCCAGGCGAGCCGAAGCACCTGCCGCAGGTCAGAACCAAGCGTCGAAAATGAGGCAAACATAGGTCACCCTGCCCGGCGATAGGCCAGGCAAATCGCCATCGTTGGCGGGAAAATACAGCCCTGCACGCGAAAAACGTGCGTTCATCACCACCTTTCGGCGTGATCAGGGAGGACGATGTACCGAACAGTCTACCGGGATTTCTCGGTAGTCAACTTGGTACAGGTCCAAACAGGAGAAACCCCAACCACGCCATCCACAATCATCGGGACGATACCGTACTGGTTCATGGGTCACTCCTTTGGGGCCATAGCCGCCGGTCGGTCATATAGCCGATGGTGCAGCAGGCCGCAAGCGGAATTCTGTGCATCACTCCGTGGCGCGTTTGGCGAGGCGAGATATCGCCTCAGCGAGCGGGTTGGATTCCCAGGGCGGCAAAGCGAGGGAGAATGCTGTCCCGCACACAATCCTCAAAAATGCGCGCGTAGTCTTCCAGGTCGATCAAGCCGGCTGCCCGCTCCTCGGCCTGCAGGGGAGGCATGGCGATCTCCACCACGTAGGCGCGACGTGCGGCCGCAATCAGCCCTTCGATTCGAGCAGAGGCGAATGCCGGAACGCCATCGGGGTCCGTGATCGTCAGCGCCTCCAATACATCCCAGCCGAAGGCCCGATGTACGGCCTCATCTCTCAGGATCCGATCCAGGGCCTCCAACACCTCCGGTCGGGCCGCGCAGGCCCGCATGGCGGCAAACAAGGGCACCGCCACGGTCTCGCCAACACAAAACGCACCCAGGATGTTCTCGGTGAGCGTGGCCAACACGGGCGCATTGGAAGGCGGAGCCGCAAGCTGCGTAATGTCGATATGGAGGGCTTCTTCCTCCCCCCCCAATGCAACAAAGGTGCGGTGGCTGATCTCGGCATGATCCAGCTCGTCCCGAACGATCCGCAGGGCGGTGTCGATCAGGGGACGGGGCTGGCCCGTTGCAATCAGGCCGTGCACCACGCGTGCGGTGAGTGCCGCCGAGCCATACTCGGCGCGCACCCGGTTGGCCCACTCCGTTCGTACCCGCGCCGACGCTCTCACTTCGGAACACTGCCCCGGTTGCGGTAGCGCTCCAGCAGGTCCGCCGCCTCGGGCGGGCACACAATCTCGGTGCCTTTGGCCTGCTCCACGCTATCCACCACTTTTCCGCCCAGCTCCGCCACATCCGGCTCAGGGGGCAACATGCCGCCGCGCCAGTCCTTGTAGCAATGGGCGCCATCCTTGGTGACCACCAGCACGGGTGAGGGCGGGTTGGTTGCGCCTTCGGGATGGCCAGAGGCCACTGAATCCCAGGTGGGAAGGTTGCTTTGTGGGGGGGGAGGGTTGCCGATGGGAGGCACTTCGGGAGCCGGCTGCACGACCGGCGGCTGCACCTCAGGCGCGGGCGGGTTGCGGGTGGGCTCCTGTCGCGCCGGGGCACAGCCGGAGAGGCTGAGCGCTGCGCCGGCGGCGAGTACACGGATGAAGCCGGGGGATTTTTGCATGGGAAACTCTGGAGAACCGGGTTCTTAATGGATGCAGAAGCGGCTGTCTACCGTCGTTGTACAAGCCATTTCGTGATACATTTTTTGCCAGTGATACATGATACCTTTGCTCTGGGTGCTGGCTTGCCGTCCGCTGGGGCCCTTGGTGGCCTCTGCGGAGGAGCTGCAGCGAAGGGCGTGGCCGGCGTGTGCCGCAGGCGCGCCGTGGGGTGACTCCTATGCACAAATTCCGGTGGGGGCATCGGTAGGTTGGGCCCAGAAATGTAGGCTCATCGTCATTTTTGGTGATACATTCATTGATGTATCAACCTGCTGGAGTGCGCCGATGTGGTTGCTTCTTTTCGCGTGTGCCAGTGTTCCTGGTCAGGTGCGGGTGCTCAACGGGGCAACGGCTCCGGCCGATCAACGGCTGCAGGTGGATGCCACCGAAGGAGGAACCTGGACGCTTTCGCCCGACCGTGTGGAGGTCCAGTTCCGACAGATCGCCTTCGAGGACGACGCCGGCCGGCAGCGCTGGATGCCCCTCCGCGATTGTAGCGCCACCTATGAGCTCGCTCAGCCCACCCTGGCCTCGCTACTGGATTGCGACTTTCAGGTGCCTCAGGGAGAGTGGTCCGCCCTTCGCCTGAAATTTGATCCGGACCTTGCAGTCACCGTCGAAGACGCTGCGAACGGTCTGTACACCGATGGCGAGGGCCTGGTCAGCAGCTTACCCGAAGGCGGGGTCGTTCCGACGATCGTACAGGGACAAGATACGATCCGAGCCGTCTTTTCGGAGCCGCTGGTGGTGGAAGAAGACCCGGTGGAGATCTCCGTGGTTCTCAATGCACTGCACACGGTTGGCGCAGAAATGAGCGGTGGACGAGGTACACTTCGCACAGGGACCGGCATCCAGATCCATGCGAGCCCCTTCGGTGTGGCCGAGGCCCGCTTCTTGAGTACGGGAAGCCCGCTGAACACCCAGAGCCAGGCGGCGGAGATCCTGATCATGTACGAGGATGCGCAGACGCCCTCCTATGTGTTTTTGATGCCCGGCGGCGGGCTGAGTCCCTGCGGTGGAAACGGAAGCTTCTACCAAGCTTACAATACTGCCCCCGGGGTGGCGGATGAAAACGGCGGGCGGGCCGGCGGGTGGCTGGCCATCGATCCTGAAAATACGCTGTGTTTTGCGCTCCCGACCGACCAGACATGGGAACAGTACAGCGCGGTTTTTCAGATGCAGCATGTGCGGGAGCTGGGAGAAAGTACGACCCTGGCCTGTAGGCAGTGGGGGGATCCACCTCCGCCTTCGCAGGGAAAGACCTGGGCACAGGGCTGTCCGGAGATGGTGCCGGAGGGCGAGGAGACCCTGGTTGTGGTTGCCGGTTAGCCGGGCTCCTTCCCGGAGAGCTCTGGCACATCCAGGGGGTCGGCGACCGTTGGCGGGGCGTCGATCTGCGCGATGAGCCTCGCCGCGAGTACGTCGCTCATGGGGGGGGCCAGCGTGCGCAACAGCTCTGGCTCTGGCACCAGAAGTTGCCGGGCCTCTTGCAGCTCCACGAGCTCACCAGGCATCTTCCAGGACGTCGCCTCCGGCGAGATGTGGGCTACAATTTCGATGGCATACTCCACCTGGTCGCTCACGGAGCGGGACTCGCTTACGACGGAGACGCGCTCTCCGGTGGCAGGACGCAGGAGAAACAGGTCCGCCCGCGCCGTCAGCTCCACGGACTGCCGTACCCGCGTGTACTCGATGGTGATGTCGCGGGTGCAGTTGCCCCCGTCGCAGGGGTACTCCTCCGTCCCCGCTACCTGCTCCCGACGACGATCCCGCGCGCTTGGACGGTAGTTGTAGTCGGTCACCTGCCCTGCCAGCAGCCAGGGCGATCCGCCCACCGACCGCCACTCGGCCGAAGTGGCCACACCCTTCCAAACCCAGTCTCCCCCGACGGGGGGCAGTCCGCCGACGCGGTGCCAGGCGAGGTAGCGCGAGCCGCGGCGTTGGGCGTCCAACGCGACCGTTCGGCTCAGCTCGCCCACCAACGGGAGTGCGCCTTCGCCCGCCCTGTTGTCCAAGGGTACGGGAAAGATGTGGATGGTCGCGCATGCCATTGCCCGGGCCAAATCGGCCTCCACGGTAGACATGGCCCCGCCCAAAAAGCCCCGGGCCTGCTCGAGATCCTCTACGGCCTGTCGACAGGCGCCCCGGCCAATGAACCATCGCCCCAGCCCGAGGTAGATCCGACCCGCCCGCACCTGCGCATCGCGGAGTGGAGCCATATCCAGGATCTCGGCGCCCGGCTCGGGTGGTCGTGCGCGCTGCAGTGCCGCCGCTGCATCGAGATAGCGGGCTGCCGCGACGCGATATTGCCCGATCCGCTGCTGCTGCGCGGCCAGCTTGTAGTAGGCCTGTGCCAGGCGCGCGTCCGTGTCCCGGTAGGCCGATCGATGACGCTGGGCACTTCGATACTGTTCGATCACCTCCTCCCAGCTTCCTGCCTGCTCGGCCCTGCGTCCCTGCATATAGTGGGCTTCCGCCGCCCGCTCGTGCATCTGTTGTCCCTTGGCCACCACATTCACCGAGGTACAGGAGCGTCGACCGTGTTGGGCCAAGCGCGCGAGGAAGGCCGAGAGTTCCTCGTAGTCCTGTGCGGCTGCAGCCCATGCCTCTGCCGTCTCCTGCCGTTCTGCCTCAAAAAGTAAAGCAAAGCAGGCATCTTCTGCAGTGCGATCCAAGCCGCTCGCCGCTTTCTTGTGGCGGGGGCTGCTATCCAGGGCGTCCAGATAGGCTTCCGCGGCCGCGACTGGCTGTGCGCCCTCTTCGGCCGCCTGGCCGGCGCGGTAGGCCTTGCGGGTGCTGCAAGCCATCGGAAGACCAACGAGGAGGAGGGAAAGGAGGAGATGTGATGGGCGCATGCCGACGGAACACTCCAAGAACGAAAATCATTCAGCGGATCCAGTGTGGACCGCGGCCAACGGGCAGGCCCGCACAGGCCGCTCCAGTGCCCGCGCCAAGGCTCTGTCCAGCATATCCGCTTCAAGGCGGGGAGTGGACGATCGCCGCCGGTGATTTCGCTCGGCGTCCCGGAGTGTTACCCAGCCCGGAAAAATCCGTGATCCCCGCTGCGCCGAAAAATAAAAAACCGCCCTTCCAGGCGGTTTCTTTTTCAATCGGGGCAGCGGGATTCGAACCCACGACCTTCTGGTCCCGAACCAGACGCGCTAGCCAGACTGCGCTATGCCCCGAACACCTCGCATCTATCTGTGTTCTCGGGAAGCGTCAAGGATGGCCTGTCTGATTCCAGAAAAAATAACCTTCTACCTTGCCTTCCCACGCACCTTCACCACCAGTCGAATGTCGTTGCGGTTCTTCAGCGCCCCGCCCATCGCCGAGAAGGGGGTCATGCCGTAGTCTGTGTGCAGCAGCGTCAGCACGCCCGTTGCGTTGAACTCTGCCTCGGTGGCCGTGACCTTTACCGGCAGACTGACCACTTTTTCGACCCCGTGAATGGAGAGTTTTCCCGAGACCTTCACCCATTCTCCATCGGCCGAACATACGGTGGAGCGAAAGCGGAGGGTCCCATACCGTGCCGCGTCAAGCTGCCCGGCCCCCACCATGTGCTCCTTCACCTCTGCCCGTTGGCCTTCGGAGAGATCGCTGTTGTAGTTCATCCGCTTTCGCCACGCCGGATCGTCGTTCACCAAGCCCGAAACCGGCACATCCATGCTCACCTGGCAGGTTGCCAGATTGGCGGTGTCCCAGTACACCGAACCTGTCCAGCCTGTCGCAACCACCACATGATCGTGCGAAAGGCCGGCAGCCAAGGTAGTTGTATCCTTGAAAACCTGGGCGTAGACCTCGCTGCGCGCCTCCTCCAATTGGTAGGACCACGCACTTGGTGCCAAGGCTGGTGCGGGCGGAATGTCGGCCGACGCCTGCTCCGAAAGCAAGAGGGTCGTACCTGCGAGGGTCGCGCCAAGGATCAGAAGGGCGGGTAGGCTGCGCATGGCTCTCTCCGTTCTCTGCATAGCCTACAAATCTTCTTCGTGCCGCTGCCTACGAAACTGTACGCCCAAGGGCCAGACCCAGTAAAGCTCCTGCCATGCAGCCCACCAGGGTCAGACCCAGGTAGAGAGCCGCACGTCGCCAGTCTCCTGCTTCCAGGAGGCGCAGTGTCTCCAGGTTGAAGGTCGAATAGGTGGTGAATCCGCCCATGAAGCCCGTGCCGAGCAACAGGCGTAGCTGCGGATCTTCCGAGCGCCCGGACAGGCTCATTAGCAGGGCCAGGGCGAAGGAGCCCAGCAGGTTGACCGCCAGCGTGCCGTAGGGAATGCCGAAACGCTCACCCAGCGAAGAGGCAAGGAGATAGCGACACACACAGCCCAGCGCTCCGCCACCCCCCACCAGGAGCAGGTTCACGCCCCGACCAGACGCAGGGCCGTGCGGTCGGTCGCGCCGCTATCCTCCACCCCGAAGGCCATGGGCGTAGTGACGCGCCCTTCCAGATAGGCGCGCATCGCATTTCGACCACCTTCTACCGGTGCCTTCTTGCGCGCCTCGCTCATGTCGAACTCTGTGGCCCCGTAGTCCTTCGCGGGAAGGTGCGCCACCAGATGCGCATAGGATTCCATCACCTGCTTGTCTCGGCCCTTCACCACCGTGTCCACCAAGCGCCGTTGCCGTGCAAGCAGGCGCTGGAGGACCCCTACAGCCGGCTTTTGTTCTCCCGTAGGAGCCTCGGGGACGGCGAGGGTCTCGTCGATCAGCGCCCCCAAAACGTCTTCGCCGACCGGCGGACCCATCACCGTCCGTACCATCGGCTGGTTCGATAGGAAAAGCTCTATCGGAAAATTCGAGAGAATGCCCCCGTCCACCACCTCGGCCCCTGCCATCGACTTGCCCCGATAGCCGCCCCACTCTTTGCGCCAGTTCACCGCCTCCCAGACCATCGGAATGCTCATGGACATCCGAACGGCCTGAACCACCGGTAGCTCCGGTGCGGTCTGGCCATTGAGGATCAACAGCCTGGAGTTGGTTGTATCCGACGCTACAAGTGTTAGACCCCGTCGGGTCGCCGCGGAAAACTCGGCGAGTGTGCTGCCGCCCAGGTTTCCCAAGCGGCTCTCGTTGAGCTTTCGTCGCAACCACTTCACCAAAGGCTCCGACGAGTACCAGCCGCCCCGCTCCATAAAAGAAAATATGTGGCGAGACAGTGGCAGCTTGCCCACTGCGGCCAGAAGCTGCGCCCCAAGCCACTCCTCCGTGGCATTGCCGACAAGGGGAAGGTCCAGGCCGCGAAGCAGTCCCTTGAGCACACTGTCTTCCACCTCATCGGGGGAAAAACCCTGGGGGGTCGCCAAAAAAGTGCTGAAGACGGACTGCCCCCCTTCGCGCTCCTCCAGGGTGGCCATCAGCCCCTTGGCGTCGTAGCCGGCAGCAAGGAGGGTGGCCGTGATCGCCCCGGCGGAGGTGCCCAGCAGGCGCCCCGTGCTGTGTCCCTGGCGTTCCAACTCCTCAAGCGCTCCGGCAAAGGCCATGCCCTTGGCGCCGCCACCTTCAAACACCATATCGAATTG
>JBEIQS010000114.1:0-19007 GCA_040376425.1 Alphaproteobacteria bacterium | reverse complement strand
TCGGTCGCGTTCGCGGCGCCGGTGCCGGTGTCGCAGCTCAGGCTGGAGCCGGCGACAATGAATGAGGAGCCGTAGTTGTCGCCGTCGCGATCCTGATAGCAGGCATCCACACCGTCGCAGTCTTGATCCACCCCGTCCGCCGCCTGCTCGGCGGCGCGCGGATAGACCGACGCGAGCATGTCATCGCAGTCACCGGTGACAGCGGCATAGCCGGCGGGCTGGGTGCAAGAGTGGATGGAGGCAGAGCCGCCCACGCGGTCGCCGTCGCGGTCTGCGTACCAGAGGGAGGCGACACGGACGGTCGCGTCAGCGTCGTTACAGTCATCCGTGTTCGCGGCGCCGGTGCCGGTGTCGCAGCTCAGGCTGGAGCCAGCGACAACAGTGGATGTGCCGTGGTTGTCCCCGTCGAGATCCTGATAGCAAGCATCCACGCCGTCGCAGTCCTGATCAATCCCGTCCGCGACCCGCTCTGCGGCGCTGGGGTAGACGGACGCGCGGGTGTCGTCGCAGTCGCCAGTGCTGGCGACGTAGCCGACCGGCTGGGTACAGGAGGTGGTGGAGGTAGAACCCCCCACGCGGTCGCTGTCGCGGTCTGCGTACCAGAGGGAGGCGGCGCCGACGGTGCCCAGCGTGTCGTCGCAGTCGGTAGAGCTCGCGGCGCCGGTGCCGGTGTCGCAGCTCAGGCTGGAGCCGGCGACAACAGTGGATGTGCCGTAGTTGTCCCCGTCGAGATCCTGATAGCAGGCGTCCACGCCATCACAGTCCTGATCCGTGCCGTCCGCGACCCGCTCTGCGGCGCCGGGGTAGACCGACGCGCGGGTGTCGTCGCAGTCGCCGTAGCTGGTAGCGTAGCCGGAGGGCTGGTCGCAGGCCGCAAGCGCGCTGATCTCGTCGCCGTAGCCGTCGCTGTCCGCGTCGGCGTAGAAGGTCGAGGTGCCAGCGGGATTCCGGAAGAAGGAGAGGTTCGCCACAGTGGTCGCGGTGTTCACCACCGTGATCACGCCGGTGTCGATGTCGACCGAGCGCAGGGAGACGGCGTTGCCGGAGACGTAGAAGAGCCCGGACACCTCGTCGTAGCCGAGCGAGCTCAGCGAGGTGTAGGTCGCGGGGAACGTGAAGAGGAGCGTCGAGGCGCCCGTCGTCCGGTCGAGCCGCATCAGCTGATACTGTAAGCTCGTCTCGTTCTTGGTCATTGTGTAGAGCGCGTCCTCGCCGGGCGCGTACTCCATGCCGCCCGAGTTGACGTTATACCCGACGTCCCCCACGACGGTCTCAGCCCCGGTGGCCGGGTCAATCCGGTACAGGTCGTTTGACGCCTCATCGACGGCCCACAGCACCCCGTCGGCGTCCATCGCGAGGCCGTAGAAGTTGTGGGTGAGGGTGCGGACCAGCCGGGAAGTGAGCGTGGCGGTGTTGAACTCATAGAGGTTGGAGGGGCTCCCGCGCGTGGCGTAGAGCAACCCGGAGCGCGGGTCGCCGGTGAACCCGTTCGCCGCCGTCGGCAACGTGCCAGTGAATGGCCCGTACATCAGGCTGCGAACGCCGGTCACCGCGTCCACCCGGTAGACGTTGGCGGACTCGAAGCTGATCAGCGTCCGCCCGTCCGCGACGCTGTCATCGATGCTGCCGTCGCAGTCGTTGTCTGCGCTGTCGCAGACCTCGGTGCCGCCCGGATAGCTGGTGCTGTCGCTGTCGTCGCAGTCGGTGCCGCCGGCGCTGACGGCGTCGAACCCGTCACCGTCGGTGTCGGTGGCGGTATAGGTCGGGTCGACGACGATGGGGTAGATCGCGTCGCTGTCGTCCACAACGACCCGGAGGAGGCCGCCTTCGTCCTCCAGCCTGGCGGGGAGCCAGGCGCCTGCTGCGTCCCAGGCGAGCACCCCGGACACGCGCCACAGGTGGTCGCCCTGATCCAGGAGCGTGCCGGAACCGCCGGAGGGATCGACTGCCAGCTCCGCCCCCTCTATCTCCATACGGAATTCCAGCGGCTCGTCGCCGCCGGGGTCGTGCGTAACGGTCCAACCCTGCTCAAAACCGCCCTCAACCGGCACGAACCACTCGGTCATTCCGTCGTAGTCCGTCTCCACATAGCGAACGCAGCTCCCGTCGGCTTCGCGCTGATCAGAGCAGGCGCCGAAGGAGGCTGGCCGGATCGGGGCAGGCCGCAGGTCCTCACCGCGCCCCCAGGCCAGGGTGTGGAGGCTCCAGGTGGCGTCGCGGAGGGTGGTGGTCAAGGTGCCGTCTTCGAGGCGCATCACCGCGCCCCCAGACGCAGCGCTGGCGACGAACCCGGTCTCATCCGCCCGGAATGGTGCGACGCCGCCGGGGCTCCTTACGGGCATCGCGCTGACAGGCCCCGCGCCATCGGCGCTCAGCGGGGCGGCAGTGTCAAACAGCTCGGCGCTCTCGTTCGGCCGCGAGGGGTCACAGGATGTGCCCGCGAGCACAAGGAGCGACAAGCCCAGGATGCGGCTCCCTCGTGTGGGTGAGGCGGCGGGAGGTACGAGTGACCGGCGTGGAGTCGATGAAGAACGGGAGCGAGAGCGCATGAGATCCCCTGGCGGCAAGGGGATCGTACCGGGTGGGAGCGGGCAGACACAGCGACAGACCGAATAGTGCTACAAACTGTCCGATTTGTGCACATCGTGCTTCGGGGCGCCCGAACTTGGCCCTCGCAGGCGCTCCGCAGCCAGGAGCAGCGCCGCGACGACCGCGCCACTGCTCATCAGCGCGGCAGGGAAGATCTTTTCGGAGAGGTCGGGACGCGTCGAGATCACCACCGCCGCGACGAAGTAGGGGAGCGCCGAAAGGAGGAGGAGCGGATGGGTGAACACCGAGACCACCGCGAGCCCAGTCCCCATGAGGAGGACATCACCACGGAGGACCGCCTCCACCGGCGACAGAGACCAGATCCCCAGCGCCCGGTGCATCACCTGCACGAGCAGGAGGATCAAGACGCTGCTCAAGATGGTCCGCGACATCCGGTTCGAAAAGATGCGCTTCCGGAACGGGATCGTCCACGCGACCGCCACCACCACGACCTCGACTGCCCGCGCGAGGTGCCAAGTGGTGACGACATCGCTGGGCAATGGGTCCGGCGGGCGGAAGGCGACCGCGATCAGCCCGGTGAGGAACATCCCAACGACAAACTTCCGGCGCTCCCGCACGGCGAAGGAAACGTCCATTTCCTTTAGCGCCGCCGCCGCCGCCCGCCGGTCTTCGCGCACGCGCCGGATGTCTTCCGCCCAGCGGCGGGCCGCTTCGGGCTCCGCCTCGGGCAGCAGCGCCTCGGCCGTGTCCAGCTCCCCGATCCGGATCTTCCAGGGGAGGTAGAGCGCGCAGGCGCGGGCGATACCCTCGCGCGCCTCGGTACACTCCGGCCAGCCCTCCAGCGCGGTCCGGAAGCCGAGCCGGCACTCCGCGAACAGGATCTCGGCGCGGGCGTCCCCGGCGACGATCGCCTGCTCCAGCCGTGGGAGCGCAGCACTTGCGCGCGCAGCGACGGAGGCTGAGAGCTGGTGGGCGAGGAAGCTGCGGATCGCCTCCGCAAAGGCCTCCACCGACGGGAAGCGCTCCGCCTGCGTCGGGGCGCAGGCCGTGTCGATGATCCTTGCGAGGGCCGCAGGAACGTCCTCACTCCACCGGGGAGGGCGGCGGACGTGCGCCTGATCCAGCACCTCGCGAAGGGAGAGCCCGGCGTTTCGCGGCGCTCCGGTCACAACCTCCTGTAAGACGGCGCCGAGCAGGAAGACGTCCGTCTGCGGGCCGATGGGCGCGCCGCGCTCCAGCATCTCAGGGGCGAGGTAGGCGGGGGTGCCCACAAGATCCCGGGTCACCGCCTCCTCCATGCGGCATGCGCACCCCCAGTCCATCAGGTAAACCTCACCGAACTCGCCCACCATGACGTTGTCCGGCTTCAGATCGCGGTGGAGCACCCCCCGCGCATGCGCGAACCGGACCGCGTCGGTCACCTCCAGAAGGACCCGAAGGTGGCGGTCAAGGGCGCGCTCCTGGCGCAACAGATCGCTCCACCGCAGGCCGACGATCCGCTTCATGACGACAACCGGGACGCCGCTGGGGTCGATGCCGAGGGCGTGGATCGGGACGATGTTGGGGTGATCCAACCCGGCGAGCGTGCGGGCCTCAGTGATGAGGCCGGCGGCTGCCCGGCCCCCCGCGTCGTGCCGGGGGCGCTTCGTCGCCACGAGGCGGTTCAGGACGGGGTCCTGCGCCATATGGATCACGCCCATGCCCCCCTCGCCGAGCTTCTCCACCTCTTTCAGCGCGTTCGGATCCGCCACTCCCAGCGGGATGGCAGGCAGCCCGGCCGGGGGCGCCACGCCATCGGGAAGGCGCGGATACAGGGTGGCATGTGGGGACCCGGCTCCAAACTCCCCTGTGGAACCATGGTCAAAAGTATCAGTCCATTCAGGCATCCGGGCAATAATCTCATACTTTTTTTGCCGCAGCCAGCGACTGGCAGCCGACAGGCGACAGCCGTGCGGTGGCGACCGGCCTATGCACAGGCTAAATCGGCGCATGGCCGTTGTTTCAGTGGAGTGCAACGATCGGGTGATGGTCATCACCATTGACCCCGCCGGGGTGATCGGTCTCCTTCCCCAGGCGGTGCTTCGTCTGGAGCACGCTCCGGGGGCGCGGACCTTCCATGCGGCCCTGGTGGCCAGAGACGCTGCAGTGTGGATCCATGAGCTGGACGGGGTCCTGCTGGTGGACGACCGCCCTGCCATTGGCGCCGTCCGCGTCGGGCCGGACCAGCGTTGGCGCTTTGCAGGCGGGCCGACGTACCGGGTGATCGCGGTGGACCCGAGCGGTACCACGATCACACAGACCCACAACTTCCTGGAGATCGCGCGGGACGGCACCTGGGCGCAGCGCGGCTCCACCCGCGTCGAAATTCGCGGGAAGTGCGCCGACCTGCTCTCAGTGCTGTGCAGCCAGCCAGGCCGCCCTATCGAGATCCCGGTTCTGATACGCCGGGTATGGGCGACCGAGATCCGCGCCGATCAGGAGAACGGACACCCCTCCGACGAGGCCTTCGATCAAGTGGTGCGGGGCCTGCGGAAGGCGCTGGAGACGGTCAACGCCACAGAGCGCATCCTGCGGCGCCGCGCCAGGGGCTCGTTCGGCGGCGAGATCTGGATCGGCTGGGACGCCGGGGTCGACCTCGTCCGTTGATCGCTGGCGTTCCGCGATCTCAGGTTCGCTCAGGATCGCCTCCATAAGCTCACACCACCTGTCGAAGGGTGACCGATGAGCGCTGTATGTTCTCCTTTCAAGACGATCCGTGGCTATTCCAGGGCGGATTTTGATGCGTTGACCCGCATCTCAAAGGCCGCACATGCCCGTCTCCACGACCCGCAGCTGAACGTAGCGGCGCTCGCGGACACGCTGGCGATGAGCCCGCGCTCCCTTCACCGCAGCCTGGTGCGCCTCACCGGCGCGGCGCCGGTCGCCTGGCTCCGGAACCTGCGGATCGCCCGCGCCCGCGAACACCTCCTTGCAGGCACCTCGGTGGCAGAGGCGGCCCACGCGGTGGGCATGGCGCCCGCCTATCTGGCGCGCGTCTACAGGACTGAGCACGGGATCTCGCCGTCCCAGGAGAAAGCGGAGGTGCTTATGTGGGTCATCGGCTGAGGAGATCCAGCGCCGCCGTCGCCACCGCGACCTTCACCCCGGCCCCCTCCGGGCGCCCCCTATCCCTGGCCTGCACGAAGATGCCTTGACCGAGCGCCTGATCAACCGCGCGCTCGGCGCCCCCCTGGCTGCAGGGGAGCCGCCGCAGTAGATCCTGGAACCCTACCTCTCGGACTGGCCGGTCGTGCCGAGCTTGGAGAAGCCAAGCGGGTGACCCACCCGATCTTTCAGATAGATCAACCATACGTGGCCCAGAAGTGGCCACAGGATGGCCCCGATTGACCATGTCCGCTCCGGAGATCTAAGGGTTAGACCTTCAAATGAAGTCCTCTGAATCCTCGGGTGCATCCACCGATTTTGACACCCCACAAAAATTTAAATCCAGCAATCTGTCTTGGTGGGAAGATGTGCAGTGCGTCTTCTACTCCATCCAAGACTACGCCGAAATGGGCGTACTCCTTCACCGGACGCACGGATTTGTCTACCGGCAGCGTCTTCCCACGCCCTCCATTGCCCTGGCCCACCCGCGCCACTTGCACCGGGTGTTGAAAGGCAACGCCGCCAACTATGTAAAGAGCGCAGACTATGACTTCCTCCGGCCGCTGTTGGGCGGGGGGATCTTCGTGAGCGACGGAGAGCTGTGGACACGGCAGCGCCGGTTGATGGCCCCAGAATTCCGCTCGGTGGTGGTGCCCCGGTTTGTTCCGGTGATCGTGGACTCGGTGGAGTCCCTCTTTCGGGAGTGGGATCAGCAGCCGGAGCGGGACTTCTCCTCCGACATGATGCGGCTGACCATCTGGATCGTGGGGGCCGCCCTCTTTCACCAGGAATTCCGGCAGGAGAGCGAGCAGATCGGCCATGCCCTCGAAGTCTGCCTGGACCAAGGCACCCTACAGATGGTCAGCATGGGGCTGTTGCAGTCGTGGATGCCCACCCCCGGAAACCGGGAGGCCCAGCGCCAGGAGGAGATCCTGAACCGGATTGTGCTGGAGTTGATCCAGCGGAATCGGGAAAACCCCGGACCGGGCATGCTCTCCCGCCTCCTCACCGCCAAAGACGAGGACACCGGCGCCGGAATGTCGCAGCAGCAGTTGATCGACGAGGTCAAATCCCTCATTCTCGCCGGTCACGAAACCACGAGTCTGGCGCTGTCCTGGGCCTTCTACCTGCTGTCCAGCCATCCCGAGGCCGCCGAGCGGCTGCGGGAAGAGGCCGACCGGGTGCTCGGCGGCCGGCACCCCACCGCCGAGGACTTTCCCAAGCTGGAGTATGCGCGGATGGTCTTTTTGGAGACCATGCGCCTCTATCCACCGGTTCCCGTGGTGACCCGCCAGGCGAAGGAGGCGGACCACTTCGACGGGATCGACGTAGTAGCCGGCGAAAAAGTCGTCGTCTCTCTCTACACCACCCAGCGGCACCCGGACTTTTGGACCGACCCGGAAGCTTTTGACCCCGAGCGATTTTCCCCGGCGCGTGAGCCCTCCATCCAGCCCTACAGCTACCTGCCCTTTTTGCTGGGTCGACGCGCCTGCCTGGGCGAACACTTCGCCATGCTGGAGGGGGTGCTGGCCCTGGCGATGATGGCCGGCCGCTACACCGTGACCCGGCTGGACAACGACGTGATCGCCACCCGGCCGATCTCTACCTTGAGACTGGCTCGCCCCCTTCGCGTCCGGGTGCAAAAGCGGGGCTGATCAGCCCTCCAACACCCGCCTGGCCAGCTCCAAGGCCACCGCCTTGGGGACTCCGGGCCCCGCGCAGTTGAACACAATCCCCTCCAGCGGAAGCTGGAGCAGGAAGGGGTACAACTCTTGACCTGTCAAGAGTTTTCCTGTCAGCGTGGGATCCTGCAATTGGCTGCGAAAGGCGCCCAGACTTTCCGAAGTCGTGAACACCGCCGCCAGCCGACGCCCCCGCCCATCGGGCGCTGTGGCAAGCTGTGATCCGGTGGGCAGCTCCCGCACCAGGATCCGATAGCCCGCGTAGTTCTTCAGCGTCGCCAGTGGCGCGCGGGAGCGGCCCTCCAAAATGGCCTCCACTTCCAGCGCCTCTGCCCGGGACCGCAGCTCCGCCATCGCACAGTGCAGCGCGGTGGCGCTGCCGCTGTCCAGCTCTACTGTCCCCTCCCCCAGGTGTAAAAAGCACTCAGGACCCGGCATTTCCAGATAGGCCCCGCTCCGCTCCCAGCGCCGCACCAGCCGCCACAGACCCCCTTCCTGCACGGGAACCGGCCCGTCATCGCCGAGGACCGCCGCACAACACCACTGCGAAACCGCCAGCCGTTCCCGCAGCGCCGGCCCCGTCAAACGCTGCCGCAGCCCTGCCAGATCCGGCCGCCGCTCCGGTGCCCGCGCCACCCCCACCTCCAGATCTCCCAGCCCCAGCTCGCCCTCCGCGCCGCCCAGGTGGCGCCGCAGCTCCTCCTCCAGCCGGTTTCCGAAGGGCGGCGCCCCCCACCGCAGCCAGGCCCCTATCGCACAAATTTGGAAGACCACCGATTTTTGGGTCCGAGCCTGCCCTTTCAACACGTCGGGCGCGTCCAGGGTGGGCTCCAGCGCCGGCTTCTTGAACTCCCCCACTGCCAGCTCCAGCAGCGCCCCACAACGCGCGGCCGCCACCATACCCCGCGCCTGCGGGTACAGAATCCGGGGATGCAGCGGCCAGTACCGTCCGGTCGCCCCCAGCACTTCCGCAAGATCCACCAAACTTTTCAGGATTCGTGTCGTTTCCGCAGGCACCGTCGGCACCCGCAACATCCCCCATAGCGCCCCCCCGGGCGGCTCCTTTTCCACCACCACCCTCAGCCGGGCGCCCTCCCAGCGCAGCTCGCCGGAGTACACCAGCGGTGCCAGACCGGGAAGATCCACCTGAAAAGCTGCTTCCTCCTCCCCCCAGCTTCCCGGCGTACAGGCAAGTAAACAGCGCCCCGCCGCCCCCTCCTGCACCCGATACAAGCCCCGGAGCGGCTCCCCGGCCAGCAGCTCCAGCACCTCAAAACGGCCCCCGAGCTTCGCACCGATCAGCGAAAAGGCCACCTCAACCCCTCTCAATGCAGTGGAGCTGCTCGCCCGCCGCCGCCACCAGATAGCCCTTCCCACAGCCCGCCGGGCCTAAGGCCGTAAAATCCCCCTCCACGCTCTGAATCCGGGCGCCGCTGTGCCGGTCCAGCAGGGTCAGCGGGCCCGCATCCCAGGCCACCACCGTGTCCTCCCACGCGCAGACCTCCAGATAGCGGCCCGCGTCGGGCAGCGGGTGCCGCCACCGCAGCGCCCCCGTCGCCAGATCTCTACACACGGCACCCCACTCGCCTCCCTCTTCCTCGGCTCCAAACAGCCCATTTCCGTCCAGGTGCGGCGTCAGCCCGCCGCCCTTGGCCTCCCAGCGCAGCCCACCCTCCCGGTCGCGCAATTCCACGGCTCCACCCGCCCGTTGGAGCAAAATGTAGTCTGCACTACACTCTACCCGCTCCACCTTGCCGGTGGCCAAACGCCGCAGCCCGCCCCCCTCCAGATCCACCTGGTACAGCCCCTCCTGAGCGGCAGACCGGACCGCAAAACAGAGCTGCCCTCCCGACGCACTCAGGCTGAAGCCACCCGCAGGAACCTGCCACCGCCGCCGCAATTCGCCCGCACCGTCCAGCTCCCACAGACCGCTGTGCTCCCCCTCCCGCGTGTACAGCACATAGGTGCAGTCCCCAAGCACCACCGCCTCGCTGCCCCAGCCCTCCAACAGCAGGCTGAACCTCGACTTTCCTGCCGGGTCCAGGCCGGTGATCCGCCACAGCCGATCCATGCCCGTACAGGCCACCGGCCCTGCCGGGCTCCACAGCGCCCAGGCAAAACTCCGAGGTTCTACGCCCGCAGGCAGGCGCCAGCGCGTAGCACCCGTCGCGGCGTCCAGGCCCCCCAGCTCAAAAGTCCCCGGCGCCAACACCACGGGCGCCGCCACCGGCGAGCCAAAAAGAGGGGCGGGAAGCTCCGCGGTCCAGCGCAACCGAAAGGCTTGAGTCATCGGGCCTCAGGGGGGCTCATCGTGAAGGTGGATGTGGACGGTTCCGTCCGCCTCGACCACCGCGTAACCCGGCCGGAGTTGGGTGGCATGTGCGGAGTAGAGCGCGTTGGCATTCATGTTTTGCGCACCGCCCAGCTTGTCGAAGAAGGCGTGCATCTGGTCGTGCAGTTTTTGGGAGATGCCCTCCAGGGCGATCAGGTTCTGGAGCTGGTGGCTGCCCCCCAGGTACAGGGGGTGCATGTGGTGGACCTCCGGCTTGGACAGGCCCCCCATCGAGGGGGTGGCTTTCCGGTAGCGGGCGTCGTAGTCCATGGTGGATCGCACCATGGGCGTACCCTGCACCACCACCAATTGCCCGGCTTTGATATGGGCGACCATCGCATCGGCCAGCTTGCGCGCGTCGCCACCGCTGTTGCCCAGCTCGCGGTAGGCCTGCACCAGCATGGTGTGCAGGGTCCGCTCTTTGGTGGGGTCCAGCAGGTGCCCGAAGGTCAGGTCCTCGCCGCCCTGTTGCAGGCGGTAGACCCCCTCAATCGGCACCACCGCCTTAAGGTTGGCTCCGTACTTCGCAGCCGCCGCCGCCTGTACTTGCCCAAAAGTCTGGGGAGGCGGGAAGTCGTTGATGAGCCGGGCGCGCATGGCGGCAAAACTCTCGCCGCCGCTGGGATCGTGGTGCAGGCCCGCCGGGCCCACCCGACGGCCATCCAGGTACTCGGCCGCCAGCCGGGGCACGTCCAGGTTCCCCGAGGGATTCAAACGCACATATTGCTGGATCTCGGCGCGGAACTCGGCCAGCTCCGCCGAAGACAGCTTGGCAAGGCGCTGCTGCAGCCCGGGCTCGGGGCACAGCTCCATCAGCTCGTCGTGGAAGCGCGCCGAGCCGGCCAAAAGCTCCGGTCCGCTGCGGTAGACCCAGCTCTGCGTCGTGGGGTTGAAACGCCGCCCGGCCGCAAATTGCGTGAGCAGGTTCTCCAGCGTCAGACCGGGGTTGGCTGTGGCTGCCTTGTAGGCCACCAGGTTGGCGTGGAACTCGCGGAGGGCGTCCGCAGACATGGTGCCTGCGGTCGCGGGATAGGCGGCCTGCGCGGCGGCGATAAAGGCATCGGGCGCCTGGCCGGCGGCCTTGGTGATGGCATTGGTCGCCGCCTGCGATGCATCTGTATTGTGGCCTACAAAATGCAAATCTCCGGCGGAGGCGGCGGGGGTTCGGTCAAAGAACCCTTGGCGAAGGCTGAAGCCGTTGAGCGCATCCACCGTGCCGCTCCACAGCAGCACCGGGCCGGAGCGGATCTCCACATGGGCGGACAGGCTGCCGCCGCTGCCTTCGGTGGTGGAGACAATGTGGACATCCACCGGAGGAAGGCGTCGATCGAAGCCCGCTTCCAACTGGCCGGTGGCGGGGTTGTAGCGGTAGGGGCTATGGACCACATGCCCCTCGATGCCGCGGGCGTGCACAAAGCGCAGGTCCGCCGAGGAGGGCAGGAGGTTGATGCTGTTGTCGAAGTGGTTGAGCACCTGATCCACGGTGCCGCCACCGCTCAGATCCAGCACCTTCGCGCTCATACTTTCGTCGTGCGACGGGTGCGAGTGCGCCAGGGCCACCACGTCGGGGTAGCGACCCCAGTCCACCTGCCCGGCCTCGCCACGGATCAGGATCACCTCGCCGTTGGGCAGCCGCCCCAGGCCCCACTCAATCTGTCCGGCGCTGCGCTGCCCGCTGTCGCTGTGGAAGGCGTCGGGCATGCCATGTACGCCCACTTCGGCCAAGGCGCTCAGGTCACCCTGGGCCAACCGCGACAAAAGCCGGTGTCCCTGTGCCACATCGGCGATGGGATGCCCGACCACCACGTTCTGGCCATTCTGAATGACGCTGTGGTCGGTGGTTCCCTTCAGGTGGATCGCCGCCTCCGCCATCTGCCGCTGAAGCTGTGGGCCAACCTGGGAAAGGTCCATGCCGTAGGGTACACGCACCTGTACGCTGCCATCGGGGCGCCGCTGGTAGGACACCGCGCCCCCACCGCGCACAATCGCGAGGTTGACCCCCAGCTCGGACGAAGCCGCCTGGTGAATGGCCAGGTGCTCGGCGGCAAGCTGGGACGCCACATCCTGCCGCACCTGGGCGGGGCTGCGGCCGGGCGGGGCCTCGACCACCATGTGCCAGCCATCTTTTACGTAGCGGGCGGTGGGGCCGCTGCCGGGACGGATCTGGTCGATGCTGGAGCTGCCAAAAAGCCCGTGGACATCGGCGGTGGTGGGCGGATGCACCGGCGGAGGAGCGACCGGCTCGGGGCGACCCAGGCCCATCCAGGCCTTGACCCGACCCCAAAATCCACCACTCGCGGTGGTATTGGTAGTCCCAGCTACAGAACCAACCAGGCGCGCGCGCAGGCCCGCGGGCAGATCGTCGGCGATCACCCAGCGGGGCGGCCCCCCTTCCGGCGGCTGGCGGTAGTGGGCGATGGTGTAGTCCTGCCCATCGGCCCCCCGGTAGCGGAAGGCGCTGCCCGCCGGGATCTCGGCCCCCAGGTTCCCGGCGCGCCGGTTGGTGGGGATCTGCAGCTCCTGGTTGGCGTGCGCCGGTGCAGTCGGCAGCAAGGAGCCGGTGATGGTGCCACCATGCCCGGCATAGGGGTTGCTGAGGTCGCGGTTCCCGGCCGCATCCCGCCGGATATTCTGCCACTCTCCGCCCAAAAGCCGCCCCTGATCGTAGAGCGCGCGCACCTGCGGATCGGTAGAGGCGGCGGCATGGGCGATCAGGTGCTCGTCCATCGGCACCTGCACCTTCTGGCGGATCTCGGCGGTGATGGGGATGTCGATGAACACCACCTCGTTCACCGGGCGGAAGCCGCTGTGCTCGTCGCCATGCAGGTACGGACGCTGGCCCCGCTCGTTTGTGTAGTCCAGGCCCAGCTTTTGCACAATCTCGGCGGCGGTGAGGCCCTGCGTGTGGCGGGCATCCCCCACCGAGCCGCCCACATGGGCCGAGTAGCGCCCCTCAATGATCGCCTGCATATCGGCCACCGGCACCACCTTCCGCAGGGTGTCTGCCGAGGCAAAACCGGCGTAGAACTCAGCTTGTGCGCGAAGGACCAGATCGCGCTGCGCGTGGGTCATGTCGCGCGGATCCACCCGCATCAGCGCCTGGTAGTCCCGGAAGAGGCGCAGCAATTCCTGGCGCGCCTGCGGGTTCGGCGCCTCCATCACCCGCGCCACCACCGCATCCTGGCCCGCCGCAAAGCCAGACAGATCCTCCATATACTGCCGAAGCTGCTGATAGTCCGCCTCGGCCTCGGGGCTGCGCCGGATGCCGATGCGCTCCTCGATGGCCGCCCGTGCTGCCTCGCCCACCTGCTGCCGAAGCTGGCCCACCAGGGCATCGTGCTCGGCCGCCACCGAGCCTGGCTTGCGGACACCGGTAATTTCCTCGATGGAATCCCGTACAACCCGGCCGGAGCGGGTGGAGGTGGGCTCGTCCACCGACGGGGGATGTAGCGGTGGCGGGTGCAGGTCGGGCAGCGGGGGAGGAGGTCGAGGAGGAGGAGGCCGGAAGCGGTCGATCATCCCCTCAAAGAAGGCACCCACCCGCCTGCCCAGGCTCGGGGCCGGACCGGGAGGAGGGGTGGAGGGACGGGCCGCCCAGTCCGAAGCATTGGCGTGGGCATGGGACCGCATTGACGGCAGCGAGCGGTCGACAAAATTCTGAAAGGTCTCCCAGATCTGCCGGATATCTGCATCCGAGGGGGGAGGAGGCCGCCCCGGCCGCGGCTCGGCCCGGAAGGCTTCCCGGTCGATGCGGTACAGGTGCCGGGCGATACCCTCCAAAAAAGCGAGGTGGGGATCACCGGCCTGCCCGGCCCCCGCCGCAGCCTGGGTAAAGCGGAGGATGTACTTGTAGGCTTCGTACTGCCGCATGGCCACCAGGGGGTCGCCCCCGGCGGCGTGCAGGATGTGAGCCAGCTCGGAGAGGTTGGAAACCGCCGCGTCGTAGGCGGCAAAACCACGAACCGGCACCGCATCCACCGTCATGCGGCCCGCGCCCGGCGCGATGTAGGCCTCCACCGTGTGCAGGTTGGCCTCGGCCTGCTTCAGGGTCATTTCCGTCGCAAGCTGCTGGCGCTGCGAGGGCTCGGTGGCCGCCTCCATGCGGGTGGCCAGATCGTCGAGCTGGCCGAGAAGCTCGTTGCGGCGGGCCAGGTGCTCGTCGGGGCTCATCGCGGCAAGCCGCTGCGCGGCCGCCAGATCGGCCTCGGGAAAACGGGCACGGATCCTGCTCAGCTCGGCCGGATCCCCGTGCGCATAGCCGATCTGGCGGGCCACATTGAAGTTCTCCGCCGCCTGAGACACCCGCTGCTGCAAGGCTGCACGGGCCGGGGCATCCATGCCCTCCACCACCCCCGCATAGGCGGTCAGGCGGGAGGCCTCGGTGTAGAAGTTCATGCGCAGGTCGAACATCCAGTTCGGACCATGCGTCTTGGTCATCCATGCCTCGGCCGCGATCAGGTCGGCGCCGGCGGTCTTCCCGCGGGTGCTCAGGTCCACATCGCTGATGCGCTCGGCACTGGCCGAGGAGACCGGGTGCGCCTGGAAGAGGTGGCCAAGCTGCTCCACCATGCCTTGCCGGTAGGCCAGCAGGCGATCCCCAAGCTGGCGGTGGGCCGGCCCGGCCGCATCCAGGGTGGCCATCAGGTTCTGCCAGCTTCCCGCATCCTTCAGCACCTGGCGAACGGCTTCCGTATCGCCGGATAGCAACTGAGCGCGCTGCGGATTCCCCCGGTCCAACAGGCGGTTTGCGGTGGCCACCGCCGGGTCCACATGGTAGCCCGCCCTGCCGCGGATTCCATCGGCCTGGCTACGAAGGGCGATGGGATCGGCCCCCTGGCGTAAGAAAATCCGCGGCCGCCCGTTCTCCCACAGGGTGACCGCCTGCGCGTGGGGGTTGCCGCTCATCGCGTGCAGGCGGGAGGCGGGCACGATCTCGATGGGGACGTTGGCCAGGGGCGCACGCTGGGCGTGGGGCACCCCCTCCAACATCACCCCGCGGGCCAGCTCCACCCGCCGCCCGATGCGGACGGCATCCTTCACGGCCCGGGTAAAGCTGTGCTCGTCCACAGTGGGATCGGCCGTGCGCGCCATCCCCAGCAATTCCTGGAGTTTTTGCGGGCTGGGCGTGCCCCCCTCCACCTGGAGCGCCCGGATCGCAGCCAGCCCCTCCTCTGGAAGCCGGGCAAGCTGGCGGGAGGTGTGCTCGGGGATGTGGGCCGCCCCCTCCGGGTGATCCAGGCGCACCGGCGTGTCCTGAATTCGGACCGAGCGGGCCGAGTCAAACCCCCGGAAGAAGTCCTCCCGGGCCCCACGCGGCACCTCTCCTGCCGCCCGGGCCGCCTTGAACAGGGCATCCCGCTGCTCCGCGGTGGGCGGGTGGCTTTGCGCCGACAGCTCCTCCCGCATGGCGTGGTAGCGATCCTTCAGGCGCATATTCCGGGCATTCGCCCTGCCCCGCGCCGCCGCGCCGATCAGCTCGCGAAGCTGGCTGGCCCCCGTACTCTCTGCAAAATCCGCCAGCGAGTGCGGCGGGCGTCCCGCCACGATATCGGCAAAAGCCCCTGCCATATCGCCCGCCAGCACACCGCCGGCGTTGCTCAGCACCTCGTTGACAATCGCCCGCCCATTGGGCCCCATCAGGCGCCCGAAGCGGTTCCAGTCTCCCGCCTCCAGCTCAGGCGTGGCGGCGCGTGGCCCTGCGGGCGCACCCTCGGGCCCACCCCCTGCGGCAGCCGGGCCACGCACCTCTGGAGCTGCCCCCCCCTCGTGCGCTCCGGCGGGACCATGTACCTCTGCATCCGGTCGGGCGGCAGGGCCCCCTTCCCTTGCGCCGCCCGGGCCGTGCACCTCTGCATCCGGTCGTGGACCCGGCGCACCCTCGTGCGCGCCGCCCGGCGCGTGTACCTCGGCATCCGGACGGGCTCCACCGGCGGGGGCCCGCTTGAACATGCCCTCCAACCGCTCTCCACCCCAGGTGGAAACGCCTTCGGTGGCCGCATTCATCGCCGCCTGCTTGACCCCCTCCCCCAGCACCCGACCCACGCCGGTGGTGATTCCGTCCTTCCAGGTACTGTCCCGGATCGCTGCGTGGCCCGCACCCGAGATGGCACCCGTCACCAGCCCCCGCTGCACCGCCGCACGCACCGCATTGGCCCCGCGCAGACCCTGGCTGATCGCCTTGCCGGCCATCCGACCGCCCACAAAGGCCGCCGCCATGTCGATGCCGGTGCTGGCCAGATCCTCGACCGCCTCCTCCCAACCGTAGCGCCCCCCGCGCATCACCTGCTTGGTGACCATGGTGGCCGCGCCCATGATCGCCGCCGACAGCACCCCAATCAGGATGATCGAGGCCGGAAACACAATCATCAGCGCAGCGGTGGCGATGGCGCCGATGATTTGGAACACCGCCAACATGCGCTCTTCGGCGCGATCCACGCCGTCTTTATAGCGGTCGGACACGCCCCGAAGTTGGATGGAGGTGCTGCGGAATTGTTGCCACTGGGCGATACCCGCCGCCGTGGGGCGGTGGGTGACCGGGTCGGAGGCGATGCGGAGCCGTTCCTCGGGTGGGTCGGTAAAGGCGAGGCGACGAGCCTCGTCGGTGAGGCGTCCGTCGGGACCGATGACCCGCTCGCGGGGCAGTCCGGACACCGCCGCTACGGTGTCGATGAGCTGGTTCCGTGTCGCCAAAAGCTGGCGTTCCTGGTCGGAACCCGCCATCGCGTAGCGGCCGCCCCCACCCACCCCCTCGTAGTTCTGGCCGGCGCCCAGGAGCCCGTGCTCGATCAGGTTCAGGTCGGTGCCCGACTCGGTGAGCAGGGCGTGTTCAAAGCGGTGGCGGTCGTCGCCGGAAAGTTCAGAGCGATAGTCCCGGTCAAAAGCCTGGAGATCATTGGGACGCTTGGCCACTTCCGTCGCATAGCGCTGCCTCAGCTCGCGCAGCTCCTCCGGGCTGCGGTTGGCGAAGGCATTGTCCAGCATGGTCTCATGCGTGCCGTCCTTGTCGGTGGCCAGCATGTAGGCTGAGAGCAAGCTGGGGCGTCCATCGCGGATCATCGTCCGAACGAACTCAGCTCCGTAGCCGCTGTGGACCCCTTCAAAGAGAGGGCTGAGCGAGGAGATGGCGTGGCGCTCGGCGGCGGCGGGGTTGGTGCGCGCCTCGGGAGGGCCGTTGGATCGACGGGCGTAGGACTGGAGGAAGGTGCTGTGGTTGGCCTGGGCCCGCTCCAGGCGCCGACGGGCTGCCTCAATTGCGGCGGGGGAGCGGCTGTTTTCGGCGCGGGTCATCGCCTCACGTGCGGACTTCAGCTCCGGATCTTCCCCTACCGCAAGGATGCGCTCCTGGCGGGTCTCCGACATGCCGGTGGTCTGGCCGCGGTGAGCCTCGTAGGCCAGGCGCGCGCCGCGGGCCGTGGGGCTGTTGGATCCGTGGCGCAGCATGTCCTGCACCGCCCCTTTGGCCTGATCGGAGACGGGAATCCGCACCCCGCCGTGGTGCCCGTGGCGGCCCCCTCCCCCCTGCTGGGTCTCCCGATCCCGGGTCAGGTGACTCGCAAGGCGATCCGCGACCTGTTCCTGCGTCAGATCGCGCAGATCTTCGCGCCGTAGCGCTCCAGAGGCCACCGCCAGCTCGCGTACCGTACCCTGGCGCATGGCCTCCAGGCCGCGCTCCTCCTCCTCGGCACTCACTGGCCGAACCCGATCCCGCAGGGCGATCGCCCGATCTTCCGCCACCATCCGGTCCAGATCGGCGGTCCCGTCGATGATGGCATCCTCGCCGTCCCGACGGGCCCGGGTGATCCGCTCGTCGATCTGCAGGCCGATGGCGCGGTTGCGGTCGCCATCCAAATAGGCGCCCACAATGGACGCATCCCGCGATCCCAGGCCCTCCACAATGCTCGCCCGGCGCCCTGCCCAGCCCGGCATCGCGCGAAGGTTGGCCAGCTCGTCGTCACTGAGCTGGCGTACGGAATTGCGGGCGCGATCGTGGTTGTCGCCGTACCAATGTTTGGAGGAGGAAGCGAGGTACTCCTGCGCCAGCTCGCGCTGGCCCCAGGCAAGGTGCAGCGCCGCACTCAGCTCGTCGCCCGAAAACTCGCTACGAAACTCTGTCTCCAGCGAGGTACGGTGGTGGGCATCGTAGTAGGCAGTCAGGGCCTTGCAGCCCCGGCTGGACAGGTCATTAAAGGCATTGTAGATGCGATCTTCGTCGGTGGCGGAGAAGCCCATCACCCTGTGGTTGATGCCCCCTTCCAAGTCACGGGTGCTGCGCTCCATGCGGCGATTCACCTCGGTATCCAACTGTTCGTAGGCCCCCCCTGGCGCGCGGGCCTCCCGATCAAAGTTGTCCCGCAGGCGGATCGCCTCGTTTTTGAAGTTCTGGATCTGGGTGTCGAAATTGCCTTCGATGGTATTGGCGGGCTCTGGCGCGGTGCCTGCGGTCACTCCCGCCGGCGGCTGCGGCGGGGTCTTCAGAAGGGCGCTGTACATCGCCGCCTTGACCTGGGCCGGGTACTGGTCGCGCTGGCGACGCTGGGAGATACGCTGGTGAACGACAGCTTCATCCTCGGCATTGCTGCACTCGCCGCGCATCGCCTCGGTGAAGTGGATCTGGATCTCGCGGATGTCGTCGGAAGTGGCGAGCTGCACCTCGGGGAATTCCTTGGTGGCCTGACGCGCCATGTCCCAGAGGCTGCGGCTCTGCTCGCGGCGGTTTTCGGTCAAACCGTCCAGCGCATCACTCACCTGCTTTCGGACGGCCTTTTCCTGTTCGATGCGCAGCTTCTGGAGCTGTAGTGGCCCCCCCTCCACCCCCTTCCAATAGCGCCGCAGATCGAACAAACGGCCGGGTCCGAACGTATGCTTGAGTTTAAGCATGCGCTGGCGCCAGGCCTCCGCCATCGGGATGCGGTTGGAGAGCAGATCGTGCTCGATCTGGCGCCCCTGCTTGCGAAGGCCGGCCGCCCCTTTGGCAGCCGCCTCACGGATACTTCGTTGCAGCTCGGTTTTGGTGCGACGCATCTGGGTCAATGCGTCGTTCTTTTTCTGGAGGATGGTGTCGCGGGCCTGCTCGCGGCGGGTCTTCAGGCGGCGGCGGGTGCCCACCACCTCACACTGCATGGTCTCCTGGTTCTCCCGGCCGATGGTCTCCTCGCGGATGGCGGAGGGGTTGGTGAGAGCCAGAAACTGCATCGAAAAGGCCGCCCGGGACTCCGCCGCCGAAAATCCCTCGGCCCGGGCCGCCGCCCCGCTGTCCAGGTTGGCCTTGGCCTCCCGCGCCAATGCAGGAAGGTTGAGGC
>JBEIQS010000001.1:0-178293 GCA_040376425.1 Alphaproteobacteria bacterium | reverse complement strand
GCGTCGGGGCGACCGGTGCGGGTGGTGCCGGCGGGTTTTCGTCTGGAAGGGGAAGAGGCGGAGCAGGTGGTGCGGTGGGAGGTGGAGAATTTATTGGGGGAGCTGGGCATCTGAGGATGAGGCCGGTTAACTTTTTCACTCGACCCCAAGGAGATCATCATGAAGGTTCAAAGTAAGGTACGCGCAGGGATTGCAGATGGGACGTGGTATGCAGGGCCGGGGTCGCTCCGCAGGTAGGGAGCGGCGCACGGAAGTATCCCCCCGGGATGCACAACTTCTGCACAATCCCCGCACCCGCCCGCCACTCTGAGAGGCCCAAAAAGCAGTAGACTGAAAAGATGCTGCTTTCTCTCTTTCTTCTGTCCATAGCCGCACCCCTCCCCCCTGAGCTGGAGCCCTGGGTTCCGTGGCTTCAGGAAGCGCACCCCGAGTGGGCCTGTGCCTCGGCCTCCCGCTGTGTCTGGCCGGGCCTGGTCAGCCTGGACGCCGACAGCAGCGGCGCCTCGCTGGTGTTGGGGCTACGCCTGGATGAGCGCGCCGAAGTGCCCCTTCCCGGCGGGCGCGGCGCCTGGCCGGAGCAGCTCCGGGTGCAGAGCTGGGAGCCGGTGCGCGTCGGCCAGGAGCGCCCGGACAGCCGCGTGGTGGTGTTGGACCGCAGCGGGGTGCCCACGGCTGTGCTGGAGCCGGGAATCTGGGTCTTGGAAGGCCGCTATGCCTGGCCATCCATGCCCCAAGGCATTGCCCTTCCCGAGAGCTGGGGCCTGGTGCAGCTCACTGTGGCAGGCGAAGAGGTGGGCTTTCCACGGATTGACTCTCAGATCCTCCGCCTGGGAGAGGGCGGAGGTCGAGGAGAAAGTCGACTTGAACTTGACGTGTCAAGACTTATCCGGGATGGTGTTCCCGCCGTGGTGCAGACCCGCCTGAGCCTCCGGGCCTCGGGCGCCGGACGAGAGGTGGACCTGGGCAAAGTGCTGCCCGAGCACACCCGCCTGGTGGCGCTTTCCTCCGAGCTGCCCGCACGCCTGGGCCCGCAGGGGGAGCTGGTGGTGCAGACCCGTCCGGGAACCTGGAGTATCGACCTGGAGTCTCTCTATGATGGGCCGCTGACCAGCCTGGTGGCGCCCAGCCTGGGCGCGCCCTGGCCCGAGGCGGAATATTGGGCCTTTGAAGCCCAGGACACCGTGCGGGCCGTCACCCTTTCCGGCCCCGCGGGGGTGGACCCCGGCCGCACTCCCCTGCCGCAGGAGTGGCGGGGAAAGCCAACCTTCCGGGTGGGCCCCGGTGAAACTCTCCAGTTCGAGGAGCTGCGCCGCGGCCAGCCGGTGCCCCCCGAAAACCGCTTGAGCCAGAGCCGCGAGCTCTGGCTGGACAGCGACGGCAAGGGCTACACCTTCCGCGACCAGCTTAGCGGGCAGATGAACCAGGGTTGGCGCCTGGATCTGCTGAGTCCGGGCGAGCTGGGCCATGCCTCCGCCAATGGCGAGGATCAGGTGATCACCCAAGGGGAGAACGGCTCTACCGGCGTGGAGCTGCGCCAGCAATCGCTGAACCTGACCGCAGAAGGTCGGCTTCCCGCCGGCGGAAGTATGCACGCATCCGGCTGGAGTCGAGAGGTGGCAGGCCTCAGTTGGCGCCTGCACCTGCCGCCGGGCTGGACCCTTTTTACGGCAGTGGGCGCGGACAGCGCCGCGAACAGCCTGCTGGAGGAGTGGAGCCTTCTCGACGCCCTTTTTGTGGGGATCATGGGCCTCGCGGCGTTTAGGGTGGGCGGCCTTCCGGCGGCCCTTCTGGCCGTGGTGGGGCTGGGCCTGAGCCGCCCGGAGTCCTCTGCCCCCACCCTGAGCTGGATGATCGGCCTGGGTGTTCTGGCACTGGTGGGTCCGGGGATGGGCTGGCGTCGCAACCTGCGCGCTTTGGTCCTGCTGCCCCTTCTCTACGCTGTTGGCACCTTTGCCTGGTTTGACCTTCGGAGTGCGCTCTTTCCTCAGCTCGCTCGGCCGAGCATGAGCCTGGGGATGGCCGACCGGAGTAGCGGCGACTTCGGCTACGGCAGCTCCTACGCCCCGCCTGCCGAAGTGCAGCATATCGAGCGAAAGATGCGCAATATCTCGCTGCAAAGTGACCCCAAGGCGGTGGTGCAGACCGGTCCCGGAATCCCAAATTGGACAGGAACCACCTATACGTTGTCGTGGTCGGGCCAGGTATCAACCGACCAGAAGCTGCGGCTCTGGCTGCTGCCGCCCCTAGCTAATTTTCTGTTGAGTCTGGTACGCAGCGGCGCAATGCTGGGCCTGTTTGGGATGCTCCTTCGCCGGGTTCTTATGGGGGGTGACTTGGGGACGGGAGGCTCGGGTGGTGCCGAAGCCACCGATCCGAATGTCCAACAAGAGCCCCATGCCGACCCAGAGCCCGCTGCCGCCTCGGGCGGCACCGGGCTTGCGGTTTTTCTGGCATTGCTGCTTCTTCCTCCCCTTTCTTCTCCTGCTTTTGCGCAGCTTCCTGGTGCCGCGGATGGGCCGGCGGCGCCTGACCTTCTGCAGCAATTGGAGGAGCGCCTCTCCAAGAATCCCTGCGAAAAAGACTGTGTCTCCGTTCCCTTCAGTCGTCTGAGCGCCACGGAAAACACCATCAGCATTACGACGGAAGTCCATGTGGCGGGCCGGGACTCCTGGCCGCTGCCGGGGCCGGCGTCGGGTTGGACCCCCCGGCGGATCTTCGTGGATGGGAAGCCGGCGGTGGCGCTGAGCAGGCAGAGCGATGGTTTTGTTCACCTTCGCCTGGAGCCAGGTGTGCATCAGGTGAGCTTGGAAGGGCCTCTTCCTCCTGATCCGGCCTTTACGCTTCAGTTCGGAATGCCGCCGCGCCGTCTGGAGGCAGAGGCGCTCGGTTGGCGTATCGACGGGGTGCGGCCCGATGGGTCGGTCGAGGGTTCGGTGCAGTTGGTGCGGGAGTCCGGTGGGGCGGCGACCACGCTGGAGCCCAGCCCCTGGGTGGAGGTACATCGCTTCCTGGATCTCGGCTTTCCCTGGAAGGTTCGTACGGAGCTGCGTCGTCTTGGCCCGGTGGATCGGCCACTGAACCTGCGCCTGCCCCTTCTTCCCGGCGAGTCGGTGACGGATGACGGTTTTGTGGTCTCGGAAGGCGCCATTCAGGTGTCTCTGGGGCGCGATGTGGGCTCGGTGCAGTGGCTGTCCACGCTGGAAACGGTGCCGGAGCTGTCGCTGGTGGCCCCAGCGGGAGTGCCGTGGACGGAGATTTGGGAGATTTCCTGCTCTCCGGTATTCTCTTGTGCAACCGAGGGCTTTCCGCCGCTGGAGCATGTGCGCGAAGGCGACTGGTCGCCGCTGTGGCGGCCCTGGCCGGGGGAGTCCCTGAAGCTGACGGTGAGCCGGCCGGAGGCCGCGGCGGGGCAAACCCTGACCATTGATTCGGCAGCGGCGATATATAAAGAAGGTCCACGCTTTCTGGAAGGCGACCTTCGCCTGGTGGTGCGCAGCAGCCAGGGCGGCAAGCTGCCCCTTCGCCTTCCGGCAGAGGCAAAGATCACCGACGTACGCCTGGATGGTGCCAGCCGGCCCATGCAGGCGAAGGAGGGCCTGCTGGAGCTGCCCCTGCACCCCGGTCGGCAGGAGATCCAGGTGACCTGGCGGCAGAGCCAAAGCCCAGCGACACTTTTTGTGTTTCCGAGCATCGAGCTTGGGGCACCGGCAGTAAATCTTACGGTGGAGCTGTCGCGGGCGGAGGGCTTCTGGATTCCCGTGGTGGCGCTACAGCCGCAGGGACCGGTGATGTTGTGGTGGGGGCGTCTCCTCCTGCTGTTGGGGGTGGGTCTTCTGATGACTCGCTTGGCCCCACTTCCCGGAAAGTCAGACTGGATCTTCCTTTGTTTGGGTCTGCACACCATTCCCTGGCTCTGCGCCCTTCCGCTGGCGCTCTGGTGGGGCCTTCGTCCGGAGCACTTTCCGAAGGCGCTTCAGAAAGCAGCCTATGTTCTTTGGCTTTTGTTGATTCCGGGCGTGCTGGGCGGCCTGCTTCTGGCCCTGGCGGTGGGCCTGGACCGGAACCCGGACGTGCTGGCGCTGGGTGCAGAGGGCAATCGCCTGCTCTGGTCTTTGGATCGGAGCGAGGGAAGCCTGCCTTCTCCCTGGGTTCTCCAGCTTCCGGTCTGGACCTGGCGGCTGATGTCGGTGGTCTGGGGCCTCTGGCTTCTGGCGCGTCTGGGCTCCTGGGCGGCAGCGGCAGCTTCGCGGATGACCCTTCCGGGAGCCGCAAAAACCGGTTAGCCGCCCGCCATGCTTGATCCCAACCTGCTTGCGAGCTCGCCGGACGTGGTCCGCGAAAGCCTGCGCCGTCGTCATGCCCCGCCCGACACCTTTGCCGCGACCGAGCGTCTGGTCGAATTGATCGCGGCGCGACGCGCCTTTTCCACCGAGGTGGACCGCTGCCGGGCGGTACGCAACGAGCTGTCGCCGAAGATCGGTGCGGCGATGAAGGCGGGGAACAAGGAAGAGGCGGAGTCGATGAAGGCCGAGGTGAAGGCCGCTTCCGACCGCACGGCCGAGCTGGAGAAGGAGCTTCGGCGGCTGGAGGAGGAAGAATCTGCGCTGATCCTGGGTCTTCCGAATATTGTAGCCCACGATACACCCGATGGGCGCTCGGACAAAGACAACCCGGTGATCCGGCAGGTGGGCGAAGTTCCTACCTTTTCCTTCACACCCCGCTCTCACGACGAGGTGGCCGTCGGTCTGGGCATGTACGATCCGGAGCGGGCTTCCAAGCTCTCCGGCTCTCGCTTTGTCGTGACTTCGGGGGGCTTGGCACGGATGGAACGTGCGTTGATCCAGTTTTTCCTGGACCTGCATGTGGACGAACATGGCTACCGGGAGTGGATCGTACCCTACATGGTCACCCGCACCACGCTGACGGGAACCGGCCAGCTTCCCAAGTTTGAAGAGGACCTTTTCAAACTCGCTGGGCCGTTGGCCAACGAGGATGCCTATCTGATCCCCACCGCTGAGGTGCCGGTAACCAACCTGCACCGCGATGAGATCCTGGATGAAAGCCAGCTTCCACTGAAGTACTGCGCCTTCACGCCTTGCTTCCGCTCCGAGGCGGGGAGCTGGGGGCGGGATACCCGGGGGATGATCCGCCTGCATCAGTTTCATAAAGTGGAGCTGGTGATTTTGTGTAAACCCGAAGAGAGTATGGCGCAGTTGGAGCAGCTCACCGCCCACGCGGAGACCTGCTTGCAGCGCCTGGATCTGCCCTACCAGACGGTGGCGCGCTGCGCGGCGGATGTGGGAAATGGCGGGGCCAAAGGCTACGATCTGGAAGTGTGGCTGCCCGCGCAGAACACCTACCGCGAGATCAGCTCCTGCACCAACTTCACGGACTATCAGGCGCGGCGGCTGAAGACCCGCTACAAGAAGACGGCCGAGAAGAAGAATGTGATGGTCCACACGCTGAACGGCTCGGGCTTGACACTGGGCCGAACCATCGCGGCAATCCTGGAAAACAACCAGCAGGCCGACGGGAGTGTTCGCGTGCCCGATGCGCTCCGCCCCTACATGCGGGGGCTTGACTTCCTGCGGCCCGGGAGCTAGCTGGTTGGGGATGGTTTTGGAGGTGTGGCCGAGCGGTTGAAGGCAGCAGTCTTGAAAACTGCAGTTGCTGGAAGGTAACCGTGGGTTCGAATCCCACCGCCTCCGTTGATAAAAATGGCGCTTCGGCGCCATTTTTCTACGGAAAACGTGTGGCAACTCACGTCGTCATCGTCTTGCTTACTCGAACCCACCCGTGAACAGGTACCCAAAGTAGTCGCTCGTCAGGAGCAGGTCGTCGTAGCCGTCGCCGGTGGGATCGCCAACCGAGGTGGTGTCGGTGGAGACGTACAGGGATGCCTCGGGGCCGCTGATCGACCCGGAGGACAAGGGCTGGGAGTACACGTGGGTGTAGCTCCCGAACAGCGACACGAGAGTCTCCTGGGCTCCGTCACCGTCGGTGTCCGCCTCCATGCACGTGGAGGCGACGGCGGTGGTGTAGGCGTCGGCCGAGGTAATCGTGCCGGTAGGCGGCCCCAGGAGGAACCGCAACGAGGTCCCGGTGGAGACGCCCACGTCGGCGTAGCCGTCGTCGTTGATGTCCCCCGCCTCGCATGGGTACATGCTGTTGGCGTCGGTGTACCAGGCGTCGCCGGCCACGGTGAGTGTTGCCGCCACGGGCGCGGCCTCGCCCGGGAGCACCACCAACCCGGCGACTCCGCTGGACGGCTCGAGGCGGGTCGCCAGGTCGTCGAACCCGTCGCCGTCCATGTCGCCGACACTGGTGCTGCCCCACTTGTCACCGTACCGGTACGCCGTGGCGCTCCAGACCACCGTCGACCATGTCCCCGAGGGGTCGCCCCGGTAGAGGGTCACCGACCCCGGCGCCGTCGACCCGTAGGACGGCTGGTAGCCGAGGAACGCGTCCGCGTAGCCGTCGCCGTCGAAGTCACCCACGCCGCCCATGGCCTGATCGTTGGGCGACCCGCTTGCGGGCCCCGTCACTGCGAGGTTGCTCAGCACGGTATCCGCGAACGCGGGGTCGCCGGGCAGGATCCAGGTCACGGAGGAAATGCCGGAGGGGCCGCGCCCGGAGAGGATCAGCTCCTCACATCCGTCGCCGTCCATGTCGCCGACGGCCGCGATGCTCGACCCTACGTTGTACCAGTTGCTCGCCACGCTCAAGGTTGCATCGTCCCCTGACACGAGGTGGTCGCCGGAAGTTTGGGGACTCAGCCAAACACTCACCCCCACCCCCGGGGTGCTGCCGATCACGACGTCGTCGAGTCCGTCGCAGTTGACATCGCTGAGGGCGCTCGCGTAGCTCCCGAACGCGCCCGACGTGCCGGTGTAGGAGGCCCAGGCGTTGCTGGCCCCCCCGGTGCCGGACACGCCGCAGGGGTACGAAGTGTCGTCGCAGTTGTTGTCGACGCCGTCTTGGCACACTTCGGTGGCGGCCGGCGAGACGGTCGTGTCGGCGTCGTCGCAGTCGGTGGCAGTGCGGGCGTACCCCGTGATGGCGTCGCAAACGCGGAGCAGCGTGGCGGCCTCGTCGCCGTAGCCGTCCCCGTCTGCGTCGACGTAGAGCGAGATCTGCCCCGACACCGTGGGGTCGGCGTCGTCTACCGTGCCGTCGCAGTCCTCGTCGGCATCGGCGGCGTCGCACCGCTCCTGACCTCCGGGTCGCACGCTTGCGCGAGAATCGTCGCAGTCGTCGCCGTTGGTGAGGTACCCGCTGGGGCGCGTGCAGGCGGCGACCCCCGCGGAGCTGTCGCCGTAGGTGTCGCCATCCGCGTCTGGGTAGTACACCGCCGCCGAGAGGGAAGGGTCAGCGTCGTCGGCCAGGCCATCACAGTCCTCGTCGATGTCGGCGGCGTCGCAGACCTCGACGGTGCCCGGATGGATCGCCGCGTCGGTGTCGTTGCAGTCGTTGCCGCCGCAGCCGATTGCTGCGTAGCCGTCCTCGTCGTCGTCACAGCCGACGTCGGCGCTCACCGAGGCGCTGGTGCTCGTGGTCCCGTCGGTCACGGACACGAGGCAGGTCCACTGCTGGCCGGTCACCGTGACGTTGGCGGGAACGGTGTCCCCGGGGAACAGCGTGGCGGCAGTCGCGGCGTACGGAACCCCTCCGACCTCCCAGGAGAAGGTGTAGCCCAGGGCGTCGCCGTCGGCGTCCGACGCGGCCGCGAGGATCGAGCAGACGAGGTCTTCGTCCGGTCCCGGGTGGGCCGGGAGGATGCCGAGGGTCGGAGCAGCGGGGGCCGCGTTCTCGACGACGGCCGCGGTGCTGACGGGCGCGCCGTCGTCGTAGCCGTCGTTCGGGGTGACGGTGAGCACAACGGTCTGCCCCCGCGAAAAGGCCGCGCTACCCACAAGCGTCTCCCCCGCGCCCGCATAGACCCCGTCGACGGTCCAGGCGTAGGCGAGCGTGACCGCGTCCCCCTCGGGATCGGTCGCCGCAACCAGCGCCGAGACGGTGTCGGCCGCGGTGATCGGCGTCGGCTCGAGGCTGAGCGCCGTGACGGTGGGCGGCGCGTTCACCACGGTGATCGGGTTGCTTGTGGCCGTTGCGCCGGTCACGAGGCCGTCGCTCCAAGCTGCCGTGAGCACCACGGTCGAGCCGCGCGGCGCACTGCCCGCCGCGAGGGTGGACGAAGTCGCGAGTGGCAGGGTCGGGCCCGATCGTGATGCCAGTGGTCGCGCAGGCCGGGGCGCTGTTCTGGACCGTCACGTCGGCGGCAGTGACGCCGGGGCCTTCAAGCTCGCCATCGTAGGGCACGAGCTCACATCCGAGCACGGAGCCGCGTGTGTAGGTACCCGCGGGAAGCACCGCGCCGGCGGCGACGACGGCCCCGTCAACGGTCCAGGTGGTCCGCCACCCCTCGTCGTCGCCGTCGGCGTCGGCCCACCCCTCCCCGACACAGGTGACGACGCTGTCGACGTACACGGGGTCCGGGGCGATGTGTGCGCCCGTGGCCGACGGGGGGCTGTCGGCGATCACCAGGACTTCAGAGGTGACCGGGGCGCCGTCGTCGTACCCGTCGGTGGGCGTTGCGATCACCACCACCTCGGCACCCTTCCCGTACAGCCCCGAAAGTGTCGCGGACTCCTCGCCGCCCACCACCTCGGTGAAGACCTCGATCCCGTCCACCATCCAGGCGACCCGGACATCCACCGCGTCCCCATCGGGGTCGCTTGCGCCCGAGAAGCTGACCGTCACGGCGTCGGCCACAGTTGCGCCGGCGGGCCCGAGTATCACCGTCTGGAGAGTCGACCGGGCGTTCTCTACCGTGAACCCCACCGTCGCGGGCGAGCCTGCTGCGGCATCGTCGGCCGGAGTGGCGGTCACCTCCCACACGTCGCCGCGGGTGAGGGTGCCCACCGGCAGCTCGTTCGTCGTGACGCCAAACAACACGCCATTCCGCGACCACGACCAGGCCACCGTCACCGGGTCGTCGTCCTCATCGGACGTGGTGGCGGTTGCGATCATCGCGTCGGCGGCGGTCGGGATCGGGGGATCGACCGCGAGGGTGGTGGACGGGAGGGAGTTGCCGATGATCACCGAGGCTTCGGCCGGCGTCCCATCGAGCGTCCCGTCGGAGGGGGTCACCACGACCTTCCAGACTTCTCCCCGCGTGGTCTCCTCAGCAGGGACCAGGGCCGAAGTGAGGTGGGCGCGGGGGGGTGTCATCGACGAACCAGGCGTAGCCATAGGTGACGGCGTCGCCCTGCTTGTCGGCCGCGTTGCCCTGGACGACCACTTCGAGGTCGTCCGTGGTGAGGGGCTCGTTGGGCGTGATCGCCACGACGGGCGCTCCTGGTGGGGTGTTGCAGCCCACCAGTAGGAAGAGAAGGAGCGCGCGGGAATTCATTTTTGCAGTTTATCGGGAGGGCGGGGCGACTACAATCCCGATTTCGCACATCACTCAAATCCGCCGGGAGTACAGAGAGCCATGCTTCCCAAACAATAGAGGTACCCGGCCTCACCTTGCACGCGACGGTACGCGCGGATCTTCGCCTCGGGGGATCAGAAGGTCAACGCCACCGCGGCCTCAACCAGTTCCTCCAAGGCATCCTCTGGCGAGTTCGCTTCGTCGAAATACCCGTCTGATGCGTTGCCGAACGCTACGATCGTCACGTCGTGGGAGGGGTAGTAGTACATGTCCGAGGTGTAGCCGTCGATCAGGCCTCCGTGGCCCACGACCTCTCCCTGCTCGCTTGGGAACACGCTGATCCCCAGGCCATAGACGTCGCCCTCCCCGGTCTTCACACCGTCGTCAAGCAGGAGACTTCGTGCACTGTCGGTCAGCAGCGTGTTCCCGGTCGAAATGGCACGCAGGTAGCGTCCCAGATCGGCGGCAGATGCGACCATCCCTCCGTCGGCAAGCCCGTAGCCCTGCTCCAGCGTGGAGGTGTCGAACAGCTCGTCGGGCTCGAAGTAGCGGCTATAGCCGTGGACCAGGTCACCCACAAGCGGCTCGTGCACCTCGTAGAAGGTGTGCGAGAGGCCGAGCGGGTCGAGGACTCGGGCGCGGATCTCTGCAGAGTGGTGACGGCCCAGGACGTCGTCCAACACCAGCCCGGCGAGGAGGTAGTTGGTGTTGGAGTAGGACCAGTCGGTCCCGACGGGAAACTCAGCGGGCACGTCGTAGGCGTACACCAGTGCCTCCTCGGTGGTCCACCCCTCGGTGCGGCCGCCATCCACCTCGTCCCAGAAGGCATCTGTGTCCATGTAGTCGTAGATGCCGCTGGTGTGCTGCAGGGCCTGACGGAGGGTGGCCCGGTCGGCGTTGGCGATGCGCGCGACCAGCGGGGCCGGCAGGTGGTCGGCGAGCGGCACGTCCAGGTCCACCCGCCCCTCGTCGGCCATCTGTGCTGCGATCACACCGAGGAAGGACTTGGAGTTGCTGGCGATCCGGAACAGGTCGTCCGTCTCGTAGGGCGCCTCGTCCAGGACCCGCTCCCCGGCGGATCCGTCGAAGGTCTCCTCAGGCGTGGAGACGTAGAGGGCCGCGCCGGGGAGCCCCCGGGTCACGGCCTGATCCAGCGCCTCCTGGTAGGTCCCCGGGGTGCAGCCCGCTACGAGGAGAGCGGTCAACGAAAAGTGCATGGTGAGCTCCTATGGGACCTACAGGGGACCTATCACTCGACGACCACGTTCCAGGTGCCGGGGGGGCAGGCGTTGATCTGCGTGCGCTGATCCCCGGTGAAGGCGCCGGAACCCGGGTCGTAGGTACCATCGATGAAGAAGGTGAGGATGTCGTGATCGGGGTCCACCCACAGGCCCGGCACGAGGGTGATCCCGCCCGTGGTGCTGTTGTGTACCCCGGTGAATTCGAAGGCCCCAAGCGGGTTGTCGACCGTCGTATCCCCGATCGTCATCGTGCCGACCATGCCGCCCTGCCCGTCGTAGTCGAAGGCGCCCGCCACGTCGCGCACCGCACCGGTACACTGGAGCGTACCCGCGAAGCTACGGCTCCCCTTGCCCAGCGCAAGGCCGCCATCGCCAACCCGGGTAGGCGCGCCGTCGCCGCTGGTGAGCGTGGCGCTGACCTCACCTCCGTAGAGGACGTTATCCCCGCCCGCGGCATAGTCGACTATCATCCCACGGATCGTCTGCGTTGCGGGATCATAGGTGGCCGTCGCGCCTAACAGCTCAAGCTCGCTTCGGTCTTCGCCCACCCACCGATCCGGCGCCAACGCCAACCGGCCGCTCACCGGGTCGTGCGTCCCGGTGAGGCGGTAGGTCGCACTGCCCATGCCGGCCGGCATGTTGGGATCGTCCTCGAAGGTCGCCACCGCCACGAGATCGCCACCCGTGTTCTCAAGCTCGAAGTTGAGCAAAAATGGGAAGGGGCCCACCTCCATGCTGCCGCTCCAGGTCGAGGCACCCTCGGGCAGGCCGTTCCCGGCGGCGCCCTGCGTATCCTCGCCAGTATCGTCCGTGTTCTTGGTCTCTCCCGTACAAGCCGCGAGCAGCACCAGGAGCGCCACCGCCGGACACGGGAGCCTTTTGCCGCACACAAATCCAAGCGCGCTCATTGTGCACCCCCACAGAGGCTGGCCGGGATCACCTGGGAGTCCGGGTCCATGCCCAGCTCTTCGCGGAGCGCGTCGGCATTGGCGGGCAACAGGGGCTCCACGGCGGGGACCGGCTCCTCCAGAGCACTCTCAAACAAGGCGATATCGGCATCGAGATCTTCGGACAGGTCGCCCAGCACGTAGAGGTGGGTGATGCGCAGCTCGCGATCGAGGAGTGTGAAGTTGGGCATCGAGTACTCCAGCCCCTCGACGTCCAGGTAGTATTGCGCGACTTCGGTCTGGGTGTAGTCGCCCGGAGAGTGGTCCGCAAGGACCGGGAAGGTCACGCCGGTGGCCTCTATCCATCGCTGGGGCTTCGGCTCAGAGTTGTTCACCGCCCCCTCCAGGATGATCTGAAGCACCACGAAGCCGCGTTCCTTGTTGTCGTTGTAGAAGGCGTCAAGAATGGGGGCTGCGTCGATGCACGGGTCGCACCACTCCGAGGCCAGGTCAACCATCACCACCTGCCCGTAGAAGTCGCGAAGCTCGATCTCCTCGCCATGTTGATCGGTGAGGGTCCAGTTCGGGTTGAGCATCCCCACCTCGAAGCCCTCCCCGTGCTCCTCCGCCAGTGCGTCGAACACGGCGTCCTTCGGGCGGGGGCCCCGAGGATACCCGCCGGTGTACGGGCGATCCGTTGGTTCGAGGGGGTCGAAGTACCCCAGCACCTCGACCACATCGGAGCAGCCATCCTGGTCCGTGTCTGCGGAGGCGTCGGAGGTACCCACCAGCTCCTCGTAGGAAGCATCGAGGCCGTCGCCATCCACATCACCAGCGACCGGGTCAGCGGTGGTGCCGGGGCTACCGGTACATGCCGCAGTCAGGAGGACCAAGGGGAGGAGAGTCGGGGGGCGAAGGGCCATGGTGCGGGGCTCCTGGATAGGAGAAACCATCGTGCACCGGCGCGAGGCGGCACGAAATAGAGAAAGCTTGATTGGCGACAGCGAGCACGTTTCGGCAGACTTGATCGCTGGGATCGCCTGATTGCAATCACAGTAAAATAGGAAAGGGGTTCTGATTGTCGCGGGAACTCGGGAAGCACCGGACCCCGAACGCGGCCCTCCGAGGGCGCCCTACAGCGCGAAGCAGGTGGGCGAGGTCCCGTCCAATGCGGCGCGGACGGGGGCGAGAGGCAGAACCGGTGGCGGAGCTGTAGTATAATGCTTCGACCGCTGGTGAATGATGCCGAACCAGAGCTATCGTCCCTCCCTCACGCCCACCCCACCGGGCCCCAACGTCCTCCCTTCGGCCCCGAGCGCGGGGGCGGGCAACCAGGCGCGGCAAGAGCAGCTTCGACAGGCCCGGCCCGATCCGACGCCGTGGGCCGCCCAGCAACGGCAGGTGCGGTTCGCCCCGGAGCAGGGGGGGCAGCTCTTCCGGGGCGGCGCGGGCTCCAATGACGTGGTGCAGGGCCAGAACGGGAGCCGCTACCTGGGAGATTGCTGGTTGTTGAGCTCGCTGGCCGCCGTCGCCGCCACCCAGCCTCAGGTGCTGGAGCAGGCGATCACCGACCACGGCGACGGTCACTATACTGTTCGCCTGCACCGGCAAGCGCGCGACGGCACCATCAGCGCGGAAGACGTGACCGTGGACCGTGATCTTCCGCGCACCGCCGACGGCCGCGACGCCTACGCCCAGCGGCAGGACCCCAAGGAGCTCTGGGTGGTGATCATCCAGAAGGCTTTTGCGAGCTGGAAGGGCGGCTACGGACAGCTCGACGGGGGAGTCCCCTCGGAGGCGCTCACCGCGCTCACCGGCAAGCCCACTCAGACCACCTTCACCCGGGGTGCCGACCCCGCGGCCCTTGGTCAGACACTCCATACGGGCCAGGCAAGCCAGTCACCGATGGTGGCCGCATCCCGCGCCGACCTCAACCTGGAGAAAGGTGGGGTCGTCCCGGGCCACGGGCACACCATCTTGGACGTGAAGGAGGAAGGCGGCCAGACCATGGTGACGCTTCGGGATCCCTTCGCCCGCTACGAGCCGGGTGGGAACGGCGCCCGGGACGGGGTCTTCAAGTTGACCCTCGCGGAGTTCGCGGCGCGGTTCCAATACTTCACTGCGGGCGCCGGTAAATCCGGAGCCGAGGCGGGCAGCTCAGGAGCCGGCCCCGGAGCGGGAGTTTCCGCCGCCCAATGAGCGCTGAACGGCCACCGTAGGGAATGCGTCACCAACGGCGAACGCGGCAGGACACAGCGCGGCTGCGCGGTACCGAGGCGAAGGGACTACTTCCCCTTCCAGTTCGGGTTGTTCCGCGGATTCCAGAGCTTCCCGCTGTCTCCCTGGATCTTCTCCGGACTGCGGACAGGCTCACCACGCCGGGACTTTTCGAAGAGCCCCTCGGAGTCGCGGACACCATTGGCCCACCAGGTCTGCCGGACCGCATGCACCCCCACCGCCTGCAGGTTGTGCGCGTCGGCATCGCCATAGGGACCGTCATAGTCCATATAGAGCACGTCCGCGTCCTTGTCTCGATTCTGGCCGCTCAGGCCCAGCCGACCGCCGCCGGGCAGCTCCTTGTGGGTGAGGGTGTCCTTCCGATCGGCCCAAGCAACATAGCGGGGCCCTTGCGGAAGATCGTTGGTGACGTTGCCGTGAAGCTCGACAAAAAGGTGCTTCCGAAGGAGCGCATCCACCTCCTGCTCTGCCGCCTTCTGCCCCTTCTTGGCGCGCGCCTCGATCATCTGGCGGCGAACGATGGCGATGGCCTTGGTGCCCGCGATGGTCGAGTCGCTGTAGAGGATGGCGTGCACATCCTGGGGCTCGGCGCCCGCCAGTGCCGAGCCGAGGATCCGGACCAACGAGTCGATGAGTGGGGTGCGACGATTGGTGGAGCGCGTCGCGAGCGCAGTGGCATAGTCGATGTGCTCTGACGCGGGGGTATTCGGGTCCAAGTTGGTCCCGTTGTGGACGTGTACCATCGGCTGACCGAGCTTATCCGCGTAGTAAGCGGTTCGTTTCGATGCTTCCGGCTCGGGGGTATTGAGGCCAGGGGAGAAGATCCGGAGTGTCCCATCCGGCGTGGCCGGTTTCGAGGGTTGGAAGGCGTAGCGCTGCATGAGCCACTCGCCGAAGGTCTGACCTTCGGCCTTGGCCTCGGTCATCGCCCGATCGAGCGGCACGGCGCCACCGCCCCGCGGGTCGGTGAGGGTGCCCTCCCGCCGGATGTCGCCGCCACCCTGCCCGGTTACGCGCCCGGCGAGGTAGCCGCCCACCTTCTTCGCCGTGTCGATCCCCCCCTGCACCTGGCCCTGCATCTCGCGGAGCCGATCTTGCATCGAAGCGTTGGACTTTCCCTTTGGCGCAGGCGCCTGTGGCGACGGAGCGGGCCCGCGACTGGGGCCCGGAGTTAAGCGGGACTTGCCTGGCACTGCTTCCTTCCTCCTCGGGGGCAAGTCAGGATAGCAGAGCTTCGGGTACCGGTGCAAGTGGCTGGGCTCAGGACCTACCCCAAAACGCCTGAGCCCCCCCGGCGGCAGACGCGCACACAAGCAGGCCTGAACCAGGACCGGGTGTCCCCCTCCCAGAGCAGGTCGGTGGCCGCCGAGAGACTGGCCGGTGCGTGCGGCGTCAGGACCGATTTGGCACCACGTCGCAACTACAAAAGCGATCACGGACCATGCCCTTGACGACGGTAGACGCATGCGCGATAATCGGCGTCGGAAGGGAGTGCACGATGTGGAGATCCGCCGAGGGTTCGACGGCGAGGCTCGTGCAGCTCTGCCTGGCCTACTTCTGTACCTACGTACTGTTCGGTGTAGCCACCAAGCAGTTTACTGGAAACACGGCCGTGATCGAGCCGGCGATGACCGACATGGCCTTCCTGGTGTGGAGTACGGTCGGTGGCTCGGCGATCTGTCTCGCCGTCATCTTTGGGCTCGGTTGGTATCGGGGCCAAGGGGCGCGCCCCCTCTCCATCGGGCCGATGCAGATCCCCTCGGAGCTCGCCTATATCCTCCCCTCCGGCCTGTGCGCCGCCATCGTGATTCCCACCACCACCCTACTGTACATGCTGCTCAAGTCGGTGATGGTCGCCATGGTGGTGATGCGGGCAAGTGTGATCGTCGTGAGTAGATTTGTGGATGAAGCACAGATCCGACAGGGTATCCTTCATAAGCGCGTATTTTGGGAGGAGAACGTCGCGGTTGTCTTTGCAATCGCGGCCGCCTGCTCGCAGCTCCTCCTTGCCGGGCCCGGCGAGCTGGACCTGATCGACAACCACGCCGCGATGGCCGTTTTGAGCGCCTATGTCGCCGCCTACGCCCTCCGCATCTACCTGATGAACTACTACAAAAATACGCGTCCGCCGGGGGCCACCCAAAACAACCAGTGGTACTTCTCCTGGGAGCAGCTCGCCGCCTCGTGTGCGATGGTCATCGCCGCCGCGGTGTTGTATGGCACCGAAGCGACCTCCGACCCGGTACGTGCATTTCAGGCGGCAGTGGCCGAGCCCCACCCCGCCTGGAACCTCGCGGTGGGCGCGGGCGCCATATACGGGCTCGTCGCCTTCTTCTCGGTGTTCATTTTTATGTTCAAAGGGCGAACCGCCACCTTTGCCGGCCTGGTGAATCGGATCACCTCGCTGGTAGCCGGCACCACCGCCACCGGGCTCACCTGGCTGCTCTTTGGCGGGCGCGCGCCAAGCCCATCAGACTGGGCCTCACTCGCCCTGATTTTTGTTGCGGTCGGATTTCTGACCCGAGCCGAGCGCCGGCGGGGCATCGAAGCGCTCCCCGTGGCGCCCGTGGCAACCGCGCCCCCGACCCAACCGGCGGGGCCCCGGGTATATCATCGGTCGAACGACGCCCCTACCACCCCACCCTCTCCGTAAAGCCCTCCACCCCCACATCCAACACAAAGATGCCCCGGTCCTCCCGGTCCATCACATAGAGCAGGTCCTTCTCCCAGCCGCCCACACCATTGCCCCAGTGCAGGTTGGGGATCCAGGCGGAGGACAGCTTGACCACCAGCTCCGGCTCCGCACCTTCACTGGAAAAACGCCAGATTTTCCCTTGGATGTACTCTGTCACATAGAGGTTGTCGCAGCTATCGACATTCAGCCCATCCAGGCCCCCATGTTCGTCGTAGGTCAGGCCCGAAGGCACACAGATGATGCCGGGAAGGCCAAAAACCGCGCCATCATCGCAGGTACCGATCGAGGGGTAGTGGGAGTCGTCCACCACGCAGGCATCGCCCAGGGCCAGATCCTGACAGCCCGCCGTGTAGGGGTCCGGATCGGGAGAGACGTAGCAGGCCACCACTCCCTCCCAGGTACCGTAGCAGGCCCCCTCCTGACCGCGAACCGAGCAGGTATCACCCTCCACTTTGGCCTTGCAGGCCGCCGTGTTTGCCGACGCCGTAGCCGGACAAAAAAGCTCGTCAGAGGCGGAGGAAGCCGTGCAGCTCTGCTGAAGGGTCTCGCCAAAGCGCAGCGTCGTACAATCGTCTCCCGTCGAGCGCCCGTCGCAGGCCGTATAGTCCAAGCCAGGCCCACAATAGAGGCTCCCGTTCCCACTGTCCGCACACTCCCCAATGCCATAGCCCCCATTCATCGGGCACTCCGCGCCGACCTCCGCCTGATCACACCAATTGGGCGGAACACCCGGACTTTCCGGAGTCGTCGCATAGACCCGCGGCGCCGACCATCCCTCGCCCTCCCGGTCTATCGCCCAGACCACACCCGCTCCAAAACTCCCCACATACAAGGTCTGATAGTCCGTGGAAAAACTCACCCCATTGGGGTTGTACAGCCCGTAGGCCACCACCGTCGACTCTCCTGTATCCGGATTTACTTTTCGTACCGTACCGGTGATCTGCTCGGCCACATAGGCCTGCCCTTCCGCGTCCAACTCCATCCCATTGGGATAATTCAGCCCCGAAAGCACCACCCGGGAAGCCCCCGTCGCCGGATCCACCCGCACCAAGCCGCCCTTCTGCGCATCACAGAAAAGGATGTCTCCCCCCGGAAGAATGCGGGTTCCGGCTGCATAGCCGGTGGCCGAGGGAAGGATGGTACGACGGTCTCCGTCCCGGTTGATGCCCACCAGATTGCCCAGCGGATCGATGCTCACCAGGTAGCCTTCCGCGTCGAAGGCGAAATCTTCCGCAGAAGTGTAGCCGGGCTCGTAGACTTTTTCGACCGGAAGAGGCGCCGTCTCGCAGGTGCTCTGCTCCGAATCCGGACTGGAATCCACCGGGGCATCCGAGTCATCTGGGGAGACTGCCGAATCATCCAGCTTCGGATCGGGCGTACAGGCAAGCAGAAAGAGGATCATTCGCAGGTCTCCAAAGCGAAATTGCAGCGACTACCAAAGGGACAGTCATCATGACTGTCGCAGGGAACGTGACCTTCCACCGTCAGGTCAAGCACCACATCATAGGCGACGGAAAAGTCCACACAGCCCGCCCCCATACTCGTACGGTCCACGGTTCGTCGGGAGATAACTCCGTTTGGATAGCCGCTGACTCCCGCCAGCAAAAGGGTATCGATCAGCTCGCCTGAGATCTCCGCACTTCCCGAATCAGGTAGCGCGCACTCCAGACTCAGCGGCGTAATACCATGCTGATCTACGGTCAGACGGAGAAAAATCTCCGAGCGCCCCAACCCCGTCGGAGGCTGCCAGCTCAGGGGCAGCGCCCCCCCGCCGATGCTCCAGGCCGCCTGATCCAAAACCAGGGGCTCCGACCCCACCCCATGGAGGGTGAAGGCCTCAGCCTGGAGCTGCACCAGCGTGTCGGGCAGGACCACCACCGTCGGAAGCTCCGAGTCAAAATAGCTGTTTCCGGCCACCGGCTCCATCTCTACCGGCTCCACCATCCCCAAGATCCGCACCGTGCCCAGATCCTGGTTCTCCGGGTAGGCCACACAGCTCCCGTCGAAATCGCAGGCTTCCCCCGCCTCACAGGCCGGCTCGCAGAAGGGGTTCTCGCGACGAAGAAGACGGCAGCCACCCTCCACAGCCACTTCGGTCAGGATGGATGCGGGAAGCACCCCGTTCGCCACCGCCCCACCCACCGTCGAATAGCCCTCGTTCACCCCCACAGAAAAGCCACCCCAACGCTCCGAGAGCGGGCAGCTTCCCCCCAGCGCCACCGTGGCCGGATCCCCCAGCGGCTTCTCTTCCTCCCTCACCTCAGACTCTTTGTAGTCTGGAATACAAGACAAAAAAAGCAGAATGATCATGGAGAACTCCATCCCGGGTAGGGGCGGGCCTGCTTCACCTCGATCTGCCCCCCCACCAGCTTGAACTCGGTGTCCATCGCATAGAAGCCACCCGAGGTTCCGTAGGCCTCATAGAAGTACCGGTGGATCGCATCCAGGGCCACACCCAGATCGTACAGCTCCCCCTCGGTCAGCACCGTCTCCCCCGCTGCCACCAGGTTGGAGTGGGCAATATAGACAATTGGCTGCCCCGGAAGCGAATAGTAGTAGAGGAGCTGGTCCGTGCTGTCCCCATCTTCGGGCAGCACCACCGAGTTTTCACCGGCCTGCACATTGATGTAGAAAGCCGGCTCCAGACCCCCCGTATCAAAGATATTTCCCGTCACCGCCACACCGTTGGCCTCCTCCCCATCGTAGGTCGGGTTGGAGAGCAGGGCCATCCCCACCTTGCGGTGGTCGATCCCCCAATACTCCCGCTCCTCCCAGGCCCGGGGCCCCCAGACCGAAGCCCAGACCTCCTTCACCGCATCCTCGATATCCGCCGCATCCCACTCCCCAGACTTGCTGGTATAGAGCCCCGCCCCTGAAAAATTGCCAAGATCCTCCGCATTGGTCGAGCTGCGGAAGCGCATCTTCGCCCGCCCGAAGTCCGCATCAATCTTCGCCATCAGAAGTGCCAGAAGCTCGGGGGCCAGCGGCGCCGCCCGAATCTCTGCCTGAAAACCTTCCAAAAGAGCCGCTCGAAGTTTTGGATCTCCCCAGGACGGATCAGCCGTCAGCACCGCGTAGCGATCCCAGAGACCGTGGGTCTGCATATGCTGGTCATAGTAGTACAATGGCGTAGCAAAACAAGGAGGAACCGTCACATCTTCGCCGATGTGTACCATTGCACCCATGTTGGTTGCCTTCCCACCAAAGGCCGGAATGGCCTGGTGAAGGGCATCTCCCAGCGGAAGGGAAAGATCCAGGATATCCGCGCAATCCCAGAGACCGGTCACATCCACGTTCATCGGCTCGATGTCCAGGGCCACCGGGCGGTTGGCCTCCCACCAGGCGTCGGCCTCGGCCTGGCTCACCTCGCGGATCTCCCATCCCAGTGCTTCCACCTTCAATTCCACCCACTTCCCCTCCAGCGCCCGAAGGGTCGGATCCTCAAAGGCCCCCAAGAGGGCCATGTTCGGCGTGCCCCGGTTCTGCGCCAGAACGTTGATATGGGCCAGGGGGGTCTGGAATTCTCCGGTCACCGTCGCCGCCACCACCGAGATGTCGTTGGGGATCTCGTCCAGCACCACGATCTCGCGGTAGTTCACATAGTCTTCCACCTCGGTCGCCCTGTAAAAACGGAGCTGCCCCATCGACAATCCCAGATTCAGGGGCTGATAGGTGATCCCCGCATAGAGCTGCTCCGTGGAGATCTGCTTCACGTCGGAAGGCAGCTCCTCCGCCTCCCTCCCCACCGCTTCAGACGTGGGGTGAAAATAGAGCTCTTCCCCAAAGTAGCTGTTCTCTGCAATACGACGATAAGCCAGAGCGATCATCGCTGCGTCCGCGGTATCGTAGGGAGCGATCTCGTAGACCCAGACCCCCGGCTCCTCGTACCAGGTCACCGCACCCAAGAGAAAACGTCGGTCAGGACTGTAATACTCGGTGGTATTGAAGCTGCTCATGCTACCGACGATGGGCAGCCCATCGCCCGACAGAAATTCGGACGCAAACTCATAGTGGAGCGGGTAAAGCTCGGAATTGGTAAACCAGAGGCGGTTGTCGTCCACCCGGTCGATCAGGGTCTTGGTGGACTGCGCCCCGGGAATCGACGCATCCAGGGGGTCGGCGGCCAGCAGGTCGAAATCGGCGCGACAGCCGAGCTGCGGGCTGGAATCATGGACCTTTTTCGAATCCAGGAGGCAGGACCAGGATGCAGAGGGCTGCTCCTTTTCGGGAGAAAGGCAGGCCCAGAGGAGCAGAGAGAGCACGGGGATCACCTACCTGGAGGTGGACGATAGACCAGCTTTGCTTTGAGTGCAACTGCAAAAAAGAGAGCCGGGAACGGCCTGGAAGACAAGCCTCCACCAAAATCGGTAGAAATCCGCCGACCGACGTGAAGAAAAGGGGCCCTCGTCTGCGTAGAGAGCCTCTGCCCCTCCAGCATCGCAGCTCCTTGTTTGCACGGGCGCACACGATAGACCGCGGAGGAGCCCGAAGGAAGCCATGAACCAACCCGTCTACGCCCTCAACCTCTTCCAGGTCACCGACCGAGACGAATACCTCGCCTATTCCCGGCGTTCCGCCAAGGAGGTTCAGGCCCACGGCGGGCGAGTGGTCGCCCTGGGCAAATTCCGGGAGGTGGTGGTGGGCGAGATCACACCACGGCAGGTGATGATCCTGGTCGAGTGGGAGTCCCGAGAGGCCTTTGAGAGCTACCGCAGCGACCCGGCGCTCGCCGACCTGCACCCGCACCGGGTGAACGGCACCCGCGACTACGTCTGGCACCTGTTCGACAAGCTGGAGGATCTCCGGTCGATGCTGAAGTAAAATCTCTGCCTTCGGAATACACTCCCCCCATGACCGACCCCTTCGCCGCCTTCCAGCTCACCGGCACCCCGCTCGCCCTTCCCCAGGTAGAAGCACTACTTCTCCAGCACTACGGCATTGTCGGGCGCGCCAAGGCACTGGATGGGGAGCGGGACCAGAACAGCCACATCCTCACCGAAAATGGTGCGGAGTATGTGCTGAAGATCCATCCTCCAGCCGAAGAGCCCAACTTCGTCGCTTTCCAAAACCAGGCGCTCCGACAGATCGAAGCCAAGGACCCCGGCTTACCCGTACCCCGGGTGATTGCCACCCTCGCCGGCGCGGATTTGGCGACCCTTGACGCCGGTGCCGGACCGCAGGTCCTTCGCTTGCTGAGTTGGGTAGCCGGGCCGCCCCTGTACGCACACTTGCCGCCCCCAGAGCCTCCGGCCGACCCTGCCCTCGGTGTCACCCTCGGAGACGCAATGGGAAGCGCCCTGGGCCGCCTGGACCGCGCCCTGGAGGGCTTCCGGCACCCCGGCGATGACACCCCGATGCTCTGGAATGTCCACCAGGTGCCCCAGCTCCGCTCCGTCCTGGACTGCATCCCCCCGGAGTACCGCAGCCTCGCCGAAGACACCATGCAACGCTTTGAACAGGAGCTTCTTCCTCTCCTTCCCAGCCTCCCCCACCAGGTGATCCACAACGATGCCAACCCCGGCAACGTCCTGTGGCAGGGGGCCGAGATCCAGGGTCTCATCGACTTCGGCGACATGGCCTACGCCCCACGTATTCAGGAGCTTGCGGTTGCAGGATCCTATGTGGACCGTCCCGAGTGGCCTATCCTTCTGCCTCTGCGGGGGATGATCCGCAGCTACCAGAAGCACCGGCCCCTGGAGCGCCGAGAGGTGGAGCTGCTCCCTCATTTTTTGCGCACACGCATCCTGGTGTCGCTGGCGGTGATCTCCTGGGTGGTGCAGACCAACCCCAAAGACCGCGAACGCAACCTCGCCTACCTTCCCCGGGTCCACACCAAGCTCCAGCGCTTCTGGAGTCTGGAAGAAACCGGGACCGCACAAGCATTTCTGGACGCCTGGGAGCAGAGCCAATGAAAGAGAACATGCGCAACGTCTGGCGGCCCGGCATGGCCCTGCCCCCGGAAAAACAGGCGATGATGGAGCGAAGAAGCCGTCTTTTGGGCCCTGCCTACCGGCTATTTTACGCGGAGCCTCTGCACATCGTCCGCGGAGAGGGCGTTTTTCTGTACGACGAGCAGGGAAATGCCTATCTGGATGCCTATAACAACGTGCCCTCGGTGGGGCACTGCCACCCCCATGTGGTGCAGGCGATCGCCAGGCAGGCCGCCACCCTGAACACCCATACCCGCTACCTCCACTCCTTGATCCTCGACTATTCCGAGCGCCTTCTATCCACGATGCCCCCCGCTCTGGGCCACATGATGTACACCTGCACCGGCAGCGAAGCCAACGACCTGGCCTTCCGCATCGCCCGTGCCCACACCGGCAACAGTGGGGTCATCGTCACCCGTTTTGCCTATCATGGGGTCACCGAGCGGGTGACCCGCTTTTCACCCTGCCTGGGCGAAGGGGTCGAGCCGGGGCCGGAAGTAGAGTGGGTGGATGCCCCCCGAAGTGTACATGACACTGCCGACGTTGGCATGGATTTTGCACGTTCCGTAAAGGCAGGGATCGACGCACTCAACGCGCGGGGCCAGGGACTGGCCGCCCTCCTTGTGGATACCGCCTTCACCAGCGACGGCAATTTTGTCAACCCACCCGGATTTTTGCAGGCGGCCGTGGAGGAGGTCCACCGCGCGGGTGGCCTTTTTATCGCCGACGAAGTACAGCCCGGCTTCGGACGCACCGGCAGCAATATGTGGTGTTTTGCCCGCCACGGTCTGGTGCCGGACATCGTGACCCTGGGCAAGCCCATGGGCAACGGCCACCCCCTCGCCGGCCTGGCCATCCGTCCCGAGATCCTTTCTGCCTTCGCCAACCAGGTACGCTACTTCAATACCTTTGGCGGAAATCCGGTTTCCTGTGCGGCAGGGATGGCAGTGATGGACGTGATCGAAGGCGAAGGGCTGATGCAGAATGCCTTGGAGGTGGGGGCAAGCCTGGAGCAGGGCTTCACCACGCTGGCCAAACAGCACGCCTGCATCCGGGATATCCGGGGCGCAGGGCTATGTTTTGCGGTGGAGATTCAGGGAGAGAAGGGCCCGGATGCCGAGCGCGCCGCCCACATCGTGAACGGTCTGCGGGACAGTCGCATCCTGATCTCGCTCTCCGGGCCAGAGCAGACCATACTGAAGATCCGCCCGCCCCTCTGTTTTTCCAAGGAGAACGCCGCGATGCTCATCGAGGCGGTAGAGCCCCTGCTGCGCGACGCCTGAACCGTCGGCCGACCGCCACCATGCCCAGAAGTCCGAACCAGCCCAGCTCTCCGCCGCTGCTGCATCCGCAGGATTTTTCCGCTTCCTTGCAGGCAAGGTCGCGTCCATCGCAGTTCTGATCCAATCCATCCCCGCAGACTTCGCTGCCCTTGGGGTTCAGGGTCGCGCGGGTGTCGTCGCAGTCGGTACAGGCCAGGTAGCCATCGCCGTCCTCGTCGGCCTCTTCCGTCAGGTCGCAGTTGACGTCGACTGCGTCGCAGATGTCTTCTGCACCGGGGTGGCGCGTGGCGTCGTGATCGTCACAGTCTTCGGTGCACAGGGTTCCGTCGCCATCGAAGTCCTGCACGGGATAGCAGCCGGTGTGCTCGGGATCGAGCTGATAGTCCCAAATGCCGCGTCCATAGGTGCCAAATCGGAATGTATTTTCTGCTACAAGTGCCTCCACGCTCCAGTAGGTCGTGATGGGCGCAGCACTTCCAGTGATGTCGATCCAGGCGGCATCGGTGGGCCCGCGCAGGTAGGCGGCCGTCTCCGTTCCGGCGGCGATCCGTCCGCTGCCGTCGGGGGCTTCGGCCAGGCCATAGACCAGGGTATCCGGAAGGCCCTCCGCCCAGGCAGACCAGGTTTTTCCGCCGTCGACCGTCTTGTAGACCGCGGGCGATCCATAGCCGGAGCCGCCCACCCAGGCGGTGAGCGGGTCGGTGCGCGAAGGCAGCAGCGCCGTGCCATAGAAGTACTGGCCACCGGGCCCGGTATCCGAGGACTTGTTCCAGGTTTTTCCCCGGTCTTCGGACCACCAAAGGACCCCGTAAGAGCTCACTGCATAGGCCCGCAGCGGGTCCGCCGGGGAGAAGGCCAGGGCGCTCAGGTACTCATCCCGGCGCACCGCAAAATCCTGTGCAGACCACAGCTCTGGGGACCAGCGCCCCTGGCTGTAGACGTAGCGATACAGCTTGTCCGCCGGAAAGTAAAAGTCACCCGGGGTCTCCACCGCAGCGACCACCGGCGGCAGCCAGGCCGACGTGGCCCCCGACGGAAAGTCCAGGTAGTCCATGCGGGGGCGATCCTCGCCCTGCTGCACCAGGATAAAGCCCGGGTAGGTGGAAAACACCCACTCCAACGTTCCATCAGGCGAAGACAGGTGCCCGTAGTCCCCGCTGACCTCTTGGGAGAAGCTGTACAGGCCATCCACGTCGTCCTGCGACAACTGGTAGCCTTGATCCTGCGAGCCGGCCGCAATGTTGCCTCGGACAGAGGTCAGTGTGCTGTAGTATTGGCTGATCCGCAGTCCCGACATCGACAGGTTCCGAACATTGTCCAAGCCATCCGAAGAGACGTAGGTTCCTCCATCGGTGTTGATGTACCACAGCTCTCCGCCGGCGCCGTCGGGCTCCACATCCAAACCCATCAGATCCGCGTGCAGACTCGTGGCCGGGTAGTTGTAGTACACCGTCCAGTCATAGGCGCGGTTCAGGCTCTGCCCGCCGTCCTGACTCCGATACACTTCAAAGCCGCCACACACAAAAAGGTCGCGGTCGATCCGGGAGGCCTCCAGGTTCCCCCAGTAGTCGGTGGCGCGTGCGCCTTTGGTCCAGGTCTGGCCGCCGTCATCAGAAATCCACAGCCATGTGCCGCTTTTTTCCGCCAACAGGTACAAGCGGGGGTGCCCTCCGAACTGCTCGGCCCCCGCTTCGCTGCCGACCAGCCAGAATTTCCCTGCCTCCTCCGAGATTGTCCCGGCTTCTATCCAGGTATCCCCTTCATCTTCGCTGTACTCCAAGCCATTGTCGCCATACAGATACAATAGGCCGTCCTGATCGCGGGGGGTCCACAGATCGGGGGGCGTCCCGCCCAGATCTCGGAGCTTTTGAAAGCTGGCTCCGCGATCATCCGAACGGTAAAGCCGGTAGTCTCCCCAGGATCCGGTGATCAGGTAGACCCGCTCATCGGGGGCCACAATCATACGTCGCAGCTCGCTCATGGCGGGCAGCCCGCTCGGCACCTCCCAGTTCTGGCCGTCATCGGTGGTACGGTGGATCGAGCCCCAGTCCGTTCCCGCAAGAATTATCGGTAAAGCTCCTTCCTGTTCCGTCACACCCAGCCAATGGACGCCCCCGTACAGGTTGTCACCAAGCGGCGCCCACTCCCCGCCCGGAGGCTGCTTCCACAGACCCCCGAGTGCGGATCCCACATAAAGTGTCCCATCGGTCAAGCGCTGCGCGCTGTGGCTGCGGCCCGCCTGGTTGGTGCTGCCACGCTCCACCCAGCGCTCCGCTCCGGTCGCGGGGGGAGAAGGCAGCTTCCTCTTCCGAAACTGGGCGGCACCGTTCTCGCGCTCGATGGCCAACCAGTCTACGCCATCAGGAGCACGATGTCGCTCCTTGAACCAGGCCTTTCTCGCCTTGCTCTTCTCCCGCTTGGCGTCCATTCGGTTTTCGGTGGGTAGCGGCATGCGCCGGCTTTCCCGCGTTGGCGCAGGCCAATCACTCCACAAAAGCCCCAGCGGAATCAGGGAGAAGAAGACCGACAGGAGGAGAGTGCTTCGCATGCGGGCTCCGCAGGCTATGTAGCATGCGACGGCGGGCTTGGCGTGCAGCGCTTCGGCTACGACTATGGGGCGGGGAGCAGGGCCGGAACCCCCGGGTCACTCCGTGTACCAGCCCGCACCGGATGGGCTGTCAATGGGGTGGCGGCCCGCCTCAAAGCTCCAGGGATCGAAGTGCCTATGGTGTGTCTCCCCGTCTTTCAGGCTAAACTCTCCGCATGCACCGCCACCTCTGCACATGACCCCGCTGATCCTGGCACTGCTGGCATGCCAACCCGGTCATCACTCGGAGAGTGCAGATTTTACCTGGACCAACCCGGAAACGCCGCCGCTCCCTGAAGACACCGGCAGCCCCCCCGATCCCGACAGCGAGCCACGCCCCACCCTGGAGGCGCTGCCCATCTTCGACGATACGGTGCTACACCGAATCGAGATAACCCTGGGAGAAGACGCACAAAACGCGCTGCGTGCCGACCCCTATGAGTGGGTAGAGGGCGGGGTGACCATCGACGGGGAAGCCCTGAGTCCGGTCGGCGTCCGCCTGCGCGGAAAACTCGGCAGCTTCCGACCCTTCGACGAAAAGCCCAAGTTCAAAATCGACTTCAACCGCTTTCTCGATCAGCGCTACTACGGACTGGAGTCCCTGTCCCTCAACAACGAGGTGGTGGACTGCTCCTATCTGCGAGAACCCACGGGCTACGCGGTCTATGCGGCGATGGGGCTGCCTGCTCCACGCGTCAGCTATACGACGGTGACCGTGGACGGGACCCCCTACGGCCTCTACGTCGTGGTCGAGGTTCCCGACGATAATTTTCTGAGGGATCGCTTTGTGGAGCCGGAGGGCAGGCTCTACGATGGCAAGTACCTGTACTACGGCGACCGGGAAACGGCCCAACTGGTAGACTTCGTACCCCAGTACCAGGACAATTTTCAGTTGGAGGAGGGCGAGGAAGACGATCTGCGGGACGTCTACGCCGTCACCGACGCAATTCGCGCCTATCCGGGCTCCTTTCGAAGTCGACTGGGGCCGCTGATCGACATCCCCAGCTTCCACCGCAACCTTGCGGTGGAGCAGTGGATCGGCCACCTGGATGGCTATGCGATGAACCAGAACAACTACCGGGTCTACTTCAACCCCTGGGATGGTCGCGCCGAGGTGATTCCCTGGGATTTGGACTACTCCTTTCTTCCGACCTGGGTGTGGCAGATGTCCTGGAAGCGCCCCCGGGGAGCCCTCGCCGTGGCCTGCTGGGAAGACACGGCCTGTTTGGAGGATCATCGGGGCTATGTGGACGAGATCCTCCAGACGGTCGATGTGAACCAGGTACTTTCGAAGATGGACGCCTGGACCAGCCTGATCCAGGAGGCCGCCCTGACAGACCCGCGACGCGAATGTACGACAGAGGCGGTCTTGACCGAGCAGGAGAACCTGAAGAGCTGGGTGGCGACCCGCCCGGCGGATCTACAGAGTTTCTGGCAGCGGAACTGACCGGGTGCGTCCCCCTGCGATAGGGGAGGAGTGAGGAGCGGGACCATGGAACTCGCAGTCAACCTCGCCTGGGTACTCCTGGCGCTGGTCCATGCGGCACCGGCGGCGGTGCTGTTTGCGCCGGCGACCCTCCGCCGACTCTACGGTGTTGAACCGGATGGCGAGCTCGGTCTGTTGATGCGGCATCGTGGGGCGCTCTTTCTCGCCCTTGTGCTGCTGTGTGTCTTCGCGGTCGTGGACCCCGGCGTCCGCCGGGCCGCCGGGCTGGTCGTTGCGGTCAGCGTGATCGCCTTTCTTGCGCTCTACACAGGCGCAGGCCTGCGGCCGGGCCCCCTGCGCAACATTGCCATTGTGGACGCGCTGGCCATGCCGCCGCTGCTCCTGGTGCTCTACGACGCCTGGCTCGCGGCCTGAAGCACAGCCCGGGGGCGCTCCCGGTTGACGGGCCGGAGCATCGAACGCGGACCGGTGCCCCTCAGTTCAGGTCGGGGTTGATGTCCTGCTCCCGCAGCATACGCCTGCGCTCGTGGATCTGGCTGGTGTCGTGGTTTACAAAAAAACCTTTGAGAATGTCCATCGCCACTTCAAACTGTTTGCGAAAGCCCACCACCTTGACCAGATAGGCCATGGCCCACAGGTACCAGGCCAGCACGCCCGATACCGGAACGCCCAGCAGCGACGCGACCGTGGAGTGTTTACCCAGCCCCACAAAGTAGCCCATGTTCCAGTAGCGCAGCGTGGTCGGCTTCCCCCCCAAACCCAGATCGGACAGGATGTTTTGTGCTACCACCTGCCCCATCTGAAGGGCCCCCTGCGCCACCATCGGCACGCTGACGCCGTCTGAATCGGTGCAGTCGGCCGTGTCACCCAGCGCCCAGACGCCGGGCGCCACCTTGCCATCTCCGCCAATCTTCAGGCGCCCCGAGCGGCCGAGTGTCCACGGCAGTGGCTTTTCGAGGAGCTGCCCACGCACGCCGGTGGCCCAGATCATCGTGTGCGCAGGAATCACGCCGCCATCATCCAGATAGACCGCGTCCTGACGAACCTCTTTCACCTTTCGGTTCAGAAATACGTTCACACCCAGGCTGCGCAGGTGCTGCTCGGCCACCTTGGCGTGTTCCTCCCGAATGCCGGGTAGAAGCCGGTCTCCGGCTTCCACCAGGTACACCGACACCAGCGACTGCGGTACGCGCGGGTACAGGTCTGCCATGGTGTGGCGGAACAACTGCATCAGCTCCGAGCAGACCTCCACCCCGGTGATGCCGCCGCCCGCCACCACAAAGGTGAGCAATTCTCGACGACGGGACTCCTCTTCGGCCTGATCCGCCAGCTCCCACATCTCCACCGAGTGTGCGCGCAAGCGGATGGCATCCATCAGGGTTTTGAAGGGGAAGCTATGAGCTTCTGCGCCGGGAATCCCAAAGAAATTGGTGGAGCTGCCCATGGCCAGCACCAGGTGGTCATAGCCCAGCTCCAGCCCGTTGTGCAGCAGCACAACCTTGCGGTCGTGATCCACATAGCGAAGCTTGTTCCTCAAAAATCGGATACCCCGTGGGGCACAGAAGGCCCGCAGCGGGTACACGATATGCCGCGTCTCCACCCGCCCGGTCGCAACCTCGGGCAGCAGTGGATTGAACTGGAAGAAGTTCTCTTTATCCACCAACGTCAGCGAAATCTCTCCACGTTTGGCAGCCTTGGCCAGACAGCGGCAGACCTCCAGCCCGCCAAAGCCCCCACCCACCACCACCACCCGCGGAGGGGTACTCATGCCTGGTTCAGGATGTGGACGGCCTCGCCCAAGGCGGCCTTGGCGGCCTCCATGATGCCTTCGCCCAGCGTGGGGTGCGGGTGGATGGTGAGGCCAATATCCAGGGCTTCACAGTCCATTTCTACGGCCAATGCGCACTCGGAGATCAGGTCGGAGGCATGCGGCCCGATGATGGTCACACCGAGTACCCGGTGGGTCTCAGCGTGAATCACCACCTTGATGAAGCCGTCGGTCTCACCCGTCGTGAGCGCGCGCCCGATTGCGGCAAAGGGAACCTTGCCCACCCGGATGGGGATATTCTTAGAGCGCGCCTCGTTTTCCATCAGACCCGCGGTGGCAATCTCGGGGTCGGTGAAGACCACGGCGGGCACGGTCTTGGCGTCGTTATAGACCGAGTGACCGGCGATCACTTCTGCCACCACCTCGCCCTCGTGGGTGGCCTTGTGCGCCAGCATCAGCCCGGTGGTGCAGTCCCCGATGGTATACAGACCTTCCACTGATGTTTTCTGCTGCTTGTCGCTCTTGATATAGCGACCCTCCATCGCAACGCCGGTGTTCTCCAGGCCGATGGCATCGGTGTTGGGACGGCGGCCCACGGTGACCAGGATGTAGTCCACTTCCAGGCTCTGCTCGCCCTCGGCATTTTTGTAGCGGAGCACAACCCCGTTGTCGCTCGCCTCCCAGCCCAGCGCCTGCGCCTTGAGCTGGATCGCCACCTTGTCCTTGCGCAGCTTGCGGTCGATCAGCTTCACGACCTCGGGATCGAAGCCGGGCAGAAGCTGGTCCGCCATCTCGATCACGGTGACTGCCGAGCCCACCTTGGCGTACATCCCGCCCAATTCCAGGCCGATGTAGCCGCCGCCGATCACCGCGAGGCGCTTGGGCACTTCAGAAAGGGCCAGGGCCTTGGTGCTGTCCAGAATCCGGGCATCCTTGAAGGAGAAGCCGGGGATTTCGATGGGGCGCGAGCCGGTGGCAATCACGATGTGGTCGGCGCTGTAGTGCTTCACGCCCTCGGCGTTCCGAACTTCCAGGACTTTGGGAGACACAAACTTCGCCTCGCCCTGCACCATGTCCACCTTGTTGCCCTTCAGCAGCGTGCGCACGCCACCGGTGAGCTTGTTCACCACGGTCTGCTTCCAGGCCTGCAGCTTCTGCATGTTCAAGGTGGGAGCACCGGGAACCTCGATCCCCATCAGGTCCGCGTGCTTGATCTCTTCAAAGCGCTTGCCTGCGGTGATCAGGGCCTTGCTGGGGATACAGCCCACGTTCAAGCAGACGCCACCCCAGTATTCCCGTTCAATCACCAGGGTTTTTACGCCAAGCTGGCCCAAGCGGATGCCGCAGGGATAGCCGCCAGGGCCGGCGCCCAGAACGATCGCAGTGTAGTGGATGGTGTTGGATTCCATGAGGCGGCTCTCCGAAAAGGGGGAGCAGCTTAACCCGGATCCAGCAAGCCGGAGCGCTCAATCGCGCCACCACACCAAAGCCGGGCTTATTGCGGCCGTTGTTCCTGTTCTACCGGCTCGCCTTTGTAGCGGGGCAGCGGCTCCACCAGGGCCAGGCGCAGCACATCGTCCATGTGCTCCACCAGCACCACATCCAGGTTCTCACGCAGATTTTTGGGAAGATCGCGAAGGTCTTTTTCGTTGTCCATGGGGACCAGAACCCGCAACACCCCGGCCTGCCGCGCCGCCAACAGCTTCTCCTTGAGACCGCCGATAGGCCGCACCTGACCCCGAAGGGTGATCTCCCCGGTCATGGCCACGTCGTGACGCACCGGCACATTGCAGACCGCACTCACCACCGCAGTTGCGATGGTGATACCGGCCGAAGGCCCGTCCACACCCCACAGCTCAGGAATGTGGATATGCAGGTCCAGGTGCTCCCAAAAATCGCGCCCCAAGCCGAAACTTTCGGCACGCGAGCGCATGTAGGTCACCGCCGACTGGGCGGCCTCGCGGAACACCTCGCCCAACTTCCCTGTCATGGTCAGCTTGCCGGTTCCGGGGACCACCGCCGCCTCGATGGGCACCACCACCCCACCGGTCGACGTCCAGGCCAGACCGCTCACAAAACCCGCCTCCGGCGCCTTCCCGATTCGGCTCTGCCGATGACGCGGGGGTCCAAGCAGCTTTTCCACACGCAGCGCGTTCAGGACCACCGGCTTCTCGTTGCCCTGCTCCTCTACACGACGGGCCACCTTCCGGCACAGCGCGGCCAGCTCGCGCTCCAGCGAGCGCACGCCCGCTTCGCGGGTGTATTCGCGGATCAACCGATCCAAGGCATCGGGACGCAAATCCATCAGCTCAGGACGCAGCCCATGCGCCACAAGCTGCCGTGGCAGCAGGTGGTGGCGAACAATCGACTTTTTCTCCGCGTCGGTGTAGCCAGAAAGGCGGACGATCTCCAGCCGATCCTGGAGCGGCACGGGAATGCCCTCCAGGTTGTTGGCCGTACACACAAAGAGCACGTTGGACAGATCGTAGTCCAGGTCCAAATAGTGGTCGTTGAATTCCTTGTTCTGCTCGGGGTCCAGCACCTCCAGCAAGGCAGAGGCCGGATCGCCACGGAAGTCCGACGAAAGCTTATCCACCTCGTCCAGCAAAAACACAGGGTTGTTCGCCCCGGCTTTGCGCATCCCCTGCACAATCCGGCCGGGCATGGAGCCGATGTAGGTACGGCGATGCCCCCGGATCTCCGCCTCGTCCCGCACCCCACCCAGTGCCACCCGCACAAAGGGTCGTCCGGTTGCACTGGCGATGGACTTGGCAAGAGAGGTCTTTCCAACGCCCGGAGGCCCCACCAGACACAGGATCGGACCGTCGATCCGGCGCCCCCCCAGCCGCTTTAGCACCGCGAGGTACTCCAGGATCCGCTGCTTCACCTTGTGCAGACCCTGGTGGTCCGAATCCAGCGTTTGCCGCGCTTGGATCAGGTCGATCGCCGCCGGAGGGCTCTCCCCCCAGGGCAGCGCCAGGATCCAGTCCAGGTAGTTGCGGACCACGGTGGCCTCGGCGCTCATCGGGCTCATCATGCGCAGCTTCCGCAGCTCGCGCTGGCAGCGATCCAGGGCCTCCGGCGGCAGAGCGCGCTCCTGAATGCGCGTCTCCAGCTCGGCCAGCTCGGACCGCAACTCGTCCTTCTCGCCGGTCTGCGGGCCCTCGGCCTCCGGAGCGCGCGGCTCGGCGCGGCGCGGACGGGTACGAACCCGGCGTTCTGCCTGAATCATCTCCAGCTCTGCCCGCAGCGCGATCAGCAGTCGCTCCAAACGGGCCGCGGGATCGTCCAGCTCCAGCAACTGCTGGCGGTCCGCCGTCTTCAGGCTGCTGATGTGCCGGGCCAGGGCAAAACCCAGACGCACCGGCTCGTCGATTCCATTGATGGAAAGCACCGCATCCATTGAGATGTTGCGTGCCTTCGCATACTCCTCAAAGAGCTGCCGGGCGCTACGCATCTGCGCCTCTACCGCCGCATCTCCGCGAGCTTGCTCGTGCAGCTCCTCAACCTCTACCCAGGTACAATTTCCTTCATGGATAAATCGAACAATCTTGCCACGCCGACGGCCATCCACCAACACCCGCTGGGTGTTGTCGGGCAGGCGCATCACCTGGATCACCGCCGCGATGGTGCCGATGGTGTGGACATCGCTCTCGGCAGGGTCGGTGGTGCCCGGCTCGCGCTGGGTGGCCAGAAAGACCTCTTTCTCTGCCTTCTGCGCTTCGTTCATCGCCGCGATAGACTTTTCGCGACCTACAATAAATGAAACCGCCGCCTGCGGCAGCACCACAAGATCCCTCAGGGGAAGCAGCGGAAGCTGGCGAGTGGTTCCGGCAGAGCGGCGGTCGCGGAAGAACAAATGGCCTCCCTCAGTTGGAGTAAACCAGGATCGGCTCCTTCTTGTGAGCCACCACCTCGTCGGTGATGACACATTCCCGCACGTTGACCTTCCCGGGAAGGTCGTACATCACGTCCAACATCAGCTCTTCCAAGATCGCCCGCAGACCGCGTGCACCGGTCTTCCGACGCACCGCCTCGCGTGCGATGGCGTTCAGAGCGGACTCCGTGAACTTCAGGGCCACCCCTTCCATCTCAAACAGCTTCTGGTACTGCTTCACGATGGCGTTGCGGGGACGGGTGAGGATGTCGATCAGCATCTCCTCGTCCAGATCGTCCAGGGTCGCCGTGACCGGCAAACGCCCGATAAACTCTGGAATCATGCCGAAACGAAGGAGATCTTCCGTCTCCACCATGGACAGGAGCTGCCCGGTGGACCATTGCTCCTTCTTCTTCACCGATGCACCAAAGCCCATCGCCGACTTGTTCAGGCGGGACTCCACGATCTTGTCCAGACCAACAAAAGCGCCACCACAAATGAAGAGGATATTTGCAGTATCTACCTGCAAAAACTCCTGCTGAGGGTGCTTGCGGCCACCCTTGGGCGGCACATTCGCCACTGTACCCTCGATGATCTTCAAAAGGGCCTGCTGCACCCCTTCGCCGCTGACATCGCGGGTGATCGACGGGTTTTCGCCCTTCCGGGCCACCTTGTCGATCTCGTCAATGTAGATGATGCCCTTTACGGCGCGTTCGACATTATACTCGGCGGCCTGGAACAGAGAAAGAACGACATTCTCGACGTCCTCCCCCACATAGCCCGCCTCGGTCAGCGAGGTCGCATCGCAGATGGTGAAGGGCACATTCAAGAAGCGGGCCAGGGTCTGCGCCAGGAGCGTCTTCCCGGTGCCCGTGGGACCAATCAACAGAATATTGCTCTTCTGAAGCTCTACATCATCGCGCGAGGAACGTGCATCGATCCGCTTGTAGTGGTTGTGGACCGCGACCGCAAGAATCTTCTTGGCGCGCTCCTGCCCCACCACGTAGTCGTCCAGGTGGCGCTTCATCTCCAAGGGCTTGGGGATCATGGCGCGGGTGGCGTAGTAGTCCTCCCGCTCCTCTTCCTCGGTGATAATATCGTTGCAAAGCTCTACACACTCGTCGCAGATGTACACCGACGGTCCGGCGATCAGCTTGCGCACATCCTTCTGCGACTTGCCGCAGAAGGAGCAATTCAGATCTTTTTCACGACTGCGACGATTCACAGGAAACTCCGATACTAACGGGCGAAGGAGGGACCCTTGGGAACGATCACTTCGTCCGCAATTCCGTACTGCACCGCCTCTTCGGCGGTCATGAAGTAGTCGCGCTCGGTGTCGCGGATGATCTTCTCCAGCCCCTGCCCGGTGTGCCGGGACAGCAGGTGGTTCAGCTCCTGCTTGGTCTTGACGAGCTCCTTGGCGCGGATTTCAATATCGGTGACCTGACCGCCAATACCACCGGCCCAAGGCTGGTGAATCATGATGCGGGCGTGCGGAAGCACCTTGCGCTTGCCATTGGCACCGGCAGCAAGGAGGAAGGCGCCCATGGAGGCGGCCTGACCCATCGCGATGGTGCACACGTCGGGTTTGATGTACTGCATGGTATCGTAGATAGCCATGCCTGCAAGCACCGAACCACCCGGACTGTTGATGTAGAGGAACACGTCCCGCTCGGGGTCCTGCGACTCCAGGTAGAGGAGCTGCGCGACCACCACGTTGGCGACCATATCGTCAATCGCGGTGCCGATGAAGATGATGCGATCCTTCAGGAGCATCGAGAACAGATCCCAGCCGCGTTCGCCGCGGTGGGTCTGCTCCACCACGTTCGGGACAAAGGGGATCATCTGCGGGTCAAAGGGAGACATGGGTACCTCGGAGTAGCCGCGAGCATAACGGGGAACGGGCGGACGCGCCCCTCCCCGTTTGGGGGGCTTATCCTACCTGCTTGTGGAGGGGAAGTCTTTGCACGTCAAGACTTTTGGGCCCGATGCGCAGCGGAGAGGCGCTTGGGGGCCACGGTCATCCAGCTCTCTTCAATCCAGGTCTTCCAAAGCTCCAGCGGCAGCTCGGCGCCGGAGGTATACGCGGCGGAGACCCATCCACTTTTTCCCAGGTTGTAGCCCGTAGGTTTGACCTCGGGGCGGGCCATCGCATCGGCGTGGGATGCCACCAGCTTCACGCTCATGCTCAGCTTATCCGGCGAACGGTGCATAAAAAGGAAGGTCTTTCCCTTCACCTTGAAGGCACTTTCCCCCCAGGGAAAATCCTCGGTGACATTGGGAAAGCTGAGTGCAAAGCTGCGGATGTCGGCTTCCTGCGGGTTCATGGGGGCTCCTGAAGAAGCTCTATCCCTCCGAGAACAGGACGTACTAATTCCCGATCATGCCCATACTCCTCCTCCTCACCGCAGCCTGCACCGGCAATCCCGACAAACCGGATGATTCTGGCAAAAGCTCAGATTCGGACGGTCTTCCGGCTCCCGAGGCCTGCGGCTATCAGGCCATGCCCGAGCTGGATGCTGCGAACAACGTGGTGGAGGTGGATCTGGTGGCCTCCAACTTCGCCTGGGATCCAGGGACGGGCGTCCCGCTGGACATGGGAATGGCCTTCAACGAGCAGGTGCCGGGCCCGGTCCTGGAGGCGAAGCTGGGTGATACTGTCAAAGTTCACTACACCAACAATACCGACATGGAGACCAGCATCCACTGGCATGGGCTGCGCGTGACCCCCGAAATGGACGGGATCGAGCAGATGATGGGCGATCCCGTCGAGCCGGGCGAGAGCTTCGAGTACGAGTTTACCGTTGTAGATACCGGATTTTATTGGTTCCACACCCACATGGACACCGCGACCACCATCGAGGCCGGCCTCTATGCGCCGATCATCCTGCGCGCACCGGACGAGGTGGCCCCCGATTGCGACCTGCCCGTCGTGCTGGATGACGTCCTTCTGGACGATGACCTGCAAATTGCGCCGCTGGACACGGACATGATGCAGCTCATGGGGCGGCTGGGGAATGTGTTGATGGCCAACGGACGCAGCGATCGGCGTGTGGCCTGGAGCAAGGGCCAGACCACCCTGCTGCGGCTGGTCAACTCCAGCAACGCCCGCTACTGGGACATCTACCTGGAAGGCCACAGCATGGAAGTGGTGGGGACCGACGGTGGTTTTCTGGCAGAGCCCTATGCGGTGGATCACCTCGTGATGGCCCCCGGCGAGCGCTACATGGTGGTGGTCCAGGCCACCGGCGAGCCCGAACAGGAATATCGCCTGATGAACCGCCGCTTTCAACTCCACGAAGAGGATGGAGACATGGTAGAGCCCGACCCGATGGGCGACGGTGAGAATCCGGTGATGACCTTTGTTTATGGGAAGGAAGAAGTCACCGGAAGGGGCTGGACGCAGCCCACGCCCGACGTCCCTTCCTGGGGTGCTCCGGTGGAAAACCTGGGCCACCACTGGGTGCTGGAGGAGGACATGATGGGCGGAACGGTCACCATCGACGGGCAGGCCTGGCCCAACGTGCCCATGGTGGACGTGATGATGGGCGTAGATACCACCTTTGAGGTGGAAAACAAGTCCGAGATGCACCACCCCTTCCACATCCACGGCAACCGCTTCCAGGTGGTAGATGTGGGTGGCACCATGCCCGCCGAAGGGCAGGGCTGGAAGGACACCTTTGACATTCCGCCGCGTACGACCGTCACGATCGTGTCCAACCTGGACAATCCGGGAGAGTGGATGTACCACTGCCACATCCTGGAACATGCCGACGATGGAATGGCCGGGATGATGACGGTGATGGAGTAGCCGCCGGCCCCCCAAAGGAGGAATGCTACTCCACCCGCAATACCGCCATCATGCCGCCTTCTTCATGCTCCAAAAGGTGGCAATGGAGCATCCAGTCTCCAGGGTTGGAAGCCAGCACTTTAATCCGTACCACCTGCCGAATGCCCACATTGATCGTATCTTCGATCTGCCGCACCGTGGGTGCCACCCCATCGACCGAAAGCAGCTCAAAATGGTGCCCATGCATGTGAAAAGGGTGCTCCGTGGCGGAAAGATTGCGTAGCTCCAGGATCGCTTCCTGGTTCAGCGGCAGGCTTTCCACCGTCACGTCGGGGTAGCTCTCGCCGTTGATCAGCCAGGGCTCATCTGTTGCACCACCTGAAAAAACATATACGACTTGTGGCGATCCTGAATCGATGGACGGCAGGAGGCCAGAGTGGGGCCAGGAGAGGGGAGCAGCCGACTCTTCGCTGCCTTCCACCTCTACAGACATCAAGGGCAGCGGATCCCCGATGGCGACGCCACCACTGGCGGTGTAGCGACCGGTCTGGATCTCCTGATCCCCCCCCGCCAACCACTCGAACTCCGCCCGATCCCCGGGGGCCAGCAGCAGCGCGTCCGGCTGGAGCATTTCCGAAAGAAGCCCCTGATCCGCCGCGATCTGCCGCATGTCGGCCCAGCGCAGATCGAGATAGCCCAGGTTGCTGACATTGAGCATCCGCAGGCGCAGTCGCTCTCCACTGTTCATGGAGAGCACTGGTTGAAGCTGACCATTGACCGTCCACCGCAGCGATGCCGGGTCGGGAGAGCTGTGCTCGCTGGTCGCTGCCGCCTGCTCCCCCCAGCTATCCCAGACCAGCACCAGATCCCGATCCGCGACAGGCTCTGCCGGATCCTCCACAATCAGGGCACCGTAGAGGCCCAAGTCCACCTGCTGGTCCACATCCACATGGGGGTGATACCAAAAGGTGCCCGCCTGCGACGGGACAAAGGTGTAGCGAAAGCTCTCGCCCGGCTGGAGGGGGTCCAAAAGCCAGGTCACCCCGTCCATGTCAGCGGGCACCTGCAGACCGTGCCAGTGGATGGTGGTGGGGACCTCCAGACGATTTGTAAAGTCCACTACAATCGTGTCCCCGACCGTCGCCCGAAGGGTGGGGCCGGGAACCTGGCCATTGTAGGCATAGCCCCGGACCTCCTCCTCCCCCACCCCAAAGTCCAGCGGCGCGGCTTCCAGCTCCACCCAGAGGCTCCCCGGGGCCGGGTCCAGGTCTTCGGCCTCGGCAGGTTGCTTCAACGCCACGGAAGCGTCCACGGGCGGCCTCGGCGCGGGCGAGCTACCCGACGCGTCGGGCTCGGGTGAAGCACAGGCAATCAAAAAAATCACCATGCGGCCTCCACCATCACCGACTCCGTGAGCGGCCAGGCCCGCGCCCGCGCCAGGCGGAGCGGCCAAGCGCGGTGGATCAACACCGCCTTCACCATCGGTTTTCCACAGGAGGCCGCAAAACTGTGGCTGCTGGTCCAAGACCCCTGCGGCAGCAAACGGTTGTCACTCGCGACGTCTGTTGCCAAAAAGTGCGGAACCATCCGCTCTCCATCGGCCGCCACCAGCACCCGCGCAAAGGCAAAACCCGGAGCGCCGGCCACCGCCGCGGCCACATCTCCGCTGCGTGGCATCGGCCCAGCCTCTGTCCGGTAGGCCAGATCTCCAGGAGGAAGCACACGATCCAGCGTCACAACCCCGTCCTGGACGGCGAGGATGGTGGCTTCGCCCACCGCCTCCTCCACCGGCATTCCCTTCTCCGCAGCCGAAAAACGACCGTCCCCAAAGGGACCAAAACCAAGGTAGTTGTACCACTCTCCCGTCCGCCGCACCACACGGATCACCTCCCCCACCGACGCGCCCGGCCACTGGGTCCAGTCAGCCCCCGCATCCTGGCGATCCAGCCAGCCGCCGAAGTCGGGAACCACCGCGCCTCCCGTCGCCGGAAGCGGCTCGTCGCCACACCATGCCCCCACCCGTAAAAGCAGATTTCGCAGCGGCTCTCCCGTGGGGATGGCGTGGCCGGGCCCTACATTCTTCACCGTGACGGATGCCCGCAGCTCTCCCTCCTCCACCTCGGCCTCGATTGTGACCGATGCCGCAAGTTCGAGCATTTTCGCCTCCGGTTGTCGAGGCCCCCACCAGGAATGGGAGCGCACCTCGCCCGGCGCCCGCTCCCAGCCCGCCGCCACCCCCGCCTCCACATCCCCGAAGACATTGTAGAGATCGGCCGCATTTCCCACCTCCGGCTTCGGAGGCATATGGCAGCTTTGACAGGGCGCGGAGGGGTTCATCGGCCCCGCCTGCCACTCCGAAAAGGTACTGTGGATGGGAAGAAGGCCCGAGGGCCAGCGCAGCGGGTCCAAGACCCCCACCAGCGGTGCCGCCTCCTGCTCGTGGCAGCCCCCACAGAGCTCGGCTTCGTGAAATTCCTCCCGAAGGACCGAACCCATCCGTGGATTGAGCACATCCGCCAGTGGCCCAAAACTCAGGGGCTTCCAGGGCCCCATCCCCACCGAGGTCGCCGGCTCCGAGGGGCGGAGGATGTGCAGCCGCCCCCCAACACCCGGCGGCGCCTGCATGTCCACCGACTCCACATGGTGGCAGACATCGCAGTGAACGCCGGAAGTATAGGCCACCCCCGTCGCCTCCAGAAGATCCCGCCCGCCCAGCGCGCCATCGATCCCCGGCGCGTGACAGTCGGCACAGGACCCAAAAGTTCCTGTTTCTGCAACAGAGCTTCCGACCCGACAACGCTGCACGGTCAGGCCCGTCCCCGGCTCCACCACATCCGCCCAGCGACCGCCCGCCGCCAGGCAAAGCTCCACGCTGTTCAGATTGACCGAGCTTCCCCCATACACATCCTGCACCACCGGGTTGGAGGCGGCCGAGCGATGGGGGGAAGGGTACCAGTCCTGGATCAGGCTGGGGTGGCAGTGGCCACACTGAGAGGTGTCCGTCTCGTGTTGGTTCAAGGGTCCCGGATCGGCGAAGACATAGGCCGGATTATCGGTGGTGTCGTAGCGCTCCAGCGTGATTTCGGCGCGTGCAACACCGGGATCGGGCAGCTCCACCCCACCCACCCGTGCTTCGGGGTGGGCGGCGATCAGGTAGCGATCCCCCACGATGTCGGCACGCATCTCCACCAATGCCTCCCCGTTGCGATCGGTCAGCCAGAATTGTTTGCCTCCACCCTGCATTACCCGAACACCCTCCGCAGGATCCCCATCCAGCAACACCCGCAGGTGTACCGGCCAGCGCTGCGCGGGCGCAATCGAATCCTCCGACAGGCTCTCCGTATTTTCCAGGACTGTACTCGAATTTTCGGTACAGGCCCAAACAAGAAGGAGAATACGTGCCATACTCGGGACCTATCCACAAAGGGGGGCTTGTCAACCCGATGAACATGGACCATCAAGAAGCCTTTGCACAAATGCTGGCCTTCGCACAGAGCCCGGATTTTGTCGTTCCAACCGCAATGAATGTTGCGCTGAACATCAAAAAAACCGTCGATGATCCGGACGCATCCATCGAGCAGATGGCCAGGATGATCGCCGCAGAGCCCGGCCTTTCCGCCGAGGCCATCGCCCTGGCCAACTCCGCAGCCTTCCGGCGAACTGGCCGGGAGGTCACCGATTTGAAGACGGCCACGTCGCGCCTGGGCTTCAAAAATGTGCGTGCAATGGGAACAGCCGGGGTGGTACGCCAGATTAAAGAGATGGTGCCCACGCCCGAGCTGCGAAAACTGACCGTTCGCCTGTGGGAGCACGTGTCCTACGTCGCCGCGCTCTCCACCCTGATCGCCCAGCGCATCACCCATGTGGACGAGGAGGATGCGACCTTTACCGGGATCATCCACGAATCAGGCACCTTCTTTCTGATCGCGAATGCGGTTGCCCACCCCGGCATGCTGTTTGGGGGCCCCGGCAGCTTGGAGGGCTGGAACCAGGACGCAGAGGCCCAGCTCGGGCGCGCCCTCCTCCACAAAATACAGGTTCCACCCCATGTACTCGAAGCCATGGAACAGGTCTGGACCGGCCAGATGAACCCCAAGCCGCGGACCCTGGCCGACACCCTGCTGTTGGCCCATGCCCTGTCGCCGGTGCCCTCCCCCATCGCCCTGCTGGCCGGACAGGAGGCCCCACCCTGCACGCTGCTGGACGCAGCCGCACAAAAGAAGCTCCGGGAAGACGCCGTCCCCCAGATGCTGGAGCACCTGCGAGCAATCCTGTAGAGGCGACGATGGGAAAGGGGAAGCCAAGGGGGAGGAGGAGGCGGCGCTCTGGCATCCCTCTGGCCGTGCCTGGCGCTGCCGGATCTGGCATCATCGAAAGAAGAAACACCGACTTTTACAACACCAAACAGATTTGCAAGCTACTCTTCAGACGTCTGAAGAGTTGATTTTCTCCAACCCTGACTTCAGCCCGCCCCCGCCAACCACAGCACCCCCGAGACTGCCCAGCTCTGCGGGCCCACCCAGAGATCCTGCGTCGTCTGTCCCTGTGTCGTTACAAATACCCACGAAGTATTTACGGGAATCTGTGTGGTGGCCACCCCCGAAGCGTCGGTGCGGAGCGGCAGCTCTCCCGCAGGGCTCCACAGCGTCAATTGCTGCACCCCCATCCATCGGGGCGCTTCTACGCGCGCTTCTACCAAAAACTGCCCCCCTACCGGGCGCGGCGACACGGCCAGGCTCAGCGCCGGGCCATTGCCCGCCACCGTCCATCCCTCAAAAATCGCCTTCTCAAAGGCAGGGATATTGCGGTCCGCCTCCAGTCCCAGCCAGGTGGTCGGCCCCAGCGGCGCCACCGGCACCCGCGCCTCGATCAACGAAAGAAAGGCCGGAAGATCGCCCGGACTGTCCAGAAAAAGTGCGGTGGGACGCGGATCCCAAAGGTAGGGCTCCTGAAAAGCCAGCGCCGCCTCCACCCAGTCCGCCGTCACCACCGTCAGGCGGCGCTCGGCCGCCTTGCCTTCGCTCACCGACAGCAGATCCAGCGGACTCAACCCCGCCCAGGGCACCGCCCCATGCGCCGGACGTTTGGGCGAGCCGTACCAGGGCCAGGACCACAGCAGCCCACCCGCCCGACTTCCCGGCTGCGCAAGGGGAAGATCCCGAATGGGGCCTGGCAGCGTGGGCACCTCGTTGTCGGCCAGAACCACCACAAATTCGCTGTTCCGCGCCCCAGCCAACACCAGTTGATCATAGGAAGAAAGAGAACTATCCAGATCCGGGCCTGCCTCCAGCGCCAGCTCCGCCTGCGCGCGCAGGCCGCGATCGATGGCCGCCTCCAACGTCACCACCCGCTGTAGCTCTCCCCCCGGATAGTCCAGCTCTGCCGTTGAATAAGCCGGACCGGCCCACACCCATAAACGGCGCGGGCTGGGCCCCACCCTCAGCCTGCCTCCCCCCGCCGGAATGGGCCAGGAGCGGTGCCCATCGGTCAGGGTTCCCACCAGCGGCTCCCCCTGCGGGTCCACCAGCCTGAGCTTCACCTCTCCGCACTCGACCAGGGTCAACCCCTCATACACACATCCCTCCCGCTCTCCCTCCAGCCGCACCCCCGGCGGAAGGGTCGCCGCCCAGGCACCCGCCTCGATGGGCAGCCGCAGCAGCGGCTTTTCCTCCCGATAGACCAGGATCCGGTCCGCATCCGCCTCGCCCTCCATCGGCTCGGTCCACAGGCTGTCGCGGTCCACCGACACCCGCAGAGCCCCCTCCATGCGTGCATAGCCGCCGCGATCCTCCACTTCTTCGGCGTCAGCACCCAAAAAGCCCCGCCCCCGCAGCGTCGCCCCGGTGCGCTCATAGCCGGGGATCCCCTGAAAATCGGCGCCCGTCGTCTCGATCTCCAGCACCGGGCTGTCCGCGCGCAGGCGATAGCTCAGCCCCGGAAGGCGCAGCACCACCTCCTCCTCGCCCTCCTCGATGATCACTTCGCTCCGATCGCCATCGGGGGTCAGCTCCAGGAGCATGTCGCTTTCGCCGGGGACCGCCGCATCCACCAGGGTCCCACCGGGCTCGCCCAGGCGCGTCAAGGCCGCATAGGGCCCTCGCACCACATAGCGTGCGAGCGAATTTTCGATCAAAAGGTCGCCAACGCGACCTTCCCCGCCAGAGATCAGCTCTTCGCTACAGGGAATCCGCCGCGCACGCAGCTCCCCGGGAGCCAGCACCCGCGGATCGCAGGTGAGGGCTTCCGGAGGAAATTCAAGGCAGCCAAGCAGCCAGATCACTTCGGCTGTGCGCCCTCATTGGGGGGGGTGCCCACAAAGCGCACCGCTACCGGCACCACCTTCACCTGCTGAGCCCAGGTTTGCGGCGTGTTTCCGGTGGAATAGTCCCAGGTCCGGCTCTCGCCGGGCTTCATGGGCTTGGTGGTCTCCTCCGCCACGGGAACCCCACCGGGGCCCTGCTGGGCCACCAGCGGCCACTTCTCGGCGCCGATCTGCTGCCCCTTGGCATCCAGGAAGCGAAGCTCGATATTCAGGTATTCGATGATCTTGTCGCCGTCGTTCTTGAAGTCCACCTTGAAGCCCCAGCCATCTTTCGGACCCTTGGGATCCTCGGCCAGGTTCACCTGCTCCATTTTGACTTCCCCCACCACGATCTTGCCATATTCGGCAACGCCGATGGCACCGCGGGCCTTGTCCTTCTGCAGCTTGGTGGCCTCCGGATTTTCATCCAGGAACTTCTTCCAGCCCTCGGGGGTCCCGGCGGCGTCGGCCTCGATGTAGGCCAGCTTGGTCCGCTCCTCTTTGAGCAGCTTGATGTCCTTATGTTTGGCAAAACGCTTGATCACGACATCGTAGGCAGCTACAGATTTCTCCGCTTTCGCCTTGTCGATCAAGAGAATGGCGAGCTTCTGCTCCGCCAGCATTTTTTCGGAACCGTCAGGCCCGGTGGCCAGGTAGGCCTCCCAGGATTCAATGTTGTTGGCTTTCTCGGCGTCCGCAAAGGGATCGGAACAGGCGAGCAGGAGAGAGAAGAAGAGCGCGTACATGGCCAACCTCCAGAAGCATCATACATAACCTTTTGCCTCGTTCCACGCGGCGTCCATAATTTTCTACGCGCCCTCCTCTGGATCCCGCGCTTTCTCTTGACGTGGCAAGAGATCTATCCCAAACCGCCCCGCCTGTGGTATGAAGATGGATCAACGGAGATTGCCCCCGATGATGCTGTTGCTCCTCGCCAGCCAGACCCACGCGGCCGCCTACTACTTTTTGGACTCCGGCACCCGTGCGATCGGACGGGGAGGCGCCTTCGTTGCCGGTGCGGACGACCTTTCCGCCCAGTACTACAACCCGGCCGCCCTCAGCCACATCAAGCGGCCGATGTTCAACTTCAACCTCTGGGGTGTCCAGCAGTATGTGAAGTTCGAGCGTATGGATATCGATGGCGAGGGCTCCTGCGATCCCAACTGCGAGCCGGTGACCAACGATGCTCCGCCGATGATCGAGCCGGCGGGCGGTGTGGCCTTCCCGCTGGGGAAGCCTGGTTCCTTTTTGGAAGGTAGCACCTTTGCTTTCGGGCTCTACATTCCTACCTCGCCCAACATGGCCTTCGATGCCAACGGCGCGCAGCGCTACGGTCTGATCGACTCTTTGATTTGGCAGATCTATGCTGGACCTTCGGTAGCCCTGCATACACCCAAAGTGCCCTGGCTTACGCTGGGGGTAGGCTTGCAGTACACCCTGCTGCGTGCAGATGAGTCGCTCACCGTGTCGGCCATCCTGGACTACGACGGGAGCGAGGGCAGCAACCCGCCGGCCTACTCAGATGATCCCAACACCGACGTGGTCTTGGACCTGCACTCCTGGGACTTTTTCGAGCCCTCGGCAAACTTCGGGCTGCTGATCACGCCCACCCCGTGGATGGAGATCGGAGCCTCTCTGCAGCCCCCCATCACCTACAAGGCGCGCGGCGATCTTTCTGTTGAGTTCAATAAAGATCACTTCTTCAACACGCTTCTGGAGGAGTCCGAGGGCCCCTGCGACGCCGACAAGAAGATGGAATCCGGCGGCTGCCCCCCCCGCACGGTGGACGACGACGTGTTGCTGACGGTGACGGTGCCGCTGATCCTCCGCGCCGGCGTGCAGGTGCAGCCGGTCAAGCCCCTGAAGGTGGAAGCCGCCTTCACCTGGACCCAGTGGAGTGCCGGGAAGGCGCTGGAAATCACGGATGTCGACCTGAAGCTGAAGACCAAGGACAGCCTGCTGCAGCTCGACGATGTCGTCGTCACCGACGATGTGAGCATTCCCACTGGCTTTGTGGACGCATGGTCGGTGCGGCTGGGGGGCGACCTCAGCCTGAACGAGTGGGCGCGGGTCAGCCTTGGGGGCTACTACGAGAGCAGTGCGGTCCCTGCTGAGCGGCAAGGCGTGGCCGTGGTGGACACACCCAAGTGGGGCCTGGGGGCCGGTGCCTCCTTCAACATCAAAAAGCGCGCTTCTATTGATGTTTCCTTCGGCCAGCAGTTCCTTGCTGATCGGACCATCACCGACTCTCAGGTACGCCAGATCACCCTTCAGACCAACCCCCTGAATACCCAGGACTCGGTGGTGGGAGAGGGGATCGTGGTGGGCAACGGTCGCTTTGAATCCCGCCTGACCTTCATTTCTCTGGGGGGAACCGTCTATTTTGGTAAGGCCGAGTAGCCAGACCCCACCTACGCCCGCCCCCGCGGGCAAGGTGAGCAGCCCGACCCCTCCGGGGGCCTGGGCGGAGCTGCGCCTGTTGTGGGCCTCCCGCTCCCTGTTGTGGGCCTTCGTCCACCAGGAGCTGCAGATGCGCTACCTGGGCAGCTCGGTGGGGCTGTACTGGACCTTGATTCATCCCCTCTTGCAGCTCATCACCTACACCTTTGTTTTTCATACCTTGATCGGTGTGAAGTTCCACCCCCAGGGCAGTACGCTGCACTATGTGCTCTTCCTGTTTGGCGGCATGGTCACCTGGAACGCCTTTCAGGAGGGCCTGACCCGCTCGACCAGCTCGCTGTCGGAGCACGGGCACCTTTTGCGGAAAATGAACTTTCCCAGCATCGTTCTGCCCGCAAAGGCCGTGGTGGGCACCACGCTGAACCACAGCATCGGCCTGGGCATTCTGATGCTGGCGGCCCTCTTTTTGGGGGACGGCCTTTCCCCACATATTCTGCTGGTTCCGGTGTTTATTCTGGTGCAGGCCGCGTTGACCCTTGGCCTGGGAATGCTGACAGCCACCTTACAGCTCTACTATCGAGACATGGGTCACTGGGTTCAGTCGGCTCTGTTTGCAGGCCTGTTTTTGACCCCAGTGTTCTATCCGGCCTCGGCGTGGCCGCGCCCATTTCTGTTGCTTCTCTACCTGAACCCGATGGCACAGTTGGTGGGTATCTTCCAGGGTTTGATTCTGAACCAGCATTTTCCCGTGTTCAACCAGCTTCTCTTTCCGACCGTGGTGGCCGGCCTGGTGCTGGTGGTGGGCTCCAGCGTCTTCGCCCACAACCGCCGCCATTTTGCGGATCTTGTTTGAGCATAGACATCGGGATTATTGGTGGAGGAACTGCTGGTGCAGCCTCCGCAATTTTGTTGGGACGTGCGGGCCACCGCGTCACCCTGTATGAGGCGGTGCCCCAGCCGGGCCCTGTGGGGGCAGGCATCATGCTACAGCCCACCGGACAGTGGGTGCTGGAGCGGCTGGGCCTTCTGGGCCCGATCCTGGAGCACGGGGCCCACCTGGAGCGCCTTCATGTACGCAACACCCGCCACAAAACCCTGCTGGATCTTCACTATCACGACCTGAGCCCGGGCCTGTTCGGCCTGGGCTTGCAGCGTGGGGTACTCTTCCAGACTCTTTTTGAAGCCGCACAAAAAAATGCAACTGTACACTGCGGGGTGGAGATCCGGGACCTGGCGCGAAGTGCGGAAGGTCGCTGGCTGGTAGATGTGGGAGGAAAGCGCCATGGACCCCATCAATTGGTGATTGTGGGGGATGGGGCGGGCTCGGATCTGCGGGATGACACGCCGCTCCGGGCCGCCGTGCGCCACTATTCTTGGGGCGCCCTATGGTTTCTGGCGGAACACCCTCCCTTTCCCGACCGTCTCCAGCAGGTGGTGCGGGGCACCCGCAAAATGCTCGGGCTCCTGCCTTCGGGGAAGGGCTGGGGGGGCCGGCAAGAGCAGGTCTCTCTGTTCTGGAGCCTGCGCTGCGATCAGGTGGATCACTGGAAGAGCGACTTTTCCGGGTGGAAGGCGGAGGTACTGGGGATGGAGCCCGCCGCAGCCCCCATTCTGGAGCAGATTCAGCATCCGGAGCAGATGTTGTTTGCACGGTATCGGGATGTGTGGATGTCCCGTTGGAACACCGAGGATGTGGTCTACCTGGGAGATGCCGCACATGCGATGAGCCCGCAGCTTGGCCAGGGGGCCAATCTGGCGCTGGTAGATGCTTGGGTGTTGAGCGAGTGCCTGGCCCGGGCGCAGGTGCCAGAGGCGCTACGACAATACAGCCAACAACGAAAGTTCAACCTACTCTACTATCAACTTGCCACCCGCTACCTGACCCCCTTCTTCCAGTCCGATCTGGAGCCGGTGGGCTGGTTCCGGGATGTGGCGATGCCGCTGGCTTCGAAAATTCCCTGGATTCGACGCCAGATGATCGCTTCGATGGCAGGCGTGAAGAACGGCCTGCTTTCGATGATGCCGCTGCAGAGCGGGCGCCTGCTGAGCGGTCCCCACTAGTCCAGGATGCAGCCCTGCTCGGCATCGATCCAATGGGCCTTGGCTCCCCAGAACAGCAGGGCAGAAGCGCGAACTTCCCGCTCGCTGTCGTCCGTACGGGCCGAGGCTACATTCGGACTCACCCGCGTAAGATCATCACAGAATGCGTCGTCCATCTTCAGGACATAGCGACAGGAGCAGGTTTCCTTGGCACTGAATGCAGCCGCCAGCTCCAGCAGGCCGTTCTGATAGGGAGGCAGCTTCTCCGCCGCCGTTGTCTCGGCCACTTCTGCCACCTCGGCGACCGGCGCGAGCGCGGCGGGTACGGGCCCCTCCCCGGCTACAGCGATCGCCAGCGCGAGAAAATGATCCAGGGAAAAGCTTCCATCCCGATCATCGGCCGTACGCACCACCACCATGTCCAGGCTGGGGATCGCCACAATCGACTGCCCCCAGTGTCCGCGGGCTGCGATGGTATCTGTGGGGGCCGAGGGCCAGGGCAGTCCGGTCCGACCCTGCTCAGGCACCGGCTGGTTCAACCAGAGCTGGCGCCCCTGCACATCGTCCGCCTCAGCGCCGATGGGCTTGCCTTTGAAGCCGGGCGACACCCGGGACATGTCCTGCACCCAGCGATTGGGGAGCAACATCTGGCCGTTCCAACACCCATTTTCGCGCAGTAGCCAGCCGAAGCGCGCCAGGTCCCGGGGAGGCGCATACAGGTAGCTGCTCCCGACGGGTGTGCCCGCGAGATCCCGCTCCCAGGTGACACTGGTCATGCCCAGGGGCTCAAAAAGCCGGGTCCAGGGGTAGCGCGGTCCATCCTGGGGTTCCATCACCCGACGCACCACCGCCGCGAGAAGGTTGCTGTCACCCGAAGAATATTGATAGGTGGTTCCCGGCTTATCCCGAAATGTATGCTGGGATACAAAAGCAGCCATGTCGGTCTGGCCCTCGCCGTAGAGCATGGCCAGCACCGAGGAGGCGGTGGGGGAGCTGCCCTCGTAGGTCTCGTGCCAATCCAGGCCACTGCTGAATTCCAGAAGATCCACCACGCGGATGTCGCAGCTCGTCCCCGGCAGCTTGGGCAGGTAGGTGCAGACAGAGGCCAGCGGATCCATCCGTCCCTCGCGCACGGCGATCCCCGCGAGAGCCGCATTAAAGGTCTTCGAAACAGACCAGGCCAGGTGAGGACGATCCACGTCATAGCCGTGGGCATAGCGCTCGTAGATGAGCTGCCCCTGGTGGATCACCACCAGGCCGTCGGTGCGGACGCCGCTGCGCTCCGGCTCCATCCAGTCCAGCGCAGCCGGGAAGGTGTAGGCCTCCAACGCGGCGATAGCCTCCGCCCGCTGCTGGGCCACTGCCGTCCGGTTGTCCGGCCAGCCTCCACCCGGAAAAACGGCCTCGGCCCTGCAACCCGGGGCCAGAACGCCCTCCACCATCTGGTCGGAAATCTCGTACACCCGCCGCTCGGCCGGCACCGGGGGAGGGGTCATCAGCTCCGGCTGCGGCATCGACTACTCCGTGCGAAAACGAGGAAGAACCCGGTTCGAGGACACCTTCAAGGGGGTTCCCCAGCGCTCGGCCACCGCCAGCGCCCCGGAGACCTCAATCGGCACCTCGTTGTAGGCGCCCCACTCATGGGTCTGCGTCGCTTCGGTCTTTTCCAGCAGCCATCGGTCCACCGAGCTGCGCATCGCGGGCAGATCCCCCGCCGGAATCGCCAGCGCAAAGCGGCGCCAGGGCGCCCCCAGACCCTGATCTTCCATGGAGCACTGCATGCCCGTCCGGGCCAGCTCGCCCGCTTCCTTCCGAAGCACCAATTGGGCCACCAACCGCGCGTTGTACACCGGCCCGATGGGCAGCCCGCCAGTCTGGCGCAGGAACTCGTCGCAGACGCTCTCCACCTCGGGCACCCCGGAGAGCACCAAGGTCAGCATACCTCGGACCGAAGAAAAGTCATTATTGTACGAAGCGCGGGCGTAGCCTTGACGCACCGCCGCCACCCACTGCCGCATCGCCTCGCTGGTGCGCAGGACGTAGGCTTCCGCTTCCTCTTCCTGCGAAATCAGACAGGCGGCCGAAACAGCACGATTGAGGTGATCCACCAGGGCCGCCCACGCACCCGTCTCCCGATGGCGCTGCTCTTGCAGCTCCACCCGAAGAAGGATCCCAGCGACCCGTTCAATCTCATACTCCGGCCAGTCGGAGGTCATGGGAGGGGATAACCTGAAAAGAAGAGGTGAGCCCTTCAGAGGGCGGGATCAGCTACGACGGCGACGCTGCACAAGAAGGGCCCCCAGGCCCAAGCCCAGCCCCAGCAAGCCCCCGGGAGCGGCGTTGCAGCCGCAAGCGGGACCCGCAACGTCCTTTCCGGTGTCCTTCACCACGTTCCCAGAGTCATCGGCGGAGGAATCCACCGCCGAGTCCACCGGTCCGCTGTCGACCGGCTCGCCCCAGGTGGCGGCGGTGCTTTGATCCAGGGTGGTGATCAGGTCGGCGGTGCCGCGCACATCCTCCTCCCAGTCCCGCTCCCAGCTCTGCCGCAGACCATCGACCCGATCCAAAGCACCGTCCACGTCATCGCCTTGCAGGGCCAGCACAATGATGGCCATCCGGAAGCTCTTGGGGCTGTCCGCCGCTGCCGGCACCCGCGCCCCCTCGGCCGAAACGATGGCGTCCAGGCCGAAGTTCACCGGGGTCGCCGTGACGGTGACGTCCGCACAGGCGCCCATGGTGCAGTTGAAGTACTCCGGCGAGGAGGCGGGCTCCAGACCCACCCGCGCCTGCTCCTCTTCCGACACGCTCAAAAAGGTCTGGGTACCGACGGATCCGGCGTCCAGCAGACCCATCAGGTACAGGTCCAGATCGCTATAGGTGGAGCCGGCTCGACGGTCGGTGCTCCAGGTGCCATCCCCGTTGTCCTTCCAGGTGTTTCCTTCCATGGGGGAATTGGTGGTGTTCAACCAATAGGACCAGTGGGCGGTGTCGCGACCCAGCAGAAAATCGTCGGGCTGCCCCTCCACATCAGCGTTCACAAAAGAACCCCAACGGTGCATAAACTCCTGGCCGAACACATAGCGGCTGGACTCCGGGTTGCCGGTCCACAGGCCTTCATAGTTCATGAAGATGAAGCCCTGCATCTTGTTGGTGGAGTCCTGATCGAAGACCTCCCCCGGCGTGATCGAGTCGTAGCCGATGCCCAAAACATCGTTGGCAACCGGCTGATAGAAGGCAAAGAAGAGGCTCAGATCCTTCAACATCACCACCGTAAGGTAGTCGTAGTTGTCCGGATTGTCCCGATAGAAGCCATTGATGAAGGAGTTGGTAATGTAGTCCAGATTACCACTGCCAACGCTCTGGATGGCGGCGGTGAACCACTCCCCGTCATCGTCCTGGAGGATAAACAGGTCCCCGTACTGGTAGCCGTTCAGCAGGTCGGCCCCACCCCGAGGAGGATCCACCCGACGCTCCACCGGACGCATCCGGGCGCTCTCCGCCCATTTTTCAAAGGCCCGGGCGCCCTCGGCATCAGCAGGCGCAGCAGAAAGCAGGGAGAGCAGAGAGAGAATCAAGAAACCTCCAACGGCTGCGGAGGCTACATCAATCCCGCGTAGACGGCAAGCTCTTTTGTAGGGAGAGGGGGCGGATCGACCCGATTCAGGAGCCGGCCGCCAGCCGCTCGCCCACCCTCATCGCCATACCGTACACACTGATCTGAGGATTTACACCGGATGCAGTGGGAAACAGTGAGGCATCCGCCACATAGAGGTTCTTCAACCCCCAGATTCGCCCATCCGGATTGGTTGCGTGCTTCTTGGCCTGCCCCCCCATCCGGGCCGTCCCCATCTGGTGGTAGGAGATCAAGGCCACCGCTCCAGGCGCGTAAGAAGCAGAATCCAAGCGGCTCAGCTCAGCCACCGAACGCACTTCGGTGGGGACAACATGGCCGGTGAGGCAGCGGCTGGCCCCCGCCGCAAAGTAGGCTTCAATGGTCTTTTTGGAACCCTCTCGCATCCGCTGGGCATCTTCCGGGTGCAGGGTGTAGTGCACCAGCGGCCGACCGTCGTCGCGAAGCTCGATGTAGCCGGGATGGTGATCCCGAAGGAGAACACCCGCAATCGACGCTTCGTTGATTTGCTTCATTCCCTCGTGATGCGCTGCCCCCAGACCCGGAACCACCACCGAGGCCACCCCCGGCGGCCCCGAGATACCTTCGGGCAGCACATCCATCGGGTGGCCATTCAGAGGCCAGGAAAACTCGCTGATGCCGTAGCCCTGGAGGATACCCACGGTGGGATCCACATTCGTCCCCGGAAAGTGCCCGATCACCGGGCTACCGGGATGCAGGTGCAGGTTGCGCCCGATCATCTTGGATTCATCCGGTACACCCGAACGAAGCAGCAGGGTGGGGGTCAAAATTGCGCCGCCCGCCACAATCACCCGCTCCGCCTCTACAAACAACGTCGCCTTGGGACGACGATCCGGGCCCAGCACCACCCCCTCCACCCCCGAAACCCGAGTTCCATCATGCAGAATCCTGGTAACCCTACAGTCCGCATGCACCCGCGCCCCATGTTGGCCCGCGAGGGGCACCATGGTGAGGGCGGCCGACTGCTTGGCGTTGTAGGCACAGCCGATGGTACAGAAGCCCGACCCCATGCAGGAGTTGGCGTTTCGGTCAAAGGGATGCCCCTTCCAACCGAGCTTCTTGGCTCCCTCCATCAGCAGCGCGTTGTTCCGGTTGAGCTGGCTCTCGTCGATCGGCGCCACGTTCAGGATCTCCCAGATCCGATCAAAACGGGCCTTCATCGAGGCGGGGTCCAGATCGTCGATCCCCTCGGCCGCCCAGAGCTCCAGCAGACGATCGGGGGTGCGGAAGCAGATCAGGTGGTTGACCACCGATGTTCCGCCAACCGCCTGCCCGTGGAGGATGGTCACCCCCTTGTCCTCCGTGGTGCGGGTGCCCCCCTCGGAGAAGAGGCGCCCCATCATCTCCTGCTCGCGCTGGGTCATCTCTTCCGCAGGAACAAAGCTTCCTTCTTCCAGCACATGCACCTGACGCCCGGCCTTGGCCAGAAGCATCGCCACCGTGGCGCCGCCGGGCCCCGAGCCGATGATCAGGTCCTGGGTACGCAGCCGCAGATCGCCTGAAACCGAGCTTCCGCGGATGATCATTGTACCTCCAGCGGAAAACGGGGAGCAAGAACGGGCAGTGCAATACGCCCCACCCAGGGCCCGGCATAGCCTACCGCCGGCCAGGAAGCAGGCTGAAAATAGAAGTGAGAGAGGATCAACGCCCGGAGACCGTTGAAGATCTGGCGTTTTTCCAGTCGCTCCGAGGCCGCCCACCCCATCAGGAATTTCTCTCGATCCTGAGGGGAAAGGCCGGTAAAGCCGGAGAAGTAGCCCTCCAGCAGCGGCGCGGCCTCGATGAGCTTGGGCAGCCTCCGCCACAGCTCCCCCACTTCGGGCAGGGCAGCGAGCGTATGGTCAACCTCCAAGGGGATGTCCACAAGAGCATGATCCGGGCCGATAAAACACTCAGCCAACAATCGAACAATTACGATGGACTCCGTGTCCAGCACCTGGTGACCCGTGGCCGGGTCCCCGGGGAGCACATCGCGCACCTGGGTAGCAACCACGGCCAGAAAGCCCGTGGCCAAGCCGATCAAGAGGTTTCGTCGGGTAGGCGAGGACATTTTTTGATCCACTACTCCCTCACCAGTGCCAGAAAAGCCTCCGGCAGCTCCAGCGCCTTGCGGGCTTTCAGGTCAAACATCACAAAGGACATCTCGGCATCCAAGCATAGCTCTTCGCCCTTCCAGACTTCCTGGTGCAGCTTGCCGATGCCACGGCGGGCCGAGAGGGGCTGCACGGTGACCCGCAACCGGTCGCCCAGCCTGCACTCTCGCCGCCAGGTGACGTTCGCACGCACAATGGCAGGTCCGTAGCCCTCTTCTATCATTCTTTCGATAGGAAAGCCGTGGTGGGCTGCCCACGCAAAACGCGCCCACTCCAGGTACTCCAGATAGCGCGCATGGTTCAGGTGACCGAACAGATCCACGTGGGTGGACATCACCTGTACCTCGATCCCCGAGAAAGAAGTCATTTTCCCTGTTATCCTCGCCCCCATGCAGATTCACCCCATCCCCATGCTCAGCGACAACTACGCCTACCTGTTGACCGAAGGAGAGGAGGCCGTGATCGTGGACCCGTCCGAGGCAGAGCCTGCGAAAATCGCCATTGGACATCGCCGACTTGTTTCGATCTGGTGCACCCACCACCACCCCGACCATGTGGGCGGTGTGGAGGGGCTGGACTGCCCGGAAGTGCTGGGGGGACGCTACGATCTGGAGAAAAAGCGTATCCCCAAGCAGACCCGGGGCCTCGCGGACGGGGACTCCTTTTTGTTGTGGGGGCGCCGGGTGGAGATCCTGTTCGTACCTGGCCACACCCTGGGCGCGATCTGCTACCTCGTGGATGGCAACCTCTTTTGCGGCGACACCCTCTTTTTGGCCGGTTGTGGCCGCCTTTTTGAAGGTACGGCTGCCATGATGCGCAGCTCCCTGGCCCGCCTTCGTGCACTGCCGCCCACCACCAAAATCTGGTGCGGCCACGAATACACTGCAAAGAATCTCTCTTTTGCAACCACCCTGGAACCACAGTCTCCCACCCTTCGGAAGCGGCAGCGCCTGCTGAAGGTCCCCTCCGTCCCGGGCACCATTGCCGAAGAATGTGCGACCAACCCCTTCTTCCGCTGGGACGATCCCGAAATTCAGCGCACCGTGAGCCGCACCGAGCCCGATGCGGTCTTCGCCGAGCTCCGCCGCCAGCGCAACCACTACTGAATGAGGCCTCATTCAGTAGTCATCCAACTCAAACGTACTCGATTTTGCATCGCGAGCCCGCATGTCCCACACCATTCATCGCAACCTGCTCTGGCTTAGCGCCGACGCAGCCAGCCTGGATCTCCTCCTCAAAGACCCCACCGTGGCGCGGATGTTGGCCGTGCGAATCAGCCCTGACCTGGCCGGATTCCGAAGGGACGACCAAAGTAAGCTGGAAGCCCGCCTTGCGAAGTTGGGGCACGCCCCGGCGCGGGAGGGGCGATGGACCTGAAGGGGCTGACGCAGCGGCTGAGCCTGTACTACCCCACCTACCTTCAGCACATGCTGGAGCAGTGGGAACCCCAGCTTAGGGGCCCCGTTCCCCTGAAAGATACGGCTGAACTACTGGCAAAAATCCTGATGGACACGGAACGGGTCGCCAAAAAGCTCGCCACTCTTCCGGCCCTGTGTGGCGAGGTTCTCCATCGGATTTATGTTGTACACCCCACCGCGCTGGCCGGTATCCGCCTGACCATGGTGAAGTATGGCCACCCTGAGCCCCAGGTGACCGAAGCCATGAATGCCCTGGCAAACCTCGGCTTTTTTGTGCCCGCCGGGGCCCAGCACTACCTGATCGAACCCGAGGATCTCTTCGCATCTGGCCCCCTGGTCAGCCTTCCCCCCAGCCTTACCGGCCCCTTCGCCTTGCGGCCGCCGCCCTCCGAGTCACTTCCCTCCGTTGAACCGAAGGACTTCGGAGCGATCACGCTGGGTGATCCCAGCCGCTTTGCCAATGCGCTGACCGACCTGCTGGACATCAGCCAGCGTCGCCGACTCACCCTGACCCAAAAAGGCTGGTTGCACGCCACTCAGCAGTCTGCCATCTCCAAAGCCATCCCCACCTGCCCCATGCCACCAGGGACCCTGGTCCACCTCTCCCTGACGACCGGACTCCTCTCGGCCGAAGAGGAGCTTCGCCCGGGTCCGAAAGCGGAGATGTTGGCAGCGCCATTGGAGACCTTGCTCCACCACTGTTTTTGGGGTGCCCTCTCCTCGTTTTCCGACGACCCAATCCCGGACGGTCTGCCCCAGTCCTCCGTCCTCCTCCACGGCCTGTGCGCCAGCCAACTTCGTCGTCTGGAACCAGGGCATTGGCTTTCTGTAGATAGCTGGATCAACCGGATGATCGAGCTACACCCGAATATAGGTATCACCGGTCTGGGCGAGCGACGCTGGGACTCGTTGCCCAACCTGCGCGGGCAGCGCCACGATCTGGTGGCCTTCCTCCTCCACCTTTGCCTGCCGATGGGCTTCATCGACATGGCGGGCCCGCTCAAGCTGCCCGAATCCGGCCTCTCGGGCGGCTATGTGCTGTTGAGCGCACTGCGGGGACGAAGCGAGCCGTGGACACCACCGCCCACCGGTATGGCCTTCCGCCTGACTCCCATCGGCAAAGCGGCCCTGCTCGGCACCGCTGCTCCGGAAGAAAAAGGTGCCTCAGAGCAGGTGCATGTCACCCCGGACTTTCATGTGGTGATCCCCACGCGTGCGGACCCTGCGCTGCTACTCCTCCTGGGCCGCGCCGCCACCAGCCTGCCGGTCAAGGCGGGAGATCCTGTGCGCCAATTCCGTCTGGAGCGGGAGCGTTGGGTTCAGTCTCTTCAATCAGGACTGAACGCAGAAGAATTTATGGCAAAGCTGGAGAATGCAACGGGCCGCCCCCTCCCGGGCAACGTCCGCAGTAGCCTGATGGACTGGGGACGCAGCTTCGGCGCGCTCCGCCTGCTGGTGGGTCAGGACCTGCATCGATTCTCCAGTACCCAAGAGCGGGATCAATGGGTCCAAGGGAATCCGCAACGTCGCGCGGTAGGCGAGCGGGATGCGCTGGCCCCCACCGAGCCCCCCCCTCGGGCCGGTCGGGGCAGGCCCAAGGCCGAGGTCGTCGACTATCGTCTGCGGCTTCCCCCCTGTATTGTTGTGGACGAGGAGGGCCACGCCCGCCCCACCGAGAGCGCGGACCTGATGGCCGAAACCGAGCTTAGCCAGATCGGGGATCGTGTCGGAAATACCTGGCGTTTGACAAGAAGCTCTGTGGTCGCCTCCAAGTGGACGAACAAGCGGACCCTGGAGTGGCTGCAGAACCGGGTGGTGGACGGTCCAGATTCGGTTCTGACGCGGATACTGGCCTGGTCGGGTGGGGTCGGTGCCGTGGGCCTTGGAACGGCCGAGCTGCTCCAGGTGGAGGATGTCGAGGATCTACTCCTGCTCTACACCCTCCCCGAGCTGATGCAGTACGTGCTGGGCATATTTCCGCCGACCCTGCTGGTCCTCCGACCCAACAGCCTGGCCCACGTCGAAAAGCACCTGGGAGAGCTTGGTATTCGCTTCAGTGCCGGCCTGTCGCCCGTTCCGAGCTCTGAGCTGTTCGGCAATCCGGGGACCACCATCCGAATCATCCCGCAACCCTAGGAACAGCTTCGTTGAGTTTTTCCCGCTGCTGGCAGCAGTTTTTGACGTCCCGCACGCTGCTTCCCGGAGATCCGGGCGGGCGCGAAGCCTGGCACCAGGGCCGCCGATGGTACAACGTCTCGGTGCTTGTGCTGGAAGAAGCAGAAGTTCTGGCGCGTAGAGACCATGTGTACTCCGCGCTGGCGCCGCTGCTTCGCCCCTCCGCTCCGGCCACGCCGCATGTGACCGTGTGGGTTCACGGCTTTGGTCCACCCGATTTTTCCCAGGAGGGCCGCGATGTGGAGGTGGAGGTGGGGCGGGTGAACAGCTTCCGCTCCTGTGTCTTCCTGGAGGTCTTCGCACCAGAGCTTCCCCAACTCCGTGCCGGATTTTCGGGCATCGAGGAACGCTACGCGCCCTACCTGCCCCACCTGACCGTGGGCTGCTACCGGCTCCAGGGCCGCCCGCGACAGCTCCTCCCCCTCCTTCGCCCCTTCCGCCGCCTTCCCCCACTGCGGTGCCGCGCCCGGCTCCAGGCCATGTGTGTGGATGCCTGGGACGACACCGGCGCCCTGCACGCCGCCCGCTCCATCTCTGCTGCAGAATTTACTTCCCGTGACTGCACGCCTTTTTCCCGATAGAAGGCATCATGGCCGCCGTAAACCGGGTGCTCGGACTGGACCGCGGGGCCAGAACCGTACTATGTAGTAGGATGCCGGAGCGTGTGGACCGTGGCAGGGGTTAGCAGGTGAGCAGTCTGGAAGCAGCGCTGATCCAGGGAGAGGGTACCGCCGAAGAGCGGAAGTTTCCCTATTTGGACGAACCGATCTCCATCGGCCGTGGCCGGGAGAATCAGGTTCAAATCAAGCGTGACCTGAAAGTTTCCCGCTTTCACTGCCGTATTGTCCGGCGCAGCAACGGCTACGTGGTGGAGGACCTGAAGTCCAGCAACGGGACCTTCGTCAACGGGGAGCCCATCGGCGTCTGCGACCTGCGCGCCGGAGATGAGCTGGCCGTGGGAGATGCGCGTTTTGTCTTTCGGATGACCGGCAGCAAGAAGGTCTCCGAAACGACGGATACCTCCCCCAAAATTGTCAAGGACGAAGTCAAGCTGGAGCCGCTGGAGCTGCTGCCCGAGCCGGTGGCGCTCGACTTCGCGCCTGAAAATTTCGGCCGCTACTACCTGGTGGATCGTATCGCCCAAGGCGGCATGGCCGAGATCTTCAAGGCCAAGACCTTCGGGGCCGGCGGCTTTGAAAATGTCGTGGTGGTGAAGCGCATCCTGCCGCACCTCTCCGCAAATCGCTCCTTCGTCCAGATGTTTCTGGATGAAGCCAAGGTCACGGCGCTGTTGCAACATAGCAACATCGTCCGCATCTATGACTTCGGCCGCATTGAGCGGAACTATTACATTTCGATGGAGTGCATCGAGGGCAAGGATACCAAGCAACTCCTCAAAAAGCTCGGCGAACGTCGCAAGCTATTGCCGAAAGAGTTTGCAGTCTATATCGCGATGGAAGCCGCGAAGGGCCTGGAATACGCCCACAAACGCAACCACCCCCAAAGCCAGCAGCCCCTGCACATCGTGCACCGCGATGTCTCCCCGTCCAACGTCTTGATTTCCTACGAAGGCGACGTAAAAGTTGCTGACTTCGGAATTGTAAAGGCGGCCAACTGCGCGGAAGAAGAAGAGGAGGGCATGCTCAAGGGCAAGTTCGAGTACATGAGCCCAGAGCAGGCCGATGCTCGCAGCCTGGACCGTCGCTCGGACATCTTTTCCCTCGGCATCATCCTGTGGGAGATGTTGACCGGAAAACGTCTCTTCAAAGCGGAGAACGAACAAAAGACGCTGGATCGCATCCGCAACGGGGAAGTGGAGCCGCCGTCGCTGGTCAACCCGGCAATCCCCGCGCGGCTGGACGAGATTGTGATGCGCGCGCTGGAGCACAGCCCACTGGACCGCTACCCGGATGCCCGGGAAATGCACGCGGACCTTCTGGATTTTCTGTACCCCGCCGCGCCAGACGTCACCAAGCAGAGCCTCGCCCACTTCATGCGGGACATCTTTGCCGAGGACATGAACTCGGAGCGGATGCGGATGGAGGAGGGAACCCGCATTGCCCAGGCGATGTACGAGAGTACCCTGGAGCCCGAACCTGCTCTTTTGCCCGAACCTGAGCCGATTCAAGAACATGCGGATGGCAACGAGGCGCCGGAGAGCGTGATGCCCAGACCAACCGAGGGTGGCACATGGCTGGGCCGTCTGGTCGGGCGCTTCTTCGGGGGCGACAAACGCGCTCGCTAACGATGCCGAGCCCCGTCCGGTCTGCGGAAAATCCGATGATTTCCGCTCTGGTATAGAAAATACCTATCCCAGATCGGCCACGTCGGAGTCGCCCATTGCCACCTTTCCACCGGGGAAATAGTCCTTCCAGCGCTCGCTGACCAGGGCCGCCGTTTCCGGATCACAGAACAGCTCGTCCGGATAGGTGGGCTTGAAGCGGGCATCCAGGACGATGCTGCCTTCGTACACAATATGATTGCGATGGATTCGTCGGGAAGCAAAGATGTCCGCAGCGGGCTCGAAGCGGGTGAAGGTGGTCCAGATGAAGCGGGGGTCGCTGCGTGTGGCCAACGTGGCATCATCCACCAGCACCACCAAGGGCCAGCCGGGAAAGCTGTCTTTCAGCCGCTCTCCCGCCCCGGGTTCCAGGGCATAGGCCGGGGCCGAGACCACAAGACAGCCACCGCAGTAGACCTGCACATTGCGCACCCCCACCGGCAGGGGCCCCCGGTACTCCCGCGGCAGCTCCCGCACCGGCTCGCCCACCCCCAACATCACGCCCTTGGAGCCCTCGTTGATGGCAGGCCCGGCATAGTCCAGGGTGTCCATGGACAGGTTCGACAGCACATACAGGTCCGTCTCCGGGCGGAAGCGGGCCAACACAAACTCCAACACCGGCTTGAAGTCCTTCAGATCCATCGGCTTGTCGAGGAGGAGGAGGAATTTGGTGAGGGATAGCTGACCTTCTCCCAGAATGCGGAAGGCACTGGCCATCGCTTCGCGGCCGTAGCGCTCGTGAACCACGGCTGCCGAGAGGGCATGGTAGCCGCTCTCGCCGTAGGACCAGATGTCGCGCACCGAGGGCATCACGATGGGGAAGAGCGGGGAGAGCAGCTCCTGCAAGAAGTCGCCCAGGAAGAAGTCCTCCTGCCTTGGCTTTCCCACCACCGTAGCCGGCCAGATGGCATCCTTCCGATGCAGCACCGCCTCCACCTCCAGCACCGGATAGTCGTGACGCAGGGAGTAGTAGCCGTAGTGGTCCCCAAAAGGCCCTTCTGGATGACGCAGCTTGGGCGGTACTTTTCCGACGATAGCAAACTCCGCCTCTCCCACCAGCGGCAGCGGTCCCGCCGGATTCTCGACCAACGAGAGCTTTTCCCCCGCCAGCAGCGAGGCGAGCAGCAGCTCCGGCACGTTCTCCGGCAGCGGCGCGATCGCAGAGACGATGAGCCCGGGTGGCCCGCCCACATACAGGTTCACCGGCAGGGCTTCACCACGATCTTCCGCCACTTTGTAGTGAAAACCGCCCCCTTTTCCGATCTGCCAGTGGATACCGGTGCGCTGGTCATCGTGCCGCTGGATGCGGTACATTCCCAGGTTATGAACTCCCGTATCGGGATGCTGGGTATAGACCAGCGGCAGGGTCACAAAGGCGCCGCCGTCCTCCTTCCAACAGGTGAGCATCGGCAACTTGCCCAACGCGGGGCGCTCCCGATGCTCCAGGATCGGTCCGCTGCCCCGCCGGACCATACCCAGATCCAGAGCCTGCCAGAAAAAGTCCCGCCTCTTCCACAACTTGTCGAAGGTGGGGGGCACCATCTCGTGCAGCAGCTTGACCGCCGTCTTTACAAAATCGCCTGCCCGATCGCCAAAGGCCAGCTCCACACGCCGTCGGGTACCAAACAGGTTGGTCACCACCGGAAAGGTAGAACCTTTCGGATTTTTGAAGAGCAGGGCTGGCCCACCCGCAGCGATCACCCGCCGGTGAATCTCGGCGATCTCCAAATTGGGATCGCAGGTGGTTTCGATCTCGACCAGCTCGCCTTCTGCACGGAGGCGTTCCAGAAAAACTCGGAGGTTGCGCATGGCGCTGCTTAACCGATCTGGCATGGGCGGTTGGTAGTCGTCCTCTCCACAAGAGCACGACAAATCGGTGCTTCTTCTCCCCTCCGGCACCACCGGAGCGAGTTAAACGGCCTGCCACGCGGAGAGTCCATGCGTCGTTTCGAGTTTTCCGAAGGCAGCTCCAACAAGTTCTGGGAAATTGAGCTGTCCGGCAGCAGCTTCACGGTGACCTGGGGGAAGATCGGCACCACCGGACAGACCCAGACCAAGGATTTTCCGACGGAAGCCAAGGCTCAGTCCGAGCACGACAAGCTGGTCAGCGAAAAGGTGAAGAAGGGCTACGCCGAGGTGGGCGGCGCGACGGCGGCGGCCTCCACCGCGGGCTCTGTGGCTAACGCAACAAGCAAGGCTGCAAGCCCGACAACCGCCAAGACGCCCACCCAAAAGGCCGCCGCACCGGCCGCTGCCCCCACCGCACCGGCGCCCGCCCCCGCAGCCGTGGTGGCTCCGCCGGCAGCCCCGCCCGCTCCGGCCACCCCCACCCTCGTCGTGGAAACGGGAGAGATCACCTGGGATAAAGCTGCGCGCGACGATGTGCATCCCAGCCGCGCCTTCCTGCCCCTGGTCGCCCCCAAGGTGAACCGCGGGCAGGGCGAGCAGCGCCTGATCGACGCCTGGGCCAAGCAGGTGAAGGAGTCAAAAAAGCTGTTTATCGGTGGAACAAGCGACACCCATGCATGGTTTGAGGCGGCGCGCAGGCGCATCCCGAACCCCAGCCTGAAGCTGAGCACCTGGACCGCGCCACAGGATCCCGATGTGGAGGCCGCCCTGTACCACCTGCTGACCCCCTACCAGCAGGCTCAGACCGAGGCCTTGGACGATCTGGTGGATCAATGGGTGGATCAAGCCGGCGCTGCCTTTGCGATCCAGGCCTTGGCCCGCACCAACGATCTGTGGTGGGAGGGGGATTGGAACAGCCCCAAGACGCTGGTTCTGGGGCCCACGACATCCTCCTCGTACAATTACTATGTCTTCAACAAGGACTTTCTGGCGCCCGCCATGCGCCTGCGCGAGCACCTCGCCGTGGCGCCGGAGGAGTCCTACAGCGCGGCCCTGGCCAAAGCCACCGAGCTTTTCGGGGTCGACAACTACAAAGTGCTGGTGGCCTATCTCTTTCCCGATCAGGACTTTGCTGCCCAGCTTCCCGCGACCGACGGCGCGCTGATCTTCTCCGTTCGGGATCCCAAGCAGGCGGTCGAGCTCACCAAGCTGGGCAGCTACGGCCTGGGTTTCCGCACCCGCCAGAGTTGGCGAGACGACGCTGCGCCCTGGCAGGTCTGCTTTACCCTCCTGGCGAACCTGGGCGTGGCGGCCACACCGGCCCTGGAGCGCATCCTCGGCTTCACCAACGACAAAGAGTGGGTCAAGGCGGCGGCGGACACCTGCGCCTACATCCCCACCGAATCCGCCATGAAGGCGCTATTTTCTCGCCTGGAAATCAAAGAGGTGTTGGCGGCGGCATCCACGGCCACCCAGCGTTTTCCCCGGCGCGCCCTTGCAGCCCTCGCTGCGGTGGGCGGAGGGCGCGGACGAAGCTCCGGGCCCGCCACCGTCCTGCTCAGCCAGGCGCTGCGCAAGGACGACGGCACCCTGGCCACCCTGGCGCAGAGTCTGCCGGCCAGCCAGGCCGCCTGGATTGCCGCCCTGATCACCCGCATTGGTCCGGTCGCCGATGCAGGCCCCGGCGAGCTGCACCGCATCCTGGTGGAGCCCCCCTGGCTCTCCAAAAAGAAGACCGTTGTTACAAAAACCATTGAAGGCATGGCGCGTCTCCCGTACAGTCCGAGCATCCAATGGACGCCCGGCCAGAAGGAAGAGTGGACAGACAGCTACCGCACGCCTGCCGATCCCAAAAAGCAAAAGGAAATCGCCAACACCCTGGAGCAACTGGGCTTCGACAAGGGCCTCGCCGTGCTGGCCCTGCGCGAAGACCCTGCCGCCCTGAAGCTCTGGGAGGAGGAAAAGAAGAAGAAGAAGCTGAGCGGGAAGTGGGAGGGCTACATCACCGCCCTACCCGAGTCCCTCGCCTTGCGGATTTGGAACGAGGTGCCCCCCACGGCCTTCTACGGGAGCGCGGAAAAATCCGCAGCGGCGGCCTTTGGTCTGGCCGCACTTCCCGGCCTGCTGGAACGAATCGGTCGTAACGCCGAACAGTTGGAGCTGTTGATGGGCTTCGACCACCCGGACATCGGCGTCCTGGCGGGAGAGACCCTATCCTACCGGAAAAAGGGGCGTGGTCATGCGGATCGTTGGCTGCGCACCCACCCCCAAGCTGCGGTGGTGGGCCTGCTCCCCATCGCCTTGGGGCGGCCCGGCAAGGCCCGTGACGCGGCGGGCAATGCGCTGCGGCTGATCGCCAACACCCACGGCAATGCTGCCATATTGCACGCCATGAGCGCCCAATATGGCCGGGCGGACGTGACCGAGGCCCTGGAGGCAGTGCTGGCTACCGATCCGCTGGACCAGGTGCCCAACAAGATAGGGAAGATGCCGGACTTCTGGGATGCCGGCGCTTTCACCCGGCCCCGCCTGCGCAGCAACGGGCTGGGCCTGCCGCTTGCCGCGGTAGATGCGCTGGGCACGATGTTGTCCTTCTCGCAGCTCGATAATATCTACGGTGGTATCGCCATCGTAAAAGAGCTGTGTACCGAGGAGTCGCTGGGGGACTTCTCCTACGACCTGTTCAATGCCTGGCTTTTTGCCGGGGCAAACTCTAAAGATGGCTGGGCTTTCCGCCAGCTTGGCATGATCGGCAACGACGACGCGGCCCGCAAGCTGGTGCCGTTGATCCGGCTCTGGCCGGGAGAAAGCCAACACCAGCGCGCGGTGACGGGGCTGGACGTGTTGGCCGCCATCGGCACCGACGTGGCCCTGATGGGCCTGAACGGCATCGCCCAAAAGGTGAAGTTCAAGGGACTCCAAGAGGCGGCTCGCGAAAAGATCCAGATGATCGCCGAAGCACGCGGCCTTAGCCCCGAGGAGCTGGCCGACCGCCTGGTGCCCGACTTCAACCTGGACGAGCAGGGTACGATGATCCTCGACTTTGGCCCCAGGCAATTCCGGGTCGGCTTCGACGAGCAGCTCCGCCCCAACGTGCGGGACAGCGACGGAAAGCTGCTGACGGACCTGCCCAAGCCCAACAGCAAAGACGATGCCGAAAAGTCAAAGGAGGCAACAGATACCTGGAAGACCCTGAAGAAAGACGTGAAGAACATCGCGACTCAGCAGGTGCTTCGTCTGGAACTCTCCATGTGCTCCCAGCGGCGCTGGTCGGAGGAGGTGTTCCGCCTCTTTCTGGCCGGGCACCCCCTCTTGGGGCACCTCGTGCGGCGTCTGATTTGGGGCGCCTACGACGAAAATGGCAAACTTCTCCATCTTTTTCGGGTTGCCGAAGATGGAAGCTATGCCGACGGGGAGGACAGCCCCTTCGATCTCTCCCCCGATCACAAGGTGGGGGTGGTGCATGTACTGGAGCTGAACGAGGGGCAGGCGGCGCAATTTGGGCAGATCCTGGCGGACTACCAGATCATCCAGCCCTTCCGGCAGCTTGGCCGCGACAGCTTCCAGCTCACCGAAGAAGAGAAGCAGAGCACCAGCATCGACCGACTGAAAAACATCAAGATTCCCACAGGGAAAATCCTTGGCCTCGTCAACAAGGGCTGGCGGCGGGGACCTGCCCAGGACGCAGGTCTGGTGTGGTGGTTCGAGCGGCCGATTCCGCTGGAAGGCCATGAGATCCACATGCACCTGGATCCGGGAATTGCCACCGGGATGGTTGATGAATTCCCAGAGCAGACCATCAGCCTGAGCATCGTCAGGGAGGGCGACTCCTCTTGGCGACACACCGGAACCCGGAACTTCGGCGAGCTGGACGCGGTCACCGCCTCAGAGCTGCTGCGCGAGCTGGAGAGTCTGCGCGGCTAGTCGACGGGCGGGTGGCCCCGCCCCGGCATACCGCGTATAGAAGCCACTCCACAGAGGTTTTGATGGCATCCAAGTCCGGTCAACTTGCCCACCAGGAAGCCCAGCGTGAGGCGGCCATGGCGCTGTTGTTGGAGGCGGGGGCCGTCAGCGAATGTGAGGCCGATCCCGGCATCTACCTCAACCAGCACCGCGGCACCGAGGGTGCCCGGGACCTGGGGCTGCGACTGATCAAGGTGAAGGATCGTCGGGTCTCTGCCTTCAAAAACCGCGTTGAACTCTCCGATGCCATCGATCTGGCCTTTGAAGATGCGGCCGAGCGCTGCGAGCTGTGCGCAAAAAGGGCCAAGGCGGGCGGATCGGGCTAAGCGGGCGCCATGTCTGACCTCACCCCCCCTCCCCCCCCGCCGGGCTCACCGGAAAACAGCGCCAGTACTTGCGTGGACTTGCGCACCCTCTGAATCCCCTGGTTCGCATCGGGAAGGAAGGGCTGACCGAAGCCATCGCCACCAAAGTGCGGCAAGAGCTGGACAGCCACGAGCTGATCAAGGTGAAGATTGGCGACGGATGCCTGGAAGCCCCCAAGGAGCTGTACCCGCTGATCGCCGAGCAGACCCATGCCGAGCTGGTCCAGGTGATCGGCAAGGTGGGCATTTTTTACAAGCGCCGCCGGAAAGACCCGGAAATCCAGCTTCCCAAGTAGTTTTTGCCGCATATATCGTTTCGATATATGCCGAAACGATACTAAAGGAAAAACTCGACGTAGAGGGCCGCCTCAGTCAGCCAGATGGTGGAGAGGCGGAAGCCATCCTCTTCTTGAAGCTCGGATCCCAGGTACATCCGTCCGAAGTAGCGGGCCCCTAGCGCGATAGCCGGGATGCCCTGCTTGTCGGGCAGCAGGTACTCTACCCCCAGGCCCAGTTGAAGGCCGCCTCCACCGATCCGCTGGCGGGTGCCGGAAGCGGCCTCCTTGGCGTCCGCCTGCTCGTCGGGGGTGTAGGCGTCGGAGCGGTCCGCAGCCAAGGGAATGATCCCGTAGATCCCCAGGTCTCCCCAGGCGTTCACACGCCCGGCCTCGCGGGTCCGTAGGTAGCGACGATAGTCCAAGCCCGGCCGCAGGGCACCAACCATGCGGGTGCTCAGGTTGGCCCCCATCTGCTCATCCCGAAAAAAAGCTGCGGCGAAGTTGCCAACCAGCGCATCTTTGCGGCCAACCCAGCCCGCCTGAAAATTCAGCGGCGGGCGCAACCATCCGTCGAACTCGCCCACCCGTGTGCCCGAAAAGCCCTCGGACTCAGACCAGGAAATCGCCCCCACCCCCGCAGGAACCCAGGAGATTCCCGCCAGGGCGGCTGCATGTACCGTACTTAGGAGCCAGAGCATTTCTGGATCCTAACCGTCGGCGCCCACTGCGGCCGGACAAAACCACCGAAGGAGCCTGTCGAAAAAAACGTCGCAACTGCTGACGAAACCGTCGACGAAGGGTGTCGAAATTTCGACAGTCCTTTCGTCACCCCAACGGGCAAAGCTCCACTATTCGTTGGCACGGGTCTTGCGTATGTCCCCTGCGTAACCCTGGAGCTCAACATGCAGACCGAATCTCTCCTCCGCACCCTCCTCCCCCTCACCCTGATCCTGGCCGCCTGCGGTGGCGAGCCCACCGGCCCGGCCGGAAAAGACATCGTAGACGCCGATCAAGACGGCTACAGCTTCGCGGGCGGCGACTGCGACGACAACGATGCCACCATCCACCCCGGGGCAACCGAGACCGCCGACGATGGCGTGGATCAGGACTGCAACCCGGAGAACGACACCAGCGGCCTCTTGGATGCGGATGGCGACGGCGTCACCGCCGATCTCGACTGCAACGATGCCGATGCCGCCACCTTCCCGGGCGCGCCCGAGCTCTGCAACGGCCTGGACGAAGACTGCGATGGCGTGGCGGACAACGATGCCCCGGCCGACAAGCTCTGGTACGAAGATGGCGACGGAGACGGCTTCGGGGCCGAAAGCCGGACCCTGGAGTCCTGCCTGCAACCGGCGGGCTATGCGGCACAGGCCGATGACTGTGATGATTTTGATTTCAACAGTAATCCGGGCGCCACCGAGCGCTGCGACGGTGCGGACAACGACTGTGACGGCGATCAGGACGAGGAGGCGATGGATGCCATGTCCGCCTACCCTGACCGCGATGGGGATGGTTTTGGGGAGGGAGAGGCGGAGCTGCTCTGTGATCTGCCCTCCGGCTACGCAGACCGGGGCGGGGACTGCGACGACCGGGACGCTCAGGTGAGCCCGGAAGGCACCGAAGTCTGCAATGGGTTGGACGACAACTGCGATGGCTCTGCCGATGCTTCGGACGCGACCGATGCGCTGGCGTGGTACGCCGACAACGACGGCGACGGCCTGGGCGACGCTGCCAACGACGTCATGGCCTGCTCCCAGCCCCGTGGCTACGTCACGAACACCAACGACTGTGATGACAGTACGGCCACGGTGGGCGCTCCCATCCTCTGGTATTTGGATATGGATGCCGACAGCTACGGTTCCATCGCCAGCATCCAGAGCGCCTGCACCCAACCGGCCGGCTATAGCTCTACGGCCCTGGACTGCAACGACGAGAACGCGGCGGTGAACCCGCAGGCGGTCGAGTCCTGCAATGAGGTGGATGACAACTGTGATGGATCTACCGACGGTACGGACGCGGTGGACGCGAAGACCTTCTACATGGACCACGACAGCGATGGCTATGGCGATTCGGCCTATACGAAGATCGCTTGTGACTCCCCCGGCTCCGGCTACACCACCACGGCAGGCGACTGCGACGACACCAACGGCGCCGCTTACCCGGGCGCCAGCGAGCTGTGCAACAGTGTGGACGATGACTGCGACGGAACGACCGATGAGTCCTCCGCCACCAACGCTCCGACCTGGTACCGCGATAGCGACGGCGATACCTACGGCGTGATCACCAACTCCCAGCGCGCCTGCACTCAACCTGCCGGCTACGTCAGCACCAACACCGACTGCGCCGATGCAGATGCGACGATTCACCCCGGCGGCACGGAAACCTGCAACGGTCGCGACGACGACTGCGACAACTCCACCGACGAGAGTGGCGCCACCGGCGAGACCACCTGGTACGCCGACAGCGACCGGGATGGCTACGGCAGCAGTACCTACAGCCTCGCCGCCTGCAACCAGCCCGCCGGCTACGTCTCGGCGGGGACCGACTGCGACGATGCCAACAGCAGCGCCAACCCCGGCGGGATCGAAACCCAAGATGGAGCGGATCAGGACTGCGACGGCTACATCGACGATGGCTTTGTGGTCGCAGGGGATGTGGTGATCACCGAGCTGGCACGCCAGCCGGTGTTTGGCACCCTGGTCACCGACCTGGACGGCCAGTGGTTTGAGCTCTACAACACCTCAAACCAGACGCTTTACCTCGACAACTGGCTGATCAGCAACGGCAGCGCCAGCTTCCAGATCGATCCGGCCGAGGGCATCCAGATGGCGTCGGGCGAGCACCTGGTCTTCTGCGCGGCCACCACCTGGACCAGCACCACCATCGGCTCCTACCTCCTCTGCGACTACATCTGGGACGATGGCGGCACCGCCACCGCCTACCGGAACTCCAGCTTCACCCTGGGGTCTCGCTCGGGATCCCTCAGCGTCTACATGAATGCGACTGCCTCGACCACCAACCAGGTGGACACCGTGGCCTACACCTTGGGTTGGGCTTCGACCCCCGGCTTCAGCCTTCAGCTCGATGTCTACTCCTACGACGCCACCGACAACAACAGCTCAGCCAACTGGTGCAAAGCCTCCAGCAGCCAGATGTGGTACTCCTTCATCAACGGTCGGGAGTACGGTACGCCGGGTGCGAGCAACACCTCCTGTAACTGAGGGACCATTCAGCGTGTAATGTAGACTACAGAGCGCTCCTGCCTTGGGTGGGGGCGCTCTTCCTGTTGGGTCGGAGTCCCCCTACCTCCCCAAAGCCCGCAACACCTCGCCCACAATCGCATCCTCCACCTGCCGATCTCCCAGGGCCTGCACCGGGCCCGACGTCACCCGGGCCATCTTCAGGCTCACCTGCGGCCCCACCCCGGTCGGATGGGGGTTCGCACAGCCCGAGCAGGACAGGCAGGCCGAGGGCAGATCCGCACCGGGCTGCTCCACCTTCTCCAGGGCACTGGGTGGCCCGCCGTAGCGACGCAAGCCCAACTTCCGCAGCTTGATCGCCTCTTCTGTCGGCAACTCCTTCACAGAGCCCATGTCCCGCGCCAACTTCGTGATCAGCGCCGTGTGCTCCATCGTCTCCAGCTTACAGAAGGCGTCGAAGGGGCTGTCTCCCAAGCACACGGCCCCATGCCGATCCATCAGGATTGCGTCATGATCCCGGATGTAGGGCCGGATCCGGTCCGCGAGGGTCTGTGTTCCTGTGGTTGCATAGTCCACCGTGGGCACCGTGCCCAGCGTCAGCACCACCTCTGGCAGCACACAGCGCGCCATACTCACCCCTGCGATGGTGAAGGCGATGGAGATGGGCGGGTGGGCGTGCACCACCGCTTTTACGTCGGGCCGCTCCGCATAGCAGGCCAGATGCATCAGAATTTCAGATGTGGGCTGCCCGCTGCCACGCAGCTTCTTTCCGTTTCGATCCACCACAATCAGGTCGTCGTCCGTCACAAAACCCTTGTGGCAGCCCGCCCGGGTACACAGCACCCCGTCGGGTAGCAGCGCCGAGAGGTTCCCATCCAAGGCCACCAACAAGTTCCGCTGGTAGCACAGGTGGCTCACCCGAATCAGCTCTTCGCGAAGACGACGCTCAGGAATCATCCCCGGTCTCTATCCCGGCAGGCGCATCCGAAACAGCGCCCCGCCACCCGGGTTGTCTTCCATCTCCAGATTTCCGCCGTGTTCCAGCAGGATCCGCCGGCTGATCCACAGCCCCAGCCCGCTCCCCTCCCCCCGCTGCTTGGTGGTGTAGAAGGCATCGAAGATCTGCTCCCGCAGCTCGGGCGCCACCCCCGGGCCCCGGTCCCACACCTCCACCCACACCTGCCCATCCCGACGAAACCCACGAATACCAAGCTCAGAGGCTCCACTTTGTGCGGCGTTCAACAACAGATTCACCACCACCTGCTCCAGACCCACCGCATCCCCCACCACCTCCAGCCCATCCTCCACCTCTACACAAAAACCAGTATCCGGCCCCAGCCGCAGCCCACACAACTCCCTGGCCCCTTCCACAAGCTCCCCAAGCCGCAGGACCGTAGGCGCGCGCGCACCCGCATGGGAATAGCCGCGCAGTTGTAGCACCAGCAAGCTGATGCGCTGCACGGCCCGCTCCATCGACGCCAGCGACCGCGCCCACTCCGGGGGTGCCCCCTCCCGCAGACGCTCCAGGTGGCCCGCCAAGAGCTGGATCGGCTGGTTCATTTCGTGAACCAGACCCAAAGCAATCTCTCCCGCCAACAGCCGACGGGACTCCGCGTCGATAGACTCCTCGCTCAACGAGATCCTGTGGGGTAGGCGGCAGACAGCTCGATCGAGCTGATCCGCGCATGATCCCCGGCCGCCTCGATCTTGGCGAGCTGTACCCGGTCCGTGGACACACTCAAGACCACCATCCCTTGATCAGCAAGAATACTGCCCGGTGAAACAACCTTTTCTTCGCCATTGGCCAAACCAATCACCGCGCGGGGCGGCTGGGCGGTGGGCAAGGTGGCCACCAACCGCACCGGCCAGGGGTCGCTGGGAAGGTGGCTGATGGCCGGGGCCGTTGGGGCAGGAATCAACGTACCGCTTGGCGCCGCCGCTGCGCTGGCGACCCCAGCGACAATGGGGTTCCCGAACAGGTCCGTGGCCGGCGCACCCTCTTCCTTTTTCTGGAGCTCCTCGCTGGAGATAACTTCCGGCGGAGCTGCGGGAAAAGACCACTCGGGATCACCCACTTTGGGGGCTCCGACTGAGACCGGAGCCGCATCCGGTGCTGGGGCGGGCTCGGCAGTGACCTTCGGCGCATCCACAGGAACCGGTGCGAAGGGTTGTCCAGAGGACTCCATGGCCTCACAGGCCAGCAGCAGGAGGAGGTGCATCCACGCAGTGTATCACGGCACTCCAGCGGCCGAATCGCCCGGGGCCCCGGAACCAGCTAAGATCACCAGATGATGACACAAACACCGCGGCTGCGGATCGGGTCGGGAGCAAAGCGATACGCGATGCGTTGTTGTACTTCCCATGTGGATTGATCTCGCCCTTCTTCTGATGCTGGGCATGGTCGCGGGACTCGCGTTGCGCTGGAGCCTGCCCCTCCTTATGCAGGAGTCCGCCGAACACGCCGCTCTGCGCCGATGGGGTGTTCAGCATGGTTGGCGGATTCGTGAGGATGGACCCAATCTTCAAGTGATCGGCGGCCACAGCGGACGCAGCTTCTCCTTCACCCTCCTGTCCGGCCCCCCCCTCCAATTGTTGGTGGGTGTGGACTGTGCCGCGCTGCCCCGGCCTTTTCCCGTGGACGGTGCCTCCCGGGTACAGGACGGCACCCTGGTCAGCCGCTGGACCACTCCTCCCTCCAGCCTCTTCGAAGCCGCTCGCCTGGACGCACTTCTGGAAGAACTGGCGGGAATGGCCCATAGCCTTGAAGAGACACAGCCCCTTCCCGTAGAGGATGAAGACCATAGTTAATATCCATTCGCCTCATCCGTACATATAGAGACGCGCAACAGGACAGGCTCTCCTTTTCAGGATACCAAATCACGATGTCGCCCAGCCAGCCAGTAGAGGTGGTCCTCCCTCCCGACGTGCCCGAGCGCGAGCGGATCCTGGCGGTCACACTCGGCTGCATGGAGCGGGTGCGAAACCCCTGGCATGTGGTGGACACTGCAACCACTGATCCCACCGTGCTCCGCCTCTGGCTGCTCGGGGCGACCGACACACCGACGATCCCAGAAGACACCATCCTGATCGGGCAGCCGGGCCACTGCTGGGACTGGGTGCCCTTACCCGAGCTGGAACAGCGCCTTCCCCGGATGCTCCTCAACCTGCTGGAAGTGCTCGCTCTCCGCGAGCAGGCCTCCACCGATGCCACCACGGTCGAGGTGCTCAACGAGATCGGCCGGGCCCTCTCCGCCGAAACCGACCGCGATCGCCTTCTCGACGAGCTCCTGACCCGGGCCCGCCGCCTCGTGCGCGCAGACGGCGGCAGCATCTACCTGATCCAGCAGCAGCAGCTTATTTTTGTTGCCGCCCAAAATGATACCGTCAACTTCTTCCGCACGCGCGGCGCGCTGAACCTGGACGAATCCAGCCTGGCCGGCTGGGTGGCCCTGAACGGGCAACCCTTGAATATCCCCGACATCCGTCGGATTCCGTCCACGGCGCCCTATCGCCCGAACCTGACCTTCGATGCCATGTCCGGCTACATCACCCGCTCGATGTTGCTGGTCCCGCTAAGCACCCGGCAGGGCAGAATTCTGGGTGTTCTCGCCTTGGTAAATCGCAAGCCAAACCCCGGCCCCCTTCGCGATTTTCAGGCGGTCCTGCCCTTCAGCGCCTCGGAGATGGCCCTGGCCGGCTCTGTGGCTTCCCAAGCGTCGGTAGCGCTGGAAGCCTACCACCTCTATGACAGCATTCGTCGCCTCTTTGATGGCTTCGTCCAGGCATCTGTCCAAGCCATTGAATCGCGCGATCCGACGACCGGCGGCCACTCCCTGCGTGTGGCGGAGCTCTCCCGCAGCCTGGCGCTGGAGGTGCACGATGCCGACGTGCCGGAGCTCGCCGGCCTGCACTTCACCCCCGAGCAGATCACCGAGCTGAACTATGCAGCGTTACTCCATGATTTTGGGAAGGTAGGTGTTCGGGAGGAGGTCCTTCAGAAGGGCACCCGCCTGCACCCGATGGAGCTGGCGAACACCGCCCTGCGCTTTCGCATGGTGGCCATGCAGTTGCGCCAGGATCTGGCGGCGGGACGCCCGGAAGCCACCACAACCCTGGCCGAGCTGGAGCAGGACTGGGCCCTGGTGGAGCGCCTGAACCAACCTTCGGAGCTGGCCTCCTCTGCGGATCTTCTCCGCCTGCAGCAGCTACGGCGACGTTGGACGCTACCCGACCGACCCGAGCCCCTGATCTCGGCCCGCGAGCTGCTGCGCCTGGGGGCGGGGCCCGGCTCCCTGGACCCGGAGGAGCGGGTGGAGATCGAGCGCCATGTCGAACATACGTGGCGTTTTCTGCGGACGATCCCGTGGACCGACGCCCTGAAGAACGTGCCGGATCTCGCCTATGCTCACCACGAGCGCCTGGACGGTACCGGGTACCCGCGCAAGCTGCGCGGCACGGAAATCTCGCCACGCGCGCGGATCATCGCCGTGGCAGACATCTTTGATGCGCTCACCGCCGGGGACCGACCCTACCGCAGAGGGTTGGACACCCTGGCTGCCACCCAGATCCTGGAACAGGAGGCCCGGCAGGGCCGGATCTCCGCCCCAATGGTCGATCTTTTTATTCGTCGCCGCCTATGGGAGCGTTGCGACTATTGGATCGGTCAGCGCGGTTAAGCCTGCGGCTCGATCACCACGTCGCTCCGGATGCTGGCAGCGATAAAACAGCCGCGATGTGCAGCTTCGTGGAGCTTGCCAAGCTCCTCAGTACTGGGGCCCGGCCCGGAGAAGACCACCTTCGGGCGCAACCGGATCTGGGTGAGGGCCAGCCGCCCCTCTGCATTTTTGGCCAGCGTACCCACGGCATCATCCACATAGCTGTCCACCACCCACTTCTTCCGCGCCGCCACCGCCAGGAAGGTGAGCATATGACAGGAGGAAAGTGCCCCAATCAGGCCCTCCTCAGGATTCACCCGATCCGTCGCTCCCAGGTACTCCGGCGCGGAGGACGCGGGAATCGTGACCCCACTCCCGGTGCGCAACTCATGGCTGCGGGAGTAGCGTTCGTAAGAAAAATCGGGCGTTGTACGAGCCCAAGACAGAGTCACACGATAGTCGGCCATGGCAACAAGTTAAGCACTCCGGGCGCAAAGGAAAGGGCCATCGCCATCTCCCTGATCTCCGTCAGTGTGGTACATTCGATGAATCACCCCCCAAAACCGCCCCCCCACTCGCACAGCCGCCGGTAATTGCGGCTATAATAGAACCCCCTTATCCCCAAAGGCCCGCTTGCCGAACGACCTCTCCCCGACGATCCTGAGCGCCCTGCTCTCCGAGAGCCGGGATCTGGTCGTATTGATAGACCCGGAGACACGCATCCATCAATGCAGTGACTCTTGGCGTCTGCTGTGCGGGGAAACCCAACGGTTTACCGAGGTTTTAGACGAGGCATCGGTACCCAAGGTGCTCTCCGCGCTGCATCGGGCAGAGCCATGGCAGCGTCCGGTCCATGTGGATCTCCGCTCCAATATCCAGGAATTCCATCGGGTCGCCTTTTCGCGGGTGCGTGTGGGGGGCATGTTTCTGCTGGTCGGCCGGGAGCTGGGCGAACAGCAGGCGCTGTTGGGCCGAATCGTGGACCGGCACCGCTCTTCCCTTCGGACCAACGCCGAACTTCGTCGTCTCGCCAACACCGATCCGCTCACCGGGGTCTCCAACCGGCGGGAAGTATGGCGCAACGCCCGCTGGATCTGGGACCACGCCTCCATGGCCACCATCGCCTTGGTGGACATCGATAAGTTCAAACGAATTAACGACCACTATGGCCACGAAGCGGGCGATCAGGTGCTGCAGGCCGTGGCCGAGGCCCTGACCAAAGCCGTCGGTCATGGCGCCGTGGTGGGGCGCTGGGGTGGCGAGGAGTTTGTGGCGGTCTTCGAGGGAGATGCCTCGGATCGTGGCGAAAAGGTCCTGCAGGAGATTCGGGGCGTCCACCTGGAGGGGGCACCGCCCTCCTTCCGGGTCACCGTGTCGCTGGGCATGGCCGTTGCACCGGACACCACCATCACCATCGCCGATGCGGTGGCCGCGGCAGACTCCGCCATGTACACCGCGAAGGAGGCGGGCGGGGACCGCATGGTGCTGCGCCTGCTGCAGCCGCGACTGCCCAGCATCCCACCGGGTGATGGCGAGCGTCGTACCCCACGGATTTGGGGAAAGTAGCAAAAGGCATCGCCGCCCCGTCCTGGCCGGCGTACACTACTGCGGTGCCGCTCCCTTCACCCCCGCTGACCACATGGCTGATGTTTGCAGCATGCGGTGGGGCGCCTCCCGAAAAAGTAGAGATTGTTCCCCCCAAAGAGGAAGACAGCGCCACAGGCGGCTTCGTGCTCCCCCCGCCCCCTCCGCCCGAGTGGGACGCCGCAGAGGTGCAGCGCCGCTTGGAAGCCGCCCTGCCCCACCTGCCCGACGCCCTTTCAGCACAAAAAGAGTTTGTGGCAGCCCTACAGCACGGCGACCCGGACTGTCCCAGCCTGTACGAGGGCTGGTCCATGTTCGTGGTCCACAATGGCTGCCGCGCCAGCACCGGCTGGTTTTATGCGGGGTTGGGGAGCTGGTTTCCGTTGGACGGCGACGGCGACGCCCACTTGGGAGCCGACTTTTTGATCATGTCGCCCGAAGGGGAGCGCTTTTTCGGAGCGGGAATGGCCCGCTACTACGACCGGGATCCCGAGCACTGGGAGCAGGACTTGCAGGGAGAGTGGGGCTGGCCGCAGGCCGAGGGCTGGCTGGCCGACCACGCCAGCCTGCTGTTGCGGATCCAGCGCGAGGGCAACATGCTGAAGCTGACCGGCGGCTGGTCCGGACCTTATGGGGCCCTTTACTTTAGAAATTTCGAGACGGATGTGACTCGCTGTTCCGGCCCGAGCGGCACCATTGAAGTACGCGATGATCGCGGATTTTGGTATGCCCTGGACTGGAGTGGCTCCTCCTGCGCCAAGCTTTCTTATGAGGGGGATTCCATGGGAGAAGCCTGCACCGATCCCGGTCCGGCCTTCTGCGCCTATGCTCAACGGGTGGCCACGGCCGCTGCGGAGCCGCCGCTATGATATTTTTGTTGCTATCCTGCACCACACCCCCAACAAAAACCGAGGAACCGCCCCAAGCGGTGGCCGAAGAGAGCGACGACACCCTGCAATCGCTGGAAGCGCCGCGCCTGCTGCGTCGGATGAGCCTGGATCTGCGTGGCACCCTGCCCACTCTGGAAGAATTGGATGCCGTAGAAGCCGATCCCTCCACCCTGGATGGCTTCCGCGATCAGTACCTGGAGGACCCCCGCTTCGAAGATCGCCTGGTGGACGTGCTGGCCAAGCAATGGCACACCGAGGTGGAGACATTTATTGTATTTTACTTTGAATGGCCAGAGCTGGACGGAGACGAAACCAACGAGTACGCCTATGAGCGCTCCATTGGCGACGAGCCCCTGCGACTGATCTCGCGGGTGGTGGTCGAGGATCAGCCCTGGGAGCAGATCGTCACCGCCGACTGGACCATGGCCACCGACACGATGGCCAAAATCTTCCCCTTGGAATGGGAGGAGGGAGCCACCGGCTGGCGGCAGACCCGCTACACCGACGGCCGGCCCGCCGCCGGTGTGTTGGCCACCAACGGCCTGTGGTGGCGCTACTACACCACCCTGCAAAACCTCAACCGGGGTCGGGCCGCCGCCATCACCCGGCTGCTGCTGTGCGAAGATATGCTTTCGCGGCCGATCAACCTGTCCGGCAACGTAGACGCCATCAACTCCGGCAACCTCTCCGACGCCATACGGGAAAACCCCTACTGCCAGGGCTGCCACACCACCCTGGATCCGCTTGCTGCCAACCTTTTTGGCTTTGTGGTCTCCGTAGAGCAGAGCGGCGTGGAGATGGCCTACTACCACCCGGAGCGGGAGCACTACGGGGCCGACGCCCTGGGGGTCACCCCCGCCTGGTTCGGGCAACCCACCAGCGGCCTGGCCCAACTAGGCATGGTGATCGCGGAAGATCCCCGCTTCTGGCGCTGCAGCGCCCAGCGCGCCGCCGAGGCCTACTGGCAGCGGCCGGTCACCGCCGCCGACTTCGACCGCATCGAGTCCTTCCGGCAGGTGCTGGTGAAGGATCACTCCTACAAAAACCTGCTGCGCGCGGTCACCGATAGTGCGGTCTACCGCGCTGAACGACCTACAGAAAATGCACCCACGTCGCAGTGGGAGCGCGAGCGGGTGCTGCGGCTGATGGACCCGGCCCTGGTCAATTCCATGCTGGTGGACCTCACCGACTTCCACTGGACCTATCAGGGCTTTGAGCAACTCAAAGCCGACGAATACGGCTATCGGGTGTTGGGGGGCGGCGTGGACGGCGTCTACAACACCCAAGCCCTGGAGCTGCCCACGGTGACCTGGAGCCTGATGATGCGGCGCGCATCGGAAGCGGCTGCACGTTTGGTGGTGGAAAAAGAGTTAGAGGAGGAGGCAGCAGAGCGTAAGCTCTTTGATGCCGTTACACTCTCCACCCAGGCAGGCAGCCCGGAATTCCGGGCCGAGATCGAGCGGCTGCATTGGCGGCTCTATGCGCGGCGTGCCGACCCGGCGCGGGTAGACAGCCTGGAGGCCCTGTGGAGCGACGTGGCGGCGCTGTCTGACCCGTCGACCGCCTGGACCGCGCTGCTGGCCACCATGATGCGCGACCCCGACTTCGTGAGCTACTGACATGGCATTTTCCCGTCGTGCTCTGCTCTCCATGCTGCCTGCGGCCCTGCTGCTGCCGCGCCCGGCCCGCGCGGCCGGCCCCGAGAAGCGGCTGCTGATCGTCTACGTGGACGGCGGCTGGGATACCACCTTCGTCTTTGCGCCCATCTTCGGCAGCAGCGCCATCGACATCGACCCCCAGGGCACCGCCGCCACCGTGGGCGGCATCGACTTCACCGACTCCGCCGCTCGCCCCTCGGTACGCAGCTTTTTTGAGCGCTATGCCAGCCGCACCTGCGTGCTTAACGGCCTGGAAGTGCCCAGCGTCACCCACCTGCGCTGCCGACGGCTGCTGTTCACCGGCAGCACACAGGACGGCATCGACGACTGGCCCACCCGCATCGCCAACAACACCAACGCACCCCTTCCCTATCTGGTGCTTTCCGGGCCCTCTTTTTCAGGGCAATCCCCCCTCACCGCCGTGCGCTTGGGGGAGCGGGGCCAGCTTGCCGACCTGCTCTCCGGCGACGCGATCACCGACCGCTCCGACCAGCGGGCCGAGCCCATGTCCACCGCGGTGGAGCAGCGCATCCGCCAGATGATGCAGGAACGGGCCTTGGAATTCGCCGAGGGCCGCGAAGGCTACTCCAAAAAATTCGCCGACGCCTGGATCTCGCTGCAGGACCGGGTGGAGAGCCTGGACCAGCTCCAGTCCAAAGTGGATCTGGCGGGGGCGGTGGCTCAGCCCTACTCCCGCATCACCGACCGCATCGGGCCGGCCCTGGAGAGCCTCGCCGCGGGCTACTCGCGCTGCGCGCTGATCCGGCACGGTGGGCAGGACGACCGGAGCTGGGACACCCACGCCAACAACGACAACCAATCCAACCACTTTGAGACCCTGTTCCAGGATCTCAACAACCTGATGCCCATGCTGGAGCAGCGCACCGGCCAGAGTGGCCTGCCCCTATCGGAGGAGGTGGTGGTTCTGGTGGTGTCCGAGATGGCCCGTACCCCCAAAATGAACAGCAACTATGGGAAGGATCACTGGACCTTCACCTCGGCCATGTTCATCGGGTCCCATGTGGCCGGAGGCCGGATGGTGGGCGGCTACGACGACGAGCTGATCGGCCTGCCCACTGACCCGGTCAGCGGCGAGGCCGGCGGATCTGAGCCCTTGACCGTCCAGAATTTCGGCGCGACCCTACTCGCCCTGATGGACGAGGACCCCACGCCGCACACCGACGCGGCGGTGATCGAGGCGATCCTGGGCTGAGCCCGCTGTAGACATCTGCCGCCGGGACCTTCGGAAACCCCTCCAAAGCCCCTTGACCCCCCCAAAAACCTGTCTATCCCTGCGCCATGAGCCAGGACTTTGACCTCTCCCTGCGCACGCTCTGGGCCGCCGCACCGGCCGACATGGTCCAATGGGCCACCGGGCAAGCGCAGACACGGCTGCTTCAACGCGGCGAAACCCAATTGCCCTCGCTGCGGCGGGATCTGGACATCGTGGCCCTGGCCGAAGATCCCGATCATGGCCAGTTTGTCTTCCACCTGGAGGGAGAGGGCAGCATCGAGCAGGGGGACCTGCGCCGGTTTGCCGCCTACGCGGGGCTGCTGCACCAGAGGTATGCACTTCCGGTGCGGACTTTTGTGCTGTTGATGGATCGACCCAGCCGCATGGTGGATGACCACCGCGTGCGCTTCGGCGGCCGCACACTGAGCTTCCACGCCGTGAAGCTGATCCGGCTCTACCAGATCCCCGCCTCCAAGCTGCTGAACCAGCCCGCGCTGCGGGCACTGTTGCCGCTGGGTCGGGCACCACGTCCGGAGCATCTGGCCGAGGCGCGCCGCCGGATTGAGGAGGAGCGAAGCGAAAATTGGCGGGACTTGTTGGCGGTACTCTACGTGACCGCGTCGAAGACCTTTCCGCCCGAAGTCTACAGAGCTATACTTTTCTCGGAGGCCATCATGGAGTACCCAGCCATTCAGGAATTTCTGAAGATGGGGGAAGAGCGGGGGTTGGAGAAGGGGCGCGAAGTCGGGCGCGAAGAAGGGCGTCAAGAAGGGCGTCAAGAAGGGCGCGAAGAAGGCATGGAAAAGGGCCGGCAGCATCTTCAGGAGAACCTGCGCCTTCTGCTTTCGTTGCGCTTTCCCGGCCTGGAAAACCGCATCGCGATTGCAGCGATGAACGCCGATCAGGCGGCCGCCCTCTTCCGCATCGCCCTGACCGCCACCACTGAGCAGGAAGTGCTGGCGGCGCTGTAGGCGACCCTGCAGCCGCGCCCCGAATCCGCTACAATCCCTCCCATGCTGCTGATCCTCACCCTCGCCTGCACCCCCGTCAGCTCGAACTTTCGTCCCCCCAAAGATGACTCGGGGGACACCGGGCGTATCCACTCCAGCCCGCCCGACTCCGAAGACTCCATCGATGACGACGGCGACCTGGACGACGATGGCTGGACGCCCGAAGAGGGCGACTGCAACGACGACGACATCCGCGTGAACCCCGGCCGCGACGAGGTGGTGGGCGACCAGAAGGACAACGACTGCGATGGCCGCAGCGACGAGCGCTTTTGGGGTGTGGGCGTGGCCTGGGCCAACGGCGGCGGCGACAGCGCGATTGTGACTATTGACCTGGTGCGCGGCCTGGAAGACGAGATCAAGCTGGACAATGACTGCTACCCCAAGTGGCTCGCGCAGCGCGGCGATGGCTGGGTGATCAACAACGGCCAGGCTTCGGTGGCCATCGTGGACTCTGCCGGACATTGTACGGATGTCGCCGATTTTTCAGAGACGGACTACGGCGTATGGGGTGTGGCGACCGCGCTGGACGGCACCATCTACGCCACCACCGTGGACACCCTCTGGAAGATCGGCGAAGACGGCACCACCGAGGCCGTGGCCACCTGGACCGTCGACTTTGAAGATTTTTCGAAGCACGAAGCCGCCATCACCACCATTTCCGTAGATGCCGCCACCGGAAAAGTGGGGATGTTCGACTATTTCGGGGGCTTTGCCACATGGGACCCGGTGAACGGCTTCAACAATATCCTGGTGGGCGACTACAACGCGCCCCTGCTCTCCAGCTTCGGCGGCGCCGTTCAGGACGGCGGCCGCTTCTACAACTTTGCCGTAGACAATTCGGCGGGAACCTACGGCATCTATTCCTGGAACTTCGACACCGCGGCCTGGGAAGTCCGTGACGCCTGGGCCGTCGCCGATTTTGCGCCTTCTTACTTCACCATCGACTCGGACTCTGGCGATGCCTACGTCTCGGCCAACGGCGGCTGGTACGCCACGGTCTGGCGTGTGATCGCGGGCAGCGGCTATAGTGCCGACCTGTACAGCACCGACGGTACCGAAGAATTCCGCCCCTTCAACGGCATCGTCCCCATCTACGAGTGATTCATGCAGCGCGGCACACGGGGTATGGTAGGGGTCACCGCCTTTATTCTGGCGCTCAGCCTGGGCGTCTGGCCCTTTTTTGATCCCATCGAAGTCTTTATCCGCGATACCTCCAACCGGGTGGAACAGTGGATCTGGCAGCCCTGATCCAACCGCCGCTGGGACCCCGCGACCTGGCCCTGGCGGTGCTTTTGTCCGCGGCCGTCGTTACGGATTTGCGTTCACAAAAAATCTATAATGTGCTGACCTTCCCGATGACCCTGTTGGGCATCCTCTCGGCCATCCCCCTCTGCGCGTCGCCCTGGGCGGGCCTTGCCGGGGCCGGAGTCGCCCTGATCGCCTCGTTGCCCGCCGAAATCTTCAAGGCCATGCGCATGGGCGACGTGAAGCTGCTCATGGCCGTGGGTGCGCTCACCGGCCCAGACATGGCGCTGCGCGCTGTCCTCTTTTCTTTGGCCATGAACCTGGTCTATGGGGTGGCCATCCTGGCCTACAAGGGGCGTCTTCGCCGGCTGGTGCAGTTCCTGGGGCCAGGCGAAAAACCGGAGCCCACCGTGGTGGCCTATGCGCCGGCCATCGCGATGGCGGTGCTGTTGGTACGCCTCCAGCCCTGGCCGCAAATTATATCGTTCTGAAATATATCGGAACGAGCTATACGGGAGAGGAGCCAGCCTGAAGGCGCGTCTTTCGGATGTGCTCGGGGCTCAGATCGTACCAGTTGATCCCGCCGCAGGTGGCGCAGGGACCAGAAAAACGCCCGGCGAGCTGCTCCATGCGGTAGCCCAAGGCCTTCGGCCCCTCCCACAGCGACCGGAAAGACTGCTCCTGCAGCGAGCCCAGCCGCAGCCCCCCCTGCATGTCGGCGCAGCACATTTGCAGGCTTCCATCATGCCGGATCACCGGCGTCAGCCATAGCCCCGGGCAGGCGCTCCGCCCCCGGTGGGCATCGTCCTGCTGCCAGGGGCGGCGCTCCCAGGTTCGCACGGCAAAACCCTCCTCCTCGACCGGTCGGATTCCCGAGCTCTCCATCGCCCGCTCATACAGAAGATCCGCCTGAGCCTGACCTTTTGCCCCACCACTCACCGAGAGTCGCTTGTAGAGCAGCTCAAAATGTCCGCCCCTCCGCCCGTGGCAGGCCCAGGCATCCCGCCAATAGTCGTGGAAGGCCCGCAGCTCCCCAGCATTTTGTTCCTGGACCACAAATTGAACCTGGAGGTGAAGATTCTGGCTGTGCCGACGCAACGAGAGCAGGTGCCGGATGTGCCGACGCACCCGCAGCAACATATCTCGGCCTTTGACCTTCTGATAGACCTCCGGACTCTGCGCATCCACCGTAAAGACGACCAACAGCGGCAGATCCGCCGCCTTCTCCTCCACCAGCCGCTCCATCCGCTTGGGGTCCAGCAGGATCCCATTGGTGTCAAAGCGCAGGTACCCCAGGTTTTTGGTCAAAAACTTCCCCGCCAGGCCCACCATCCGCTCCAGATCGGGGTGCAGGCTGGGGTCGCCCAGCCACTGCAGGATCAGGTGATCGAAGTGGCAGTCCTCCTCTGCCAGCCCCTCCACAATGCGCTGGTAGAGAGAAAGAGGAAGATAGCCCTTCGGGATTCCGTGAACACTCTCCCAGCGCTCCGCGTGCGGCGCACACATGCCACAGGAGAGGTTGCAGTGATCGGTGGGCTCCACTTGAAGGACGCCAAGGCCGGTGGGGGTCACCCGGCCAGGATAACTCCGGCGGGCGCAGGGCGCAGAACGTGTTAGCGGGCAGGCTGGAGGTTGCACATGCGATTCGGGATCCTTCTGGCGGCCCTGCTTGGTGGTTGCAACAACCCCTGCCAGCAGATTTGCCTGGAGATCGCGGACTACGCCTCCGAGTGCGGCTACACCGTGAGTGCCGATGACCTCGCCGAGTGCCGCGCCACCTACGCCGGTACCGACCAGGGCGAAGCCTGCGCCACCTCGCTGGACGCCGATGTCCGCGAGTGGTGGACCTGCGACGACGTGGCGGAAAACTTTCAGAAGTCGCAGTAGCCGGCATGTCCTCGGCGCAGCTCCGCGCCCGCTTTGAAGACTGGCTTCGCGCCGAGCGGGGCGCCTCTCCCCACACCCTTCGTGCCTACGGCGTGGAGCTGGCCGGTCTGGAGGGCTACCTCGCCCCGCGCAGCCTGACGGAGGCCACCCTCCTCGATCTCCGCGGCTACCTGGCCCGCCGCGCCACCGAGCAGACCGCCTCCACCGTGGCCCGCCGCATCGCCTCCCTCCGCACCTTCTACCGCTGGACCCTCCGCGAGGGCCTTCTGACGGAGAGCCCCGCCGAGCGGCTGCAAACGCCCCGGGTGCGCCGCCCCCTCCCCCGCGTCTTGGAAGTGGAAGAGGCCTCCACCCTGGTCGAGCAACCGATCGGCGAGGGCTGGCGCGCCACCCGCAACGCCGCCATCCTGGAGCTGGGCTACGGCAGCGGGCTGCGGGTCTCCGAGCTATCCGGCTTGGACCTTGCAGATCTGGATATGGCCGAGGGATTGTTGAAGGTGCGCAAGGGAAAAGGCAGCAAGGCCCGCCTCGTGCCCCTGGGGCCACCCGCTCGCGACGCGGTGCAGGCTTACCTGGCCTTCCGTGGGCACCAGGCCGGGGCGCTGTTCCTGAATCCCCAAGGAAAGCGGCTGGGAACCCGCGGCATGTACGACGTGGTGCGCAACAGCGGGGTCAACAACGGCCTGGCCGGGGTGCACCCCCACGCGCTACGCCACTCTTTTGCGACGCACCTGCTGGCCAACGGCGCGGACATCCGCTCGATCCAGGAGATGCTGGGCCACGAGAGCCTCTCTACCACCCAGCGCTATACCCAGGTGGATATTGAGCAACTCCGCGCAGCCCATCGGAAGGCACACCCACACGGATAGCCTTCCTACATCCCCGAGACGATCCAGGTGTAGCTGACGCTATCCACCGAGATGCTCTTTTCGAACTGCATCCGCCGCACCACGTTCAGCACGCAGCTTTGCAGGTCCGCCGTCCCGTTGCCGCTCAGTTTGGCGCCCCCAACCCGGCCCTCCTGAATCATCCAGGTGGCCGAAAGGCGCGCTTTCAGGTTTGGATTTTCCTTCAGCGCGTTGGATGTGCAGGCTTCTACGCCGCTGTTGTACTTCTTGATCGACGCCAACACTTTGGAGGCGTCGGCGCCCAGATCCGCCTGGATCGCCTCCTCCTCTTCGGGATCGGCCAGCACGCGCGTGGGGATCTTCACGTCCAGCCCGCCCTGCTTGGGTCCACCCGAACTTCCGAGCTTGGGAAGTACAATATCCACCATCGGCGCATCCGGATCTGCTGCCTTGCCTTGCTTGAAGCCACCGGGCCCACCGCCGGCCCCGATGGGATCGATGTCGGGCATCAGCGGGCCCGGGCTGTCGTTGCTGCCGCTCAACAGACTGCCCAATTGCAGGCCTGCTACCAGGTCTTCAGGCCTGGCTGTGGGCGCGCCGGGGCCCCCCTTGTCGGGGGTGCCCCCGGCTGCCGTGCGCGGCGTGGAATCGGCCTTTTTGCCTGGAGTAAAGACCTTGATCTCCGTCGGTGCCGCCTGCACGCGCGGGATGCTCGCCACGTCCACATAGGCCAGCACCTCGTCCACACTCAGCTCCTGCTCCATGGGCGGCAGGCTCTGCATCCAGGTCACAAAGGCCATCGCCATCATGCCAAAACCACCGACCATCCCGTGAAAGACGGATTCCTCCTCCTCTCTCCACCATGCGGGTGCGGGGGCGCTCTGTGCGGCCAGGACCTGGAAGAGCAGCGTGCCCTCGGGCAGCACCACCTTTCCGCGCGCACCGACAGGCAGCGGCATCGCTGCGGTGCCAAGCTCACGATGTTCACCTTGGACCTGAATCTTCCCGCTGCGGTCCGCGCCGGGGAGGATCTGGTAGCAGCCGCGCTCCAGCTTCAGCAGCTCCCGGCCGGCACCGGCCTTCTTCCAGGTGAACCAGCGCGCCTTTTCTCCGGCATGAATGCCGTGGTTATCCAAGCGCAGGCCCTTGCCATCCTCGATCAGCAGCTCTTGCAGCAGCTTGCCTTGGACCACCCACCCCACCCGCAAGACGGGGCTGTTCTTTTCCGGTTGTGAAGTTGCCATTTGACCTCCTCTTGGATCAGTATCGGCGCGATCCGGGCGCTGTCCTGTCAAGGGATGGACGTAAATTTGTAGCTTTCTACTTTGCATCTCGCAGACGACCGATTGACGTATGTGTGCCTTCCATGACAGCGAATTTACGATCTCCGCGTGTAAGTCACGGGCTTGCTCAGGCCTTGACCGGCCCTTGGCAACGGCGCCTGCCGGGGCGGGGGCAACACGATAGAGGAGCCTTCGGGGGTTGAGGATGTGGCGTTTTCTGAAGGACTGGGGCGTTTCGCTGGCCGTGGGCGTCGCCGTATTTTTTATGGTGCAGTGGTCCACCACCCCAAAATCCTCGGGGGAAGCTCCTGACTTTCAATTGGTGAACGTGGCTGGGGGGGTGGAGGCACTCTCCGCCCACGAGGGCAAGCTGGTGGTGCTCAACTTCTGGGGGAGCTGGTGCCCGCCCTGCCGCGCGGAGATTCCCGAGTTTGCGGAGTGGCACGCCCAGAATCCCGATGTTCCCCTGCTTGGCATTGCGGTGCGTTCGGGCACCACCGATCAGGTGGCGGAGAAGGCGAAGGCGCTGGGCGTCAACTATACGGTACTGATGGCAGACGACCAGGTGATAGACGACTATAATATTTCCGTCTACCCCACAACAGTGATTGTGCGTCCCGATGGAACCATCGGCTCGGTGACCTCGGGCAGCATGGGGCGCCGCGAGCTGGACGCCGCCGTGCGTCAGGTGCGACAGGGGGGCTGATGGAGCTGCGCGCCTTTGCCGAGCGGGTCCTTTTGGGGGAGTCGCTCGGAGAAAAACTGTGGGGGGTGGAGTCTTTTTCGGATGTGGATCCCGGCCCGGTGCAAGCCGTGCAGCTTCCCGGCCGGCCGGCCGCGCTGCGTCTGGATGCCCGCCCGGGCCGGGCGCGTCAGCCCCTGCCGGGGCAGGATACTTTTGTACGGGATGAGCGGGCACGCGGGTTGTTACTCCATAGCTTCGCCAACCATGAGCTGCTGGCGATGGAGCTGATGGCCCTGGCCCTTCTCCGGTTTCCAGATGCGCCGCCTGCGTTCCGCCGGGGCCTGGCGCAGACCCTGCAGGAGGAGCAGCTACACTTTCGTCTGTACCTGGATCGAATGCAGCAACTTGGCGTTCAATTTGGAGAAGTGCCGGTCAACGACTTTTTCTGGCGCTGTGTGGCGGACATGCCCGCGCCGGTGGACTTCGTGCGACGGATGTCCCTGGTTTTTGAGCAGGCGAACCTCGACTTTGCCCGCCACTACCGCGACCGCTTCTTCGAAGCCGGCGATCCAGAAACCGCGAAGATCCTCCAAAAAGTCCTGGACGACGAGGAGGGCCATGTGCGGCTGGGGCTGCATTGGTTCCGCGCTTGGAAGCCACCCGGACAAAGTGATTGGGACTTTTTTGTCGAAGGGCTGGAGGAGCCACTGGGCCCCAGCCGTGCCAAGGGTCCGATTTTCCAGGGGGACCTCCGCGAAAAACTTGGCTTTGACAAGGACTACATCGACAAGCTCTCGCTCTGGGCACGCTCACGCGGGCGCCCGCCGCTGGTGTGGGTGATGAATGCCAGCGCGGAGTCCCAGGTGGCGCGGGATGCGCCCGGCTACACCCCACCACAACGGATACGGGAATTGGAGGATGATCTTACGGGTCAGCTCCTCTTTCTGGCCACCCGCGAGGATGTGGTGCTCTTGCCCAACGCCCCCTCTCTGGCCTGGCTCCGCAGCCTGCGGGACGCCAACCTTCCCCTTCCCGAGACCGTGTCTTCGTTGACCGAGCTGGAAGGTCGGAAGTTGGGCGGGCTCAGTCCCTGGGGCCAGTCGCCGGACATGGCGCGGCTGCAGGAGCGCCTGGCCCCGGCCTGTGTGAGTCCCCCGGTGCTGCGCTGGGGACCGGGCTGGCGGGAGGCCTATGGCAAGGATCTGGCTGTACTTTTGCGCCGCCGCCTCCCTCCGGAAAGCTGGCTGGCGCCCCCGTGGGGGGAGGTCTGCCACAGCCTGGCCGACCTGGAGCGCTGCCGTGGCAACGCCGGAGAGTTTTTTGTAAAGGCACGCTTCAAGAGCAGCGGGCGGGACGCGCTGCGGCTGCGGCCGGGTCAGGTGCTGACCGAGGCGCAGCTACGCTGGTTGGAGCGACTTTTTCGGGAGCAAGACTCGGTGGTGGTCGAGCCCTGGTGCCGCCGACGGCTGGACCTGTCCTTCCACTACGATCTGGGTGAGCGCGCCACCTTCCAGGGAATCTGCCGCTTTTTCACCACCGAAGATGGCCGGTTCACGGGGGCCACCGTGGGACCGTGGCAGGAGGATGTGGATCCGGATCTGCGCCGGTTTCTTCATGGAGATGGCAAAGATCCGCGACGTATGCGTCGGATTGCAGATGAGCTTGGGAAGCTGATAGAGGAGGCGCTGCTCCCCCGAGGTGTCCGAGGGCCGGTGGGTGTGGATGCCTTTGTGTACGAAGCAGACGAGGGCCTGCGCCTTCAGCCCCTTCTGGAGATCAACCCCCGCTGGACGATGGGACGGCTGGCGCTGCGCTTGGGCAGCCGGCTGCACAGCGGCTCTCGCGCCCGCCTGGAGCTGGAGCCCCCGAAAAATCCGCTTCCTCCTCCGCAGATGGCGCTCCGGGACGGCCTCTGGGAGCAAGGTGTAATCTACACTACAGACTTCGAAAAATGCAGGCGGCTCCTGGGAAAGGTCGTGGTGGAGCGGAGACCCTGAAAAGGAAAAGGCCCGAGGGGAGCCTCGGGCCTTTGCCACCCCGAAGGGGCAGACCTTAGCGCAGGGAGCCGCCGCCGCCTTCCTTCTTCTTCTCGCCGCCGCCGGCAGGGCCGCCGGAGGGCTTCAGGGAGCCGCCGCCGCCGCCGCCCGCGTTGTCGCCGCGCAGCGAGCCGCCGCCGCCGCCGCCGCCGTCGCTGTTGGGCCGCTTGGGAGCTTCTTCAACCTTGGGCTCTTCCTTCTTCACTTCCACGGCCGGGGTGGTGGTGCCGGTGGGGGCGGGCACGGCGACCGGGGTGGTGGTCGTTGCGGGAGTGGTGGCCGCGCCGGTGTTGCAGACCGGGGGGATCTGCATGTTGGCGCAGGAGGACTCCAGGGCCGCCTTGGACGCGGGGTTGGCCGCCGCCTGCTCCCACGCGGAGCGGGTGGTCTTCAGGCTTTCCTGCATGCCGGGGCGCACGGCCTCGGGCAGGTTGGGGATACAGGCCTCGAAATCCTTGAGGTACTTGTCGCAGGAGGCCACGCCGATAGAGCCGCCGCCCGCGGGAGGGGCGGCCACTTCGGTCGGAGGAGGGGGAGGAGGAGGGGGAGCTTCGGTGGACGGAGTGCTGCCGCCGGTACAGGCCAGACCCAACACCAGCCCGAGGCCGGCAACAACAGTCAAAGGAGACGAGAACAGGTTTTTCATTTTCCTCTCAGGAGTGGAGACGCGGGTGCGCACTAGCCCGAAGCGCCAGCTTCGGCCAGCGCCCACCCCGCAAATTTTGGACCTGCCGCCGCTTTCCGGCGGGCCTGGTTCCCCCTTCGCCGCTTTCCTGCTATCGTGCCTGTGGTCTTCGGAGCGCCGATGCGACAGCTTTTCCCTCTTCTCTCCACGCTGCTCTTCTCCTCCCCCGCATGGGCCTATGGAGAGCAGGTCCACTCCATCCTGACCCGCGAGGCGTTGGCTACACAGGGCTTTTCCGCTCCTTCCGACATTGCTCCTGAAGACCTTGGAACGGTACGCACGCTGGTGGACGCCTATGGCCGGAGCCATCCCGATGCGGCTGTGCAGGCCGAGTGGCTTCGTCGCTATCCCACCCCGGAGTCCTTTGATGCCTGGGCATTCAAGGAGTTTTTGCTCTTTGGTGCTGGCTCCACCGTGAACGGCATCGACAAGTTTGATGCGATGGGGGGCAGCCAGCTCGACCTGCTCTTTGCGGCGGCCCGCCAGCCGGACGACGACTTCCGCAACCGGGAGCGTCTGGCCTACGATGCCAACCGGCAGCCCCTCAAAGGCCCAGATGGGAAGGATGTACCTGCAGATCCGGCGCTCCTGAACATGGGGAAGCTGGGGGCCCTCTCCAGCCAGGCCCACGCCCACTACGGCTTGGCCCAGGTGGAGTTCAGCTCGGATGCGGAGGTCCTGAAGTCCGATCCCAAGCGCTTCGCAGTGGCCGCCGGCTACGCGCCGGGCCCGATCCTGACCCTGGCGGCGGAGATGAGCCAGATCCACACCGACCTGGGCTTGATCGCCGCACTTTCGGATTCTCCCCATGCCGACAGCCTCCAGTGGCAGTACACCGGCAACGGCTTTCACTACCTGGAAGATGTGGGCAACCAGATCCACACGGTTCAGGTGGGGCTGTACGACTTCTTCTTCGACGCTTTCCTACAGCGCACCTGGCTTTCCTTCAAAACCGGTGGGGGCTATTGCGGAGAGCTGCGCACGCTTGCTTCGATCGGCATCGACATCCTGACCAACCACCACACCATTTCCGAGATGCTGACCGAAAAGCGGCTGGTAGAAGCTTCGGAAGGTAAGGACTCCCCCATCGGAAAGCGACTGCTGTCTGCGGCCGGTCGGGAAGATGCCGCCTTTGCGGCAACCCTGGACACCGAGCTGGCAAAGCTGGGGAGTAATCCGGAAAGAGAGGAATATGGCCTCGCCATCACCCGCGCCCTGATCAATGCCTCGTCGGACGAAGGCGACGATGTGTATCGGACCACGCGGGGGATCGCACTTTCCAAGTGGCGAAAGGCCGGGGTGCTCTATGATTGGAAGACGGAAGATGCCGACGCCGCCGTGCATCCGGCCGATGCGAAAAACCAGCCCTTGTACGATGAGTTTTGGACCCTTCAAGAGCGCGCCTTTGCCCGCGCCAGCACGGCCGTGCGCCGGATGGTGCAGCTCCAACGCAAGGCGGTGAGCGAGGCGACGGACCCGGTAGCCAAAGTGGAGCTGCGCAACCGGATCCTGGATCGGCTGATCCGTCGGCAGTTGAAGATGATGGCCGAGGGAGAGGAGCGGCGGAAGAGCTACATGAGTATGCCCGTGAGTCAGGCATCCCCCCCCGAGCGCATGCCCGCGATGTTGGCCGGTCAGATTGCGGTTCCGGCGGCACTGGCCGGCGCTTGGATGATGTTGCGCAAGCGGGCATGAGCGGTTGGCTGTTTTTGTTGGCAGCCTGCAAGGGCCCCGGGAAGGCCGACGATTCCGGGCCCGTCGAGGCCACCTGTGCCCAGCCGATAGAGGGCATCGCGCGCTTCCAAGAGCAGGGCGCGTCGCGTGGCTTAGACGTCATTACTGGCTTTGAAGGGGCCCCTTCTGGCAGTGCCGGTACGGTGATCCTAAGCGATCTGGACGGGGATCTGGATCTGGATCTGATCCTCAACAGTGTGGGGGTGCAGCCGAGAATTTTTGAAAATGACGGAAATTCGTACTTTTCGGAGGTGAGCTGGAAGGGAACCCATACGGTGTCTCTGGTGGCCGCCGACCTGACCGGAGACGGCCTGCCGGATCTCTTGCTCGCGGGTGGTGGATTTTTGTATCGGGTGGAAAACCTGGGAGGCATGGAGTTCGCCCCCCTTCAAGAAATCTACCGTAACTCTATGCCTTATTCCAATCCGGGTACCCTGGCCCTGGGCGATGTGGACGGGGATCTGGACCTCGATCTTTTTATCGGCGGTCTGGAGTATTACACCGACCCCTGCCAGACCGACCATAGCTGCCCAGACAACCCGGCCAACCCCGGCAGTCCCCAGACCCTTTTAAAAAATGATCTCAATCACTTTACCGTGTGGCAAGAGCTATACCCCGACGGGATGCCCGGCTATTCGGTGGCGGTGAGCTTCACCGATCGGGATGGGGATGGCGATCAGGACATTCTGGTGCTCCAGGATCAGGGAGCCAATGGCCGCCTGGAACCTCCCCCTTCCGCCTTTTATCGCAACGATGGCCTGGATGAGGAGGGCAACCCCATCCTGGTGAACGACGCGGATCGGATCCACGCGGATATCGAAATTTCGGGGATGGGCATCGCCAACTACGACATCAATGGCGACGGATATTTGGATTACTGTATGAGTGATACCGGTCCGATCCACTGCCTGGTGAGTGATCAGCGGGGGGGCTATTTTGACGGGGGCATCGCGCTCGGGCTGGTGCCCGCCGGGGTGGACCCCGAGGCCTGGTCGGCCTGGTCGGTAGAGCTGGAGGATTTTGATAACGACGGGATTGTCGACGCTGCGGCCGCGGCGGGGCGCCCGACCGGGGCGTCCTTGGAGGGGGCCAGCTACGGCGACGCAATGTGGTGGGGGCAGCCTTCCGGTGTATTCGAAAATGTGTCGGATTTGACGGGCTTCAACTCCCAGGAAAACCACTTCGGGATGGCTGCGGGGGACCTGGATGGGGACGGCTACCTGGAGCTGGTGGTGGGCACCGAGTACGGGCGCCCGCAGCTCTGGATGAACCAATGTGGCAGCCATAGCTGGTTGGAGCTCGACTTTGTCGGCTCCCCGGAAAACCGGGAAGCCTTCGGCGCCCGGGTGATCCTGGAGGCGGGTGGCCGCCGCTACTTCCGCGAGCTGATGAACATGCGCTCTACCGGACAGTCCGCCTCCCGCCTGCATTTTGGACTGGGAAATTCAGACGTGGTGGACCGCATCGAGGTGTACTGGCCCGATGGCCGCCGAACCGAGCTGCGGGATGTGCCGGCCCGACAGCTCCTGGTGGTAGACCAGGACTGAGTATTTCCAATTGGAAATGCCGCCCCCACCCCCTCCCGCTCCTCTCCCCCACCTGTGGTACCCTTTCCGCTCCCCGGAGTGTGTGAATGTCGCTCAACCTGTCGCTGCTGCTTCACGAAAGTGCCCGCGTCCACGCGGCCCGCCCTGCCCTGCACATGGGCGACATGACCCTCAGCTACGCCCAGCTCCAGGGCATGGTCAAGCGCTTTGCCGGCGCCCTGCGCGGCCTGGGGGTGCATCCCGGCCAGCATGTGGCCTTGCTGCTGCCGAACACGCCGCATTTTCCAGTCTCCTATTTCGGCACCCTGCACGCCGGAAATGTGGTTGTACCCCTCAATGTGCTGCTCACGGCAGAGGAGATCGCCTACCACCTTGAAGACTCGGACGCGGTGGTCCTGGTCGCCTGGGAAGGTTTTGCAGCGCAGGCCATCGCCGCCCAACAAAAAATCCCGACATGCAAACACCTGATTCTGGTCAAGGCCAGCCCGACCGACACCAGCGCCCCCGAAGGATCACTGTCGTTCAACGCCCTTTTGGGCGGTGCAACCCCCCTGGCCGAATACCACCCCACCATGCCCGACGACCGGGCGGTGATTTTGTACACCTCCGGCACCACCGGCAAGCCCAAGGGCGCCGAGCTGACCCACTTCAACCTCTTCTACAATGCCGAATATGTCTGTAGAAGGCTGCTTCCGGGTGATCACAGCCGGGTCGCTCTGGCGGTGCTGCCGCTCTTCCACAGCTTCGGCCAGACGGCGGTGCAGAACGCCACCCTGGCCTTGGGCGGCAGCCTTGTGCTGCTGCCGCGCTTCGATGCGGCCACTGCCTTTGCGCTCATGCAGAAACATAAAGTCACGCTGTTTGCGGGCGTACCGACTATGTACTTCGGGCTCCTGCACTTCCCTGGTGCGGACAAATTCGACCTCAGCGCCCTGACCATCTGCGTTTCAGGGGGCGCGGCCATGCCGGTCGAGGTGATGCGCGCCTTCGACCACAAGTATCGCGTGAATATCCTGGAGGGCTTCGGCCTCTCCGAGACCTCTCCCGTCGCCAGCTTCAATGTGCTCGATCGTCCCAAAAAAGCTGGAAGTATCGGACTTCCAATCTGGGGAGTGGAGTTCCGTTTGGTGGACAACGACGGCAAAGTGGTGGAGGGGGCCGGTGAACGCGGCGAGATCCACATCAAGGGCCACAACCTGATGCGGGGCTACTACAAACGTCCGGAGGCAACCGCGGATGCCATCGTAGATGGCTGGTTCAAAACCGGAGATATTGCCCAGCGGGACGAAGAGGGCTACTACTATATCGTCGACCGCAAGAAGGACATGATCATCCGCGGCGGCTTCAACGTGTATCCCCGCGAGATTGAAGAGGTTCTCTTTGCACATCCCGCAATTGCAGAAGCAGCAGTGATCGGTGTGCCCCATGAAAGCCACGGAGAAGAAGTGAAGGCCGTGGTGGCCCTGAAGCCTGACCACAGCCTGAGCGCAGAGGAGCTGATCGACTACTGTAAGCAGCATCTTGCTGCCTACAAGTACCCCCGCATCGTCGAATTCATGACCGCACTTCCCAAGGGTCCAACTGGCAAAATCTTGAAACGTGAACTGCGCGGCTGAAGTCTTCCCTTTTTGACCAGGATCAGCGGGTCACCGCTTGCCGGTGCAGCTCCTGGTCGCTATACTGAACATCATAGCAGGTGTCCGTATGTATGTGCTCGCCAACGACGCTCCCGAGACGGACGGCATCGCCTTTGCCCAGGTTTGGCCTGGAATGGATCGCTTTTCGGCCCGGCTCGTGCGCATCCTGGAGCTGGTGCCTGCCACCACACCCGTCCTTATCTCTGGAGATTGGGGATCAGGAAAAACCTCGCTCCTTCGTGCCTTGGAGCGTCGCGTGCAGTCCATGCGCTCCGTGGTGTGGTTTGAGGCCTGGCGCTACGATGGCCAGGGCAGCCTGCTGCCCGCCCTGATGCGCACCGTCTGGGACGCGGCCCCTGCGGACTGGCGCATCGGCCAGGACCCAAGCGTTTTGGATCGCCTGATGGACGCCGCCTTTACCGTGGGCATGCGGGTCGGACCCGAGGTGGCCAAGTTCGCGGGCGTGCCGATGTTGGGTGCCCTGCTGACTCCGCCGCGGCCCGGATCCGCCCCCTCCAGCCCCGGAAAACCCGGCCTGGAACCTGCTCCCGACCCTGTACGTGCCCTGTGGGAGAGCTTTTCAAAGCTGGTCCGCGAGGCCTGGAAGGACCAGGCCCCCCCCCTGATTCTGTTGGACGACCTGGATCGCTGCGACCCACAGGGCATGGTGGGAGTGCTGGAGCATATCCGAACCTTGGTGGCCGGAGATCCCGACCTGCATGCCCGCTTTGTGGTGGCGATCGACCGCCACATCATCGTCCAGGCCATCGGGATGAAGTTCAGCGGCATCTCCGGCTACGACGGAAATCGGTATCTGGAGAAGGTCTTTCCGCTCTCCTTCAACCTTCCGGCGCCCAATCCCGGAGAAGTGTCCCGCATGGTGGACCATGTCTGGGGCAAAGGCATGAACCGCGACGACCGCGACGGTCTCACCCAGTCCCTGCGGGATCCGGTCTTCGCCAACCCGCGCCTGATTAAACGGGTTGTCAATAAATACCGACTGGTACTGCAGTTGGAAGCCGAGGTGGACGAAGAGCCTGATCCCACCCGTCCCGTCGCGTTGCGAAATCGCTACCTGGCGCGCTGGCTGGCGGCCTCGGAGCGCTGGCCCCGGTTGCGCGTGCTGCTGGTGCGGCAACCCGACGACTTCTGGGAGCAGCTACAAAAGGCCCTTCAGGAGGGCCGCAGCGCCGACCCCGAAGTGGAGAGCCTGCTGCGGGAGCAGGGCGCACGAAGCTGGATTCTTCGTGAACTTTTGAAAGAGAATCCTCGCGCCAACGTGCTTCCCTATCGCGATGCAGAGGCCCGCCTGACCGCTGTGGGACTCTGATGGGCCGCCCCGTTGGCGTGGCCGTGGCCGCCTGGATGGGCGCATTGCCCGGCGAAGAATTGCCCGAGCACTTCGCCGAGCCTTATGAAAAAGAAGGCTTTTTGTGCCGAAAAGGCTTCTTCGACCGCCTGCGCAATACCTCCACCATGCAGCAGACGCTGGTGCTGCTGTGGGTGGCCGAACGCTGGGAGGAGGGGCTGGCCTTCCTGAAAGAATTCCCGGATGAGACCCGCCAGAATGTGGTGCTGGTGGGACGGAGTCCACCGAAGGACATCGGCCCGCGGATGCGCGCCGAGGGCGGCCTGTCCTGGACCACACATCCGGTCCCTTCGTGGCTTCCATCGCTGTTTATGGATGCCGTGTTGCGACGGGAGCCGGTGGGCGGCGCGGAAGTGATGGGGCTGCTTCGTGCCCTCCAGGAGGACTCGGCCGAGGAGCCCCGGGTGGTCCTGCGCCAGCTTGTCGAGGTGGCCGCACGGATGCTGGGCGCCAGCTTGGGCTGGGCCATGATGGAGGATCAGGAACGGTTTTTACCCCTTGAGCTGGACAACGAGCGCCGCGTAGTACCCCGGCTACACCCACCCGAGCAACCGGGCCTGCCCGAAGGTCTCTGCGCAGCCGCAGTGCGTTTTCGGCAGGTGGTGGTGGTCCCCGACCTGAGCGCATCCATCCTGATGCGTCCGCGCTCGGATGGCCCTACTGTCGCATCCTCACTTGCAATTCCCATCCGTGCCCGCCGAGAACTGTACAACAGCCTGTACGGCCAGGGTGTGCGCGAGGCCGTGCTCTGTCTGGGCTGGGATCGTCCTCGCCTGCCGACGGCGCCCGAGCTGCGCCTTCTGGAAGCCCTGTCCACCCTGGGCACCCTCGCCCTCTCCCGCCTTGCCGAGCGCGTGCTGCTCTCCTCTGCCCATGTGCAGGGAATTGTATCGCTCGATACACTTTTGTGGCCCGCCACCCCCCGGAAGAGCACCGTAGAGGAGGCCGCCCCGATGGAGCGCCTGGAGGCCTTCATCCAGGAACGCCTCGGAAGACACACCTGGTTTGGGGATCTTCTGGAGATTCAGGTACGGACCAGCCCGTGGAGCCGTCCGTCGCCCCGGGCCACCCCCCGCTGGATCCCCTGGGGGGTGGACGAGCGCCTGCCCGGCTCTGTGCCGGATGATCTGGAGGAACGCCCCTCGGAAGAGGTTTTTGCATGGTCCGACGGTTTTGGGCTCTGGCTGCCCTTGGGCCCGCCTCAGCGCCCACGTGGCTTGCTTTTTGCACTCTTTGAAACACGCAATGGCGCACTCATGGCCCGCGACGACATGCGCAGCCTTGCCGCGGACCTGGATCTGGGAACCCGCCTGCTGCGCGGCTCCACCGACTCGACCGCTCTGGTGCGGATCTCGGGAGAGCTGGCCAACACGCCGGACCCGGAGCGGGCGCGGGATCGGGTGCTGGGTATCCTCCAAGACCAGCTTGGGGCGGATGGGGTCAAGGTTGGTCTTCTTCGACCTGGCGATAAAGGGATTATGTTGACCCAGGTGCTGCGCACAGAGCAGGGTGTGCAGGAGGGCGAGCGCCTGATCGTGGAGGCTGAGCGGGGCCTGCCGGAGTGGGTGCTGTCCCGTGCCGACTGGCTGATGGTGGAGCGCCTCGGGCCCTTGGAACAGCGAGGCGTGCAGCCCGAGCGCTGCGAATCCGGAAAAAATGGCGAGGTTTTTGTTCGGACCCTCGCCCCCGCCGAGGCCATTCTCGCCCCACAACCGGGAGAGCGCAGCCTGATCTGGGTACCCATGTACAGCCACCAGGAGCTTTCGGGGGTCTTGGGGGTATGGCGCAGCGCGGGGAAGCCCTTCGACATCGAGCTGGATGTACGCTCCCTTTTGTCCTTTGCGCCCTATGTGGCTGCGGCATCCGAGCGCATGCTGCAGATGGAAAAAAAGCGGGAGGAGTTCCACGCCATCGCCGCTCTGGCCCGGCGCCTGGACCTGGTGGAGGGGGTGCCGGAGGGCGAGCAGGTCACCGTCGGTGCGGTGGGCAGCCTTGCCGAAGCTGCCGCCGCATTGGGACTGTGGCGGGATTTGGGCGGCCGTCTGCATGTGGGCGGAATCTGGGCCGCATCAGAAATCGTCGCCAGCGCGCTAAAGTTTGCCGTGGCGGATCTCCGTCTGGATGCAGGACCAAATCCGCAGATGTGGGATCAGCGGGTCCGCCTGGCCCTGGAGCCTTTGATCGCCAAGGTCACCGGCAATCCGGGGCGCCTGTGCTACCGGTCACTGTTGTTGCCCGAGGAAAAGGGGGCGGGCAACCAGAAGCCCTGGCCACCCGAGGCGGTGATTCTGTTGGATGCAGAGGGCACCCATCGTCCCTATCGGGCCTTTGCCCGAGAGATTCCCGATCTGGCCGCGGCAACTTTTCTGCCCTACGCGCGCGCGCTGCTCGCCCAGCATGTGCGCACCGCCGCCAGTCGGGTGGGGGAAAAACTATCCAGCTTACAGGCGGAGGAGGGCCTGGCCAGTCCAGAGCAGGTGCTGCGAAAGGCCGCCAGCATGCTGAAGGCCGCAACGGGTGCAGACGCCGTGCTGATCTATACCGGGGACAACGCCCGGATGAGCCTGGCACGCTCCGAGCCCGCCGTTGGGGATCGCCTTCGGGATCTACGGATTGACAAAAACGGGCTGGCGTGGAAGGTGGTGGAGGAGCGTCGCTCGATTCGCATCGCCGATATCCAGGATCCGTCGGACGAATACCGAAATCAGCTCGACAACGTCAGCCTGGGACGGATGCGGGAAGGCTTCTTCGGGGAGGGGGCGCGGCTGCGCTCCTGGCTGTGCGTACCGGTGATGTCCGGGCGCCTGACGATGGGGGTGATCAAGCTGATTACCTCTGATCACGGCCGCTTTCTGGGGCCCCACGATCAGGAGGTGGTGGAGTCGGTGGCCAGCCGACTGGCCTGGGAGGTGCGGAAGGCCAGCTCGCGTGCCATGGGCGAAGACCTGGATCGGCTGGTGGGGGATCTGGCGGACACGGTGGGGGCCGAGCTTGGTCCTCTGCTTCTTGAAAAGTTAGGGGCCTGGGTGGACCGCTACATCCGCCCCGGCTGCGTGCTCGCCATTTTTGTGCGATCGTCGCCAGACCGCAGCCTGCTTACCGTGGCCGGCCCCGAGCTGGGCACCGAATTCACCGACAAGCTGGAGGCCCTGTCGCGGCAGCTTGGTGGACGCGGTCAGGAGTGGCAGAAGAGTGCGCTGGTGAAAATTGGAGAGGAGAGCTGGTCCACCCCCAGTGCGGGCATCGCCGCCCCCATCGTCCTGCCCGCACTCACCGACCTGGAGGGGCACTTCTTTGTGCTCCATGCCCGGAAGTTTGTGCCCGAGCAGGCCAACATCGCCCAACAGGCGGCACGCGCGCTGGCCGTGCTGCTCAACGCCGAGCGCGTCCGGCAGACCATGTCGCTGGGTGCCGCGTTCTTCCGACACTCTCTGCTGGGGGCGCTCCAGGGACTCTCCGATGCGGCCCTGATGTTGACCGAGGATCCGACCGAGGAGGAGCGGGGTCGCGCCGTCACACAGATCCACCTGGAGACCGAAAACATCCGCTTCTGGAGCGCAACTCAGCGATTCACCCGCTTTGATCGTCCCGGCGAGCTGGAGATCCGGAAGCGCCCCTGGCCGCTGAAGCGCATCTTCGAAACCTGCGTGGGCCGCTACCGGAAGATCATGGAGGGCCGCGGCATTCGCTTGGTGGAGGACTGGCGCGAAAAAGGTTCGATCGAGTTCAGCTTTGACGTAGAAACCTTGGACCTCGCCCTGTCCAACCTGTTGCACAACGCGGTCAAATATGCCTTCTACAACCGCGAGGTCAACGTCGGGGCGCAGGTCCACGGAGACATGGTGCAGATCTGGGTGGAAGACGTCGGGCATCCGCTTCCCGACAAGCTCTTTCAGCAAGGCCAACGCTTTGTGAAGGACCCGCTGCGCGCCATTCCCGGCGAAGGACTTGGCTTGTACATGGTGCGGCGGGTGTTGGAGGCCCACAACGGCAAGCTGCACCATAGCTGCGAGCGGGAGCGCTACTCGCCAAAGGAAAGCCTGCCTCCCAACTTTTCTATGGACAAGGTGCCCTACCGCGTGCGCTTCATCATGGAGATTCCGCACGGTTGGCAAAGAAAGCGATAAATCCAACGTGACTCGGATCCGAGTCACGCCCCAGATATATTTGTGGAGTTTGTGATGGATGCCCCGGCCACCGTAGAGAGCTACCTCGCCCCCTTCCCCACCCCCACCCGGGCCATCCTGGAAGAACTGCGTAGCTTCATCCTCTCGCTTGTCCCGGATGCCACCGAAAAGATCTCCTATGGCATCCCCACCTTCGACCTGAACGGCAACCTCGTCCACTATGCGGGCTACGGCGGGCACATCGGCTTCTACCCTGGAGCCCGAGGCATCGCTGTCTTCGAGGACGAAATCAAGGCCTACAAATACGCCAAAGGCTCAGTGCAGTTCCCCCTGGACCAGCCCCTGCCCTGGGAGCTGATCCGGCGCATCGTTCTGTTTCGGGCAGCGGAGAACCGGGCCAGGCAGACACAGAAGCGCGCCAAGAAGACCGGCAAAGGCGCATAGACGGACAAGCTCTCCCCCAGCAGGCCACCCTGTCGACCGCCCATGACATGGGTTACCCGACCTGCATGTGGTTGTTGATCTCGCTGGCCTGCACCTCCGACCTGAACGAGTCGCCGGCGACGGTGCCGATCGCCAAAAACCTCCTGATGATCTCCATCGACACCCTCAGACGTGACGTCATCGGTCGCTACGGGGGTGGGGACGACACGCCCTTCCTCGACGAGCTTGCCGGCCGGGGACTTGCCTTGGACCGACATGACACCTGCAGCGCATGGACATTTCCGGGGTCCATCTGCGCGATGAGCGGCCGCCCACCGTACTACTTTGGCGCAATGCCCCGCGTGGACGTTGGGGAGGGAGCGGAAGGCACTGTGCCCCTGCCGGCGGACGCAGAGACCCTTGCCGTTCGCCTGTCCGCCGCCGGCTTTCAGAGCCTGCTGACCACCACCAACGTGTGGATCGGACCACAGACCAACCTGTCGATAGGCTACGACCGCACCGTCGGGAGCCAGGACGCGCAGGCCGGCCCCCAGTTGGATGCGACCTTGAGCCTGATGGAAGACGGCGTCATCGACCTGGAGCGCCCCTGGTTTGCCCACGTCCACCTGAGAGACCCCCACTCGCCCTACGCCCCGCCCGCAAGCTACCTTGGCGAACTGGAAGGTCGCGAGGCTCTTCCCTGGGATCTTGGCACCGAAAAAGGATTTACGGATTTCCAGCGCGCGCGGCGAAGCCTATCCGCCGAAGAGCTCGCCGAGGCGATCGTACAGATCAAGATCCGCTACGAGGGCGAAGTACGGTACATGGACCAGGAGATCCGGCGCTTTTTCACGGCGCTGGAGGAAAAAGGGCTGCTGACCAACACCCTGGTGGTGGTCTGGAGTGACCACGGCGAACAGTTCAACGAGCATGGCGGCTTTGCCCACAACAACAACCTGAATGTGGAAGAAAATGCAGGGATTGCCCTGTTTTCCGGCCCCAACGTCCCCGCGACGGCCTGGACCGGAGCCACCACAAGCATAGACCTGGTGCCGACCATCCTTTCCCTGCTGGGCCTGCCAGTACCCGCGGAGCTCCCCGGTGTGGTGGCCGGCCAGGCTACGGACGACCGGCCCCGAACCGGGGTGCTGTGGCCCACCGGACTCCCCCCGATCCAGTCGGTGAACATTGGGACGGGCAAGCTGATCTACCACTGGTGGGGAAGGGCCGGCTTCTATGATCGGGCGACCGATCCCGAAGAGCGCACCGACATCTACGACCTGCAGCGCGCCGACGTGCAGCGGGCCTGGGAGGTGATGCGTGCCGAAGTCGCTGCACTTCAGCCCTATGTACCCGAGGAAACGCCCAAAGGAATGCCCTGAGGCTTCAGCAGTCCCAAGGCGATCTGAACCAGGGGTATTTTGCTGGACAGCTATATAGCCAATCAGCTATATATAAAAAATGTCCAGCGAAGAAGACCTCAACCTCACCTTTGCCGCCCTGGCGGACCCCACGCGCAGGGCCATGTTGGCCCGACTGGCGCGGGGCCCGGCCTCCGTCAGCGAGCTGGCAGCCCCCTTTGAACTGGCTCAGCCCACCATCTCCAAGCACCTGAAGGTGCTGGAGCGTGCGGGGCTGATCACCCGCAGCGCCAAAGCACAGCTTCGTCCAGCTCGATTAGAAGCTGCGCCGTTGGTCCAGGTTTCCCAATGGCTCGAGAACTACCGCGCCTTTTGGGAGACCAACCTCGATCAGCTCGATCAGTACATCGCCACCCTCCAGGAAGCCCAGAAATGACCGAAACCGCCCTGTTCCCCGACTTCAACATGATCACGATGCGGCGCCGCTACAAGTGCTCGGCGGCCCTGCTTTTTGCCGCGCACAGCCAACCAGAGCACCTGATCCGGTGGTTTGGCCCCAAGCCCTACCCGCTCACCACCTGCGAGGTGGATTTTCGGGTGGGTGGCTCATTTCGCTTTGCAATGACCGGACCGGACGGCGTACAGGGCCCCTTTTTTGGTGGCAACTATCGGGAGATCGATCCGGATCGTCGTATCGTCTACGACAATGGCTTCCACCTGGAGGGTGCAGAGCGGATGTTGACCCTGTTCACTTTTGAAGATCGCGGGCCCCAAACCGAGCTGAGCATGATCACCATCTTCGGATCAGCGGCGATGTACAAGGATCATGTGGGCATGGGCTTTGCCGAGGGAGCCGGCATCGGCATGGATCAGCTTGCGGAGCACCTCGCGGCGGTCCAGGCGGGCTGAGGGACATCGAAAAAGCCCGCAGGTGTTGTAGCGCTACAACACCCGACGGGGGAGGGAGGGGGGGGGAGGAGGAGTATTCTCCACACCCCGCAAGGCGCGTGCGGCCCGAGCGCCGCAAGCGCCTTTTTCAGGCCTTCCGACGCCGCCAAAGAAGGAGCAACGGGAAGGCATACATCCCGGCGGGGGTGGAGGTCGAGCAGCCGCAGTCGGGCTCGGGGCTCCGCGCTTTGGGACTCTCCTCCTCTTCCTCCTCCTCGACTTCTTCCTCCGGTGGGCAGCCTTCGTCGATGCCGTCCATGCAGTTGTTATCCAGAAGATCCCCACATACCTCAGGATAGTCGGGGGCTATCGCAGGATCCCAGTCGTTACAGTCGCCGCTGATCGCCGAGCCAGAAGGCGGTCTATCGCAGGATCGGATCGGAAGGTGCAGGGCCCCAAAGTCATCGTCGTCCAGATCCTGGTACCAGGTGGACGCATCAAGGGCATTCTCGTCGCGACGGCCATCGCAGTTGTTGTCCAGGTTGTCGCAGACTTCGTCCAGAAAGGGTCTCTGTGCGGAGCTGTAGTCGTTGCAGTCACCCCCCGTCGCGACATAGCCCTCCGGCTCCGTGCAGGCGACGACGGGGTTCTCCGGGCTACCGGCGCCATCGACATCATAGTCGCGATACCAGGTCACGCCATCGGTGGGGTTGTCGTCCACCACCCCGCTACAGTCCTCGTCTCTTCCGTCACAAAATTCGGCTTCTCCCGGAGAAATGGCTGCATCGGCATCGTTACAGTCCCCGTAGTCCGCCACATAGCCCGGCGGCTGCGTCTCCGAAAGCTACTTCCATCCAGAGTAGCCCAGCCCACATCCTGCACCGGCTCGCTGCTGCTTACCCCCATCAGGGTCCAGAAATCCACCCCACAGAGCTGAAGCGCCGCGTTGTTTTCGATGCTCAGCAGGTGTGTACCGTCGGTGGCCTGTGCCGTGTAGTCGAACTGTTCGGTGGTAACAAACTGGCTGATCAGGACATCCCAGTAAAAAAGGTACTCGTAGGACAGGGTGTATGAGACTTCTGTGGTGTTGGAACTCGAAGAATAGACGATCGAAGCCTGCTCGTTCTTGGTAGAAATCCGGTCTCCATCGTTGCGGTCCAGGTCGCTTTTGGTGGCCAGATAGTCCACGGCATAGCTGCTGTTCTGGCCCTCATAGTCATCGTAGGAAAAGTGTTGAGACGTCGTGAGCCAGTAGTAGTCCATGTAGCTCTCGTCCCACTGGCGGGTCGTGTGCGAAAACAGCTCCCGCTCTCCCGATGCCCGAAGCAAGTGCCCCCATTCCTGGTTGGTGATGTCCGAGCTGGACGCCGCGACCTGGGTACCGTTGAAGCTGCTGGCGTAGGTCTCGCTCTCATCGCTACTTTTCCTGTTGATCACCCCACTTTGTGGGTCTGATCCCCCCTCCAAAAGCAGGTGAAGGCTCGTGTCGACCTCCAAGGTATCGGTGTCCGGATTGCTCGCATTCAAAATCCCCTGCTCCTGATCGCGAAGGAGACCCTGGCCATCCACGCCCTGCTGGGCCATCTTCGCACCATAGAGCGTGAGTCTGCGATTATCCGTCAAATAATAGGTAGCATCACCAGTATTATTGTTGCCATATACGCTTAGCTTTTGCGCCGTGGCGGCCTGCTCCATCGCCGAAAGCAGCCCCGCTGAAGCCGAAAGAGAGCTGGGAACAGCCAAAAGAGCCCGCGCCTCTTGTGCAGTGGCAAAGGTCGGACTCTGGGCCGCAGCGGTCACCTCGACCCCATCCACCCCATCGCAGTCGCTGTCCACCCCATCGCCGAGCGCTTCGGTTGCACCGGGGTAGATCGCCGCATTTCCATCATCGCAGTCAAATCCGTAGATGGACCCCGCTTCATAGTCGTCGTTGTCGGCATCCACCCGTGGCACCAGCACCAAAAACAGACCATCCAGGACCAGCAAATCCTCGCCTCCATCCCCGTTGACATCCCCCGCGGAAAGCAGTGATCCCCCCGGGGAAAGGTCCAGATCTGAGTAGGGCCACCAGTTTGTGTCGAGCAGCGAGGGCTCTGAGGGGTCACAATTGGGGGAATCGGTGGTGGTGAGGCTGTCGTCCCCGTCGCCATCCTCGTCCAGCCAGACCAGTGCACCCACACAGGAGGTGGTGGGCCTCAGGGTTCCGGTGGGCCAATCCGCCTGGTACACCTGTTGCTGATCGTCCAGCATCGTGACAGACAGTGTGCCCGCCTGCGTCCCTGTGGAGAGCATCATCGGCTTTCCCGGCCCTGCATCGGCGATCTGCCAGACGGGCAGTGACAGGCCACCCGTCGCAGCCGAAGCGTCATAGAAATTGATATCCCACCAGCCGTTGCTGGCCGCAGACATCCAGAGCAGGTCGGACTGGCCGTCTCCATCCACGTCCCCCGAGCCCACCCAGAGGGGCTCCGAGTCGGTGTAGGAGGCAGCGGGAACCGACTGTTCCCAGGTCCAATCTGGCGAATCGCCCAGCGTCGCCCCATACCACACCGAGAGGCGATCCAGACCATCCACCGCCGAGGGAGCGACGTGAGAAACCGCGGCAAAGTCCGCAATTCCGTCCCCATCCACGTCGCCGATGCCCGCCACTGCGGCCCCCAAACCTTCGCCCGACTGCCCGGACCAGCGGCGCCACTCGGTCCAGGCGGTGCTGCCGCCGCGGTAGAGGATCAGCTCGCCATCCCCCGCATTGGCGCTGGCATTTCCGACGATCACCTCTGCAAAAGAGTCACCATCCAGGTCGCCCACCCCGGCCACCGTACAGCCGCCGGTGGCCAAAGAAAAGGTAGGGCTATCGTCCAGACCTGCGGAAGATCCCGCATAGAGAGCGAGCTGCCCGGTGGTGCAGTCGATGGCGACCACATCGTCGAGGCCGTCGCCGTCCACATCGCCGGCAGCGGCCACCTGATCATAGACTGTGGTGGAAAAGGAGAGGGCAAAGCTGGGAGAAAGGAGGGCAAGGAGCATGGGGGGCACCCGTGAAAGAAGGCCTACCCCGGACCAAGCAAGAACCATGCCACCGCGGGCTCCATCCCACCAGGCCTATCGCCGAAAAAAACCTCTCAATCTGAACCATAGGGCTGGGCAGCTTTTCCCCCACGCCCGCTTCATCCACACTCTCCGCGATGGCCGGGCCGTGGTGGAGTCACTGCTGGGCCGGCGCTGGGCCGGCCTGGATGGCAAATCCTTGCCCTACACCCAGAATACAACCTTGGCGGACTGCTATTGGCGAGTGACCGTCCAAACGGTCCGTCCGCAGGCGGCCAACATCCCCGGTCGCTGCCTGGAGGTGCGCTACGAGGACCTGGTGGAGCCCCCCCCCGACGCGAGCTGGATCTGGGGTATTCTTGGTAGAAAGCTGTTTATCGACAGATTTTTTCGTCACCCGGGATGGATGGGACCGAGTTGCAGGACAGGATGCAATTTCCGAAGTCCGGCTACCGATGCCGGAAGAATTCCGACGGGCTACTGTTTGCATTTTTTGAGGCTTACGGTTACTGAAAAAGCCCTCTTTCTCCCGGAGTATTCTTGCCACAGCTCGCCATCGTTCTGCTATTCCCCGCCACCCTCGTCGCCTGCGGCGGCAAGAGCAACTCGAGCTCGGACGTCGAAAACCTGAGCGCCCGGCTGGCGGCGCTTGAGGCGGAGAACAAAGAACAGGCGGCCACCCTTGAAGATCAGGCGGCGGCGATCGCATCGCTCGCGGCAGAGAATGCCGCGCTACAGGCAGAACTCCTTGAATACAGCGCGGATATCGCGAGCATTGAGGCGGACTACCTGACGACGGATGCCCTCAGCGGCTATGCGACCGAGTCGTGGGTGGAAAGCCAGGACTACGGCCGCGATGACATCGAGGGCTTGGCAAACTACGTTTCTGTCGACACCCTCAGTCACAAGGTGATCATCTCGGGCGCCAACGTCTTCGTCCAATCCGGCTCGGGCAGCACCGACGATGATGGAGCGCTCCTTGGCCTTGGCAACCTTTTCATCGGGTACAACGAAGAAATTGCGGATACCAACGATGGCCCCGAAAACCAAACGGGCTCTCACAATCTGATTGTGGGTGATGAACACACCTTCACCAGCTACGGCGGCGTGCTCTTTGGGTACAACAATATTGTGTCGGGAACATATAGTGCCGTACTCTCGGGCAATAGCAATATAGCCTTCGGTATTCAAAGCGGCGTTTTGGGGGGATACAGCAACACAGCCAGTGGCCAATGGAGCCTCGTTTCGGGTGGGGGCGGCAACACGGCCACCGGGGTCAGCAGCACCGTGTCCGGGGGCGCTGGGAACAGCGCTGCCGGCGACGGGAGCAGTGTGACGGGGGGCTCTTTGAACCTGGCCCAGGGGGCTTACAGCAGTGTGTCCGGGGGACGTCTTGCCAACGCCGAAGGTGAACACAGCAGCGTGTCTGGGGGCTATTACAGTCTGGCCCAGGGCGATTATAGCAGCGTGTCGGGCGGCTACAATGCAATCACCACCGGCGCATACGATTGGGCTGCTGGTTCGCTTTCGGAAATCTACCCCTGATGCTGGTTCAAGGCCTACGCCTGACAAGTGGTGCAGCTCGTCGCGCACTTCGTGGCCCGCCCTGCCGAAAAAAGAGAGTACCGAAGGTTCCTCCGCGTCCAGGTGGTTCAATCTGTGGGGAAGGAGTAGCCCAGCCCCAGGTTCAGCCAGGGAACAACTTCGCGGTCCTCGGTGGAGTAGAGCATCCCGACACCGCCACGAAAAAGAACGAGGCCCCCATGACAGACCCACACCCCAGCTCCGCCGCGCGCCCCGCGTGGCTGATCCAGGCCATGAAAACCGGCGCCCGCTACCGTGCCCGCGCCATCCATGCGCCCGCACACAACGCGATCAACCTGACGGTGCTCTCGTTGAACGTCCTTGCGCTGGTCGGGCTTCTTGCGCTCGGCGCCGTCCTCCCGGGGTGGTTGCACTTGATTCTGGCGGGTCCGCTCTTCGGCCTCGGCTGCTACACCCTGATCGCCTTCGTCGTTCACGAGGCATCCCACGACCTCTTCATTCTGTCGTCTGACAAGGGGAACGAACGCTGGTGGAACCGCTTCTTCGGCTGGTGCTGCTCAGTCCCCTTCGGACTGCACTACCTCAAGCACTGGGAAGAAGGGCACCGGGTCCACCATACCGACCCACTCGAAGCACAGGATCCCCAGCGCTTCAACGTCGCGACCGGCTGGCCCTTGGTGCGTGTGGTGCTCGGCTTGGTGTTCGTCCCGTTCTACGTCTACCTTCACCGCTTCACCACCAAGCTCCCCGCAGGCCGTACCCGATCTTCGCCGTGGGTCATGGTGGCTTTTGTCGCCTTCTGGGCGGTCGTGGGCCTGCTTGCGACCGGGGCCTGGGGTGGATCCTGCCTGTGGGTGATTCTGTGGGGGCACCAATGGGCGAGCGCCCTGAACCACGGGAAGGGCGCGCTGGAGCACGGGGGCCTGATGGGGGCCGACCCTGAGCTGCTGCTTCGATCCCGCACGTCGCTGGTGCCCTTCGCGGGCCTGCTCGGTATCTACAACGCGACGATCTACCACTTCGAGCACCACCTGCATCCGAAGGTGCCCTGGTACGCCCTCCCCGCCTTCCACCGAGAGATCGTGGGGCTGGTACCGGCAGCATTGGCAGACGACATCTTCAACCGGCGCATCCTGGATCAGCTCCGCGGGCGCATTGGTGTGACCGGCCAGAGCCGCACTGCGGAGGGCTGAGGTCGGACCCGGGCCACGGTGGATTCACCGGGGTTTCGGTGGGCTTGCCAACGGCAGAAGTGGTCCCAGATCGCGGTCGACTGCGACCCGGGAGCCGAGCACTTCCGGCGTCTCGGAGGCTGCAAGGGCCTCGGCAAGAAAGGACTGAGCTTCTGCCACATCGCCCCAAGCCACAGACTGACGCGCCAGTGCCAGCGCGACCTCTGAGCGTAGCCGCGGGGACACCTCGACCCCTCTGGCCGCCAGCAGCTCCGTACGCGCGCCATCCAGGTCGCCTGCGTCCCATGCGCAGCGCGCGCGCATGAGCCGGATCTCGGCGACCTCGTCCGGCCCGCCGCCGGACGGATCCATCGCCGCGACCGCCAAACATCCTGCCGGGTGTCGCGGGTGGTGTACCAGCACGGAGTACCACGCCCTGCCCACCTCGGCAGCAAAAGAGGGCGGGGGGATGAGGGCTGCCGCAGCCGGGAGATGTCGCAGAAGCCGTCCGCGAAGCTCTGGGGCCAAGGCCATCAAGTCCGCGGCGGCACTGGGGTGGCCCGCCTCGATGCGTGCAACGGCCCGGACCAGCCCCGGCGGGCCGTCCACGTGCAGACCCGCGCGGCCGATCGACAGGTCGGCAATGTCGGACGCCATGGGCCGAAGCCGAGCCCCCCCGAGGCGTATCTCCAGAATCTCCACCCCCAACACCGCACTGTAGTAGGCCGGGTCGCCGCCCGGCGCGAAGATGATCGCTTCCGGCAGCGAGGGATCAGGGTCGTCGACCACATGACGAAACTTCCCGGTGGATGTCACCAGGGTGTAGGCGACCTGCCCAAGCCCGGGCACGATCTCCATCCTGAGCCCGATCGTCTCGTCGCCCTGCCCCGTACTGTCCACCCGCCCCCCGGCGAGGAAGGTCGGCCGTGGCAGATCGTCGCAGAACACCCGCCACCCGCCGGCACCGTCGCCGCCGCGCACGTCGAGCCGCCATCCATGCCGGTCCGCCCCCTCCAGCATCACGGAGAGGCCCGAGCCGAGCTCGACTTCCGTAAAACGAAGGGTCAAGTCCACCACCAGGGGGCCCTGCGTCGGCTCCAGGGCGATCCGCCACGCTGCGGTCGAGGACGGTGGACCCGAGACCTGAAGTGCGACCGAATGGCGTGCGGCCCACCACCGGACCGCAAGGGGATCCACCACGTCGGTGGCCGCGACGAAGCTGGAAGAGAGGGGCAGGGGCTCGTCCTCCTTGCGCCCCACGGCGTGAAGGGCGGCAACAAAGGCTTCGGCCTCCGCCTGCTCCTGCTCGGGAAGGTCGGGGTGCCCAGCCAGAACACCCGCCAGGAACAAGGACTCCGCGGCATCGTGGGTGTGGCGGGAGGCGTTGAGGGCCAGGCGCAGGTCGTCCAGCCGCGGTGCGGGCCGGCGGGTCAACGGGGTCAAGAGCTGCAGCGCCGCGACATCGTCGGAGAGCTGCAGCCGCAGCTCGGCCGCGGCCCGGCGCGCCTCGTCGTCCCCCCGGGAGGCGGCCAGCTCGAGCGCGTCGGCCGCCGGACCGAGCAGGCCCATGTCCTGGAGGTCCATCGCGCGCCCCCAGGCTTCGTCCGGGTCGGCAGGCGGCGCCCGGGTTGAAGATGCCGAAGGCCGTGGCAGAAGTGTCTCCTGGCCCACCCCGAGCACCGCGACGGACAGACCCTCGTCGAGCTCAACGAGTAGCTCGCCTGCGGGATCCTCGTCCGCTTGGAAGGTCCCGAGGACCACCATCCCCCCAATCGTGCCCGAGACGAACCGGGCGTCGTCGACCTGCCGAACGACCAACGTGCCAATCTGGGTCTGGAGCCCCACCGCAAGGTCCTCCCTGCCATCGCCGTCCAGATCGGCGACGTACACCCGTGTGAGGTCATCGCGTCGGGGCCCGCCCACGGTCAGGCGCATCTCCTCGCGGAGCGCACCATCCCGCCAGGAGAGCAGCGCGACCCCCGCCTCGGGCGGCCCATCCGGAAAGAAGGTTCTACTCTGGAGGCTGTCCGAGATCGACGCCGCGAACCACGTCTCCTGGCCGACCCGAATGGGGACAAGGTCGACGCCCCCCCCCACCTGCAACCGCCCCACCATCCGCACCGGGCAGCCCGCGCACCCGTCGAACACCCGCACGTCCCAGGCCCGCCACGGACCCAGGCTCACGAGGAGCTCGTCGTCGTGGTCGCCGTCCAGATCCCACGCCACAAGGCCGGTCACGTCTGACAGCGTCGCGTCGGTCGCGGGGTGCACCACGCCGAAGGTGGGCGATAGCCGCACCACACGGCGCGTGTAGGGGCCTGTCCCCACGTAGAGTTCGTCCCGACCATCCCCGTCGAGATCCGCGAGTGCGGCCGCACCCATCGACGACAAGGCATGGGGTCCCAGCGCGGGGCCGGGGCCGGCCAGAGTGGCCTCCTGATACCCGACGATCAGCCGGCTCCCCTCGGCGTCCTTCCCCTCGACCACCACCACCCCGGGCCCCGCCGCCCGCGTACTTTCGACGGTGTACGGAAGGGTCCACGCGCCGACCTCGGGGAAGCCGGGGGTCGATCGATGGAGAACGATCCGTTGGCCGTCGACGCGGAGGATCTCGACCGGGGGCACCCCGTCGATCTCGGCGGGCTCCAGGATACCGCGGACCCCCTCGGGACGCGCATGTTGAAGCTGGCGGATCACGGGGGCCAGGGGGTGATCTGGCATGGCGGCCAGGGCGCGCGGGAGGGCGCGTCGGCCCAGCGCGGCCCGGAAGGCGAGATCGGGATCGGGGGTGTCGCCCCCTTCGCGAAGCCGGGTCAACGTGGCGTCGAGCGCCTCCCACGCCAAGGCCGCATGGAGCGCCTCCGCCGCCCCGCGGAGCGCCTCCAGCGCGCGGTCCGTCGTGGGAGCCGCTGCGTAGCCATGCCCCCAGGCTTCGATCGCCTTCGGATCTCCGACCTCGGCGCGCCGCCGTGCCTCATGGATCCACGCCAGCGCCAGTGCGTCTGTGCCCCGGTTGTCCGCCGCGTCCGCGAAGGCCTGCAGCAACAGGTCGGCCGCGTCCGCGCGACCTTCGCTGCGCAGCGACGCGAGCCTGCCCTCCAGCGCCTCCAGGCGCTCCATCGCCGCCCGGGCGTCCGCAGCCTGCAAGCGCGCCTCGAAGGCCCACTGTGCCAGGGCGATCACGCCGACCGCGACCGCCAGCATGGCGACCAGCGCCAGCGAGCGCTGGTGGCGTTGGACCCAAAGCCGCGCGGCGTGCACGGGCGGGGCGGGGCGAGCCCGCACCGGCCACCGCTCCAGCCAGCGGCGAAGATCGTCGTCGAAGGCGGCGACATCATCGTACCGCGCGGCGCGGTCGGCCGCGGTTGCCTTCGCGAGCACGGCGGCGAGGTCCGGCTCGGGCGCATCCACCAGCTCCGCAAGCATCACGCCGAGCGCGTAGACATCGGCCCGCTGGTCCACCGCTTCGCCGCGCACCTGCTCCGGACTGGCGTAGGGCGGCGTTCCCGCACGATCGAGCACCGACCCGGCCAGCGCGGCGATTCCGAAGTCGAGGATCTTCGGGTCGCCCTCTGGCGTGACCAGGATATTCCTCGGCTTCAAGTCCCGATGCACCACACCGCGGGCGTGCGCATGGGCCACCGGAGCGGCCGTGCGCCGCAGCAGCGCCACCCGCTCACGGGTCGACAGGTGCGCCGCGTGGCGGTCGAAGGAGGTGCCTTCCACCAGCTCCATCGCAAGGAATGGGACGCCCTGATCCACGCCCACCTCGTAGATCTGAGGGATGCCCGGGTGGAGCAGCTCGGCCAGCGCCTGTGCCTCTTGGCGCAGGCGGTCCTCGCCGTCGCGCAGTCGCCACCCGACGGCGGGGCTCCTCCTGGCTCGCCTCCCAGACGATACCCATCCCTCCCTCCCCCAGGCGACGGAGCACACGGTAGCGCCCGATATGCGACGGGGGAGGAGAGGCTTCGACCGTCGCGGCGGCCAGCTCCGCCAGCTCGGGCAGCGAGGTCTTGTGGGCATCGTCGGCCGCGAGCATGTGCGCCACGCGCCCGCGGAGCTCCGGATCGGCGATGGCGGCCAGTCGTCGCCTTCGCTCCGCCGGAGCAAGGTCGCAGAGCTCATCGAAGGCCGCGAACACCAGGGCGGCATCGTCGCGGTTCATCGACCGTCGAGCGCGGAGGCCAGCCATGCGCGGGAGCGGCGCCAGTCGCGCTCCACTGTCGTCAACGACACCTCGAGTGTCGTGGCGATCTCCTCGTTGGAAAGGCCACCGTACACCCGAAGTTCGGCGATACGCAGGCCACGCGGATCCAGTTGCCCAAGCGTCACCAGCGCCTCTTCAAGAACAAGCACATCGACTACGCGCGACGCATCTCCGATATTCGACAAGCTGATCCGTTCCAGATCGCCGCCTCGTTTCAGGCGCTTATCACTGCGCGCACGGTCCGCGAGCACCTGACGAACCGCACGGGCGGCCAGCGCCTGAAAGTGCACCCGGTCGTTCCACCGCGCGTCGGCCCGATGCAGCTTCTCCCACGCCTCGTGAACGATGCTGGTCGGCGCGTGCCCGCCCGCGTCGCTACGGCCTCGAACCCACCGATCTGCCAGGTCGCGGAGGTGGTCGTATACCAGGGCGTACAGCTCGTCGAGCTTGGGGTCGGCCGCCATGCACCGAATACTACATGGCACCGGGGGAGCAGCCAACCGCGCCGGGAGTCACCGCGTGCACCGGGACCGCTGTCCGCGCCGCAGGTCTGTGAAGAAAAGGTGGCGATCCCGAGACGGGCTTCGTGCCTGGACGGCGTTGAAGAGATGAACCGACCTCATGGAGCCTGCATGTCCGCCTACATCCACCCACGCGAAGCGGTCGCCCCGGAAGTGCGCACCCCCCGCCTCGCCGTCTTCGACTTCGATGGCACCCTCTTGCGCCACGACTCAGTCCGGGTGGTCGCCCTGCCGGCGCTCCGGTCCGGGCTGATCACCCTCCCCGTCGCGATCCGCGTGGTGAGCGCCTTCCTCGCCTACAAGCTTGGCCTCATCCAACGCGCAGTGGCGAACCAGGTCGGGCTGCAGGTCTACCGGGGTCGGCCCATCGAGCACACCATGGGCCTGCTGGATGCCCTGACCCCCACCTTCCTGGCGGCGCTGTCGCCCGGCGCCCTGGCTGCCCTCCGTGCGCATCAGGCCGCCGGTGACATCACCGTGATCGCCACCGCGACAGCCGAAATCCTCCCGGCGAACGTCGCCCGCCACCTTGGGATCCACCACGTGCTTGGCACCCGCCTGGAGACGCAGGACGGCTGCTACAACGGCCGCTGTGTCGACGGACTCCTGGAAGGCGAGGCCAAACGTGCGGCCGTCGCCGCGCTCGCGACGCAGCTCGGCTTCACCATGGACCAGACCACCTTCTATTCGGACAGCCACCACGACCTTCCCCTGCTGGAGGCGGTCGGCCTCCCCGTGGCAGTGGGGCCCGAGCCGCGCCTGCGCCGCTTCGCCAAGGACCGTGGCTGGAGAATGTACGAGCATGACGACGCGGCCCCGACCCTCTGAACCCTGCCACGCTCCCTCCTGAGGACCCCATGTTCGACACTCCCCCGCAGTTTCAGGGCCGGATCGTGCGCCGAGGCGACGCCGACTACCCGCTCCACCAGTATCAATATGCAACGTCGAGCTATGCCTCGGAGGGTCGGATGGAGCCGGGGGCGATCCTGTGCCCCACCAGCATCGCGGACGTGCAGCAGGCGGTCGCCCACGCGCAGCAGCGGGGCGTTGCGGTCGCGGTGCGTACCGGCGGGCACCAATACATCGGGGCCTCCTCCACCTGGGGCGACAACATCCAGCTCGATCTACGGAACAGCTTCCTCGACTTCGAATGGGACCCACAAAAAAACCAGGTGCGCGCTGGGGTGAGCCACACCATCGGCGACCTCGACGCGCGGCTGGGCAAGCTCGGGCTGTTCGTCCCCCACGGCCACTGCAGCAACGTGCGGCTGGGCGGCCACATCCAGACCGGCGGATGGGGACTGTTGGCCCGCGCCTTCGGGCTGCTGTGCGATCGGGTCCTGTCTTTCGAGATCATCACCGCCGACGGTCGGCATCGGGTCGTCGCACGGGACAGCGCCGACCCCGATGACCGCGACCTCTTCTACGCCGTGATGGGCGGGAGCCCTGGCAGCTTTGGCGTGCTCACCCATGTCACCTTCCGTCCCGGCCACGACGCGGATCATCCCGACGCCCGTGGCCTGCGCTACCTCGTGCCCTACTCCCCGGCGCGGGTCCGGGCGCTGCTCGACATCTTCGCGGAGCTGGCCGATTCGGACGAGCTGGCCCGGGACTGGGACTTCGACATCGTCGTGCTTGGCGCCTCGCAGCTCAACCTGGGAAGCCGTGGGTTGGACGCCGAAATGCGGGCGCGTCACCCCGAGCACTACGGCAAGAACCACCACGTGTTCTTGCCGCAGACCATCGCCGTCTACGTGCAGTGGGCCAACACGGAGGGCCGGGGTCAGCCCTTCAATCCGGACTTCTTTCGTCGGGTGAAGGCCGCTACCGGCTATGGCTCCCGTGCCGAAGCATCCGAATCGGCATGGGCGCGCTTCACCGACGCCCTGCGCTGGCAGAGCATGGTGGAAGCCGTCGAAAACCAGCTCAGCTTGGGCCCCTCCGAAGTTGGGGTCTCCTACAAAATGCCGCGGACGATGTCCTCGCTCACGCGGACCTGGACCTACTTCAACGCCCGCGAATTCGAGCTGCCCTACGTCAAGCGGGTCTACCTGACCCCCTCCCGGAACCTCACCCGGGTGGGCTGGGCCCAATGGGTCACCGAGCGCTTTGACCAGCTTGTGCGCGAGGACAACGGCTGCAAGGGCTTCCTGCAAGTGCAGTACATGGGCGGCCGGCATGCCGAATTCACCCGAAAGGCCGACACCGCCACCTCCCACTCCTGGCGCGACACCACCATTTGTTGCATCATAGAGAGCTTCTACGACCTGTCCCAGCACCCCAACGCCCGCGAAGTGTCGCTCGAATGGGCCCGACAGAATGACGAGGACGCCCTCACCAAAGGCCTGATGGATGGCCCCGACCGCCGCTCCTTCTGGGGATGCTACGGCAACCCGAACCTGGAGGCGGTCTGGCCGATGTACTACGACAGCCGCGACAAATACGACCGACTGCGCGCCATCAAGGCCCGCTTCGATCCGGGCGGCACCTTTTCGGCCCACCCCTTCGGGATTCGATAGTGCGCCGCAGCCCGGAGTGGATCGGATGAAGCCCGCACGCCCACTGCTTGCCGCCGGCCTGATCGCCACCCTGATCGGTCTCCCCGCCGCGGCATTCGTGGCGCGGAACCCGGAGGCGCTCTTGAATCTCCGGACGATGGCGCCCGCCTACGAGGCGAAGGAGATGTGCTCGTGCCTGTGGGTCGAGGGGCGCGATCGGGAGGCCTGCGACGCCTTTGTGGCCCAGGACATCGTGCCGATCGACCAACGCGTGGTCGACGAGCAGGCCAAGACGGTACGGGTGACAGCACTGTGGACCACCCGCGAAGCGCGGTGGATCAGCGAACGAGCAGGCTGTGCCCATGTCGTCGACTCCCAAATCGGCGGCGTCGACTCCCCGAGCGGCCCTGACAACCTCGCCCCGGTCGCGCTCGTGCCCGGCGTCCCATGGACGGTCGACTCCCTCCAGGCCGGCGGCAGCGAACCCGGGCCGCCAGAGCGGCCGGGGCGGTTTCCGGGCCAGGATTGGGACGTGGGGCAAGCCGCAGATCATGGCTTCGACCTCCAAAAACTCGCGGAGCTGGAGCAGTGGGCTTTCGCGCGTCAGGGCGACGAGATCGACCGAAAGGGCATGCGTACCGACGCGCTGATCCTCGTCCGCCACGGCCGAATCGTCTTCGAGCGCTATGCGCGCGGTGCCACAAAGGAGCGTCCAAGCTACCTCTGGTCCATCACGCGGGGGGTGGCTGCCGCGCTGGTCGGCGTGGCCGTGCAGGAGGGTCGCCTGGACCTCAACGCGCCTGTCGCCACCTATGTGCCGGAGATGCGGCGGGGGCACCATGCCCGGGTCCGCATCACCGACCTGCTCCGCACCTCCACGGGAGTCCAGTGGACGGAGGGCTATGAGCACGCTCCGGTGTTCTCGTCGGCAATCACCATGCTGTACACCGCCGGTCGCTCCAACATGGGGGCCTACGCCGCCTCCCGACCGCTCGCCCACCCACCCGGCACGTACTGGCAATACGAAGGCGGAAGCACCAACCTGCTGATGCTCGCCCTGAAGAACACCATGTCGGGCGAGGCCTACGCACAGTACCCATGGACCGCGATGCTCGACCGGATCGGCGTGCGAAGTGCCACCTGGGAAAGGGACGGCGCAGGCGTGTTCGTCGGGTACTGCTACCTCTACATGTCCCCCCGCGACCTTGCGCGCTGGGCGATGCTGCTCCTGCAGGACGGCGTCTGGGACGGGCAACGGCTGCTCCCGGAGGGGTGGGTCCGCTACATGACCGAGCTCGCGCCCGCCTTTCGCACCACAGCGATCCACCGCGACCTCAGAGAGCAGAACCCCGGCGCACACCTGTACCTGAACGTCGGCGACCCCGCGCGTGGGCTCCCGGAGCCCTACCCCGGTCTTCCCAAGGACCTGTTCGGCGGCATGGGCCACTGGGGCAAAAGGGTCTGGGTGATCCCGAGCCTGGACCTCATCGTTGTGCGTACCGGCGACGACCGCGATCGGCCCTGCAGCCTACACATCCCCGACGACACCGACTGCGTCGCCGACCCGGACGCAGTCATCGAGCTTGTCCTCCACCACGGCCAGCGCCTTGCGCCCATCCCCGGCGGTCGCCACCAGGCGCGCCCGGAAAAAGCCGTTCGCGAGCACCTCGGCCGACGGCCCCTCCCCCGGCTTCGGCCCCAAGCGCTGCGCGAGGGCCCGCCCGACCCCGGTGCTGATCGCCAGGTAGGCCAGCGGTAGGCCAATGGCGAGCATGTAGGGCAAGCCCCGCCCACGGCTCTCCATCACCTCCTGGTAGGTGAAGGCCTCGCCGTAGGGCAAACCTGCGTCCGTCCAAAGGGCGCGGCTGCGGCGTACCACGCGGGTGTTGGTCGTGGCCATGAAGAAAGGCCCGACGAAGCGCTCCAGGTCGGCGTCCCAGCGCACCGAAGGAAAGTCCGCGGGGGCTGCCTTGCGCTCCCGGGCGCGCCAGGCCTCTGGCGACAACAACGCCGGATCGCCCATCTCTTTGGCGCTCCCCAGCTCCAGCATGGTCGCAAAGGTGCCTCCGTTCAGCCCGCCGTGTACCGAGAAGGCGCCCAATACGGACCCGGTGGGCTGGCCCCATTCGTCGCGAATCCACTTCACCGCAACATAGGCGCCCAAATCGGAGGGCACCGAGTCAAAGCCGCAGGCCGGCACGATACGTGCGCCCGACGCAGCGGCCGCCTCGTGGTGCCGGTCGATAAGGCCGCGGATCCACGGCGTCTCGCCTGTGATATCGCACCAGTGGGTGCCATGCGCAACACAGGCGTCCACCAGAGCGTCGCCATACTTGACGAAGGGCCCCGCCGTCGACGCGATGACCCGCGTGGAGGCCGCAAGCGCATCGCAGGCGGCGCGGTCGGTCGCATCGGCGACGAGCACCGGCACCCCTCCCAGGGAGGTGGCCAAAGCCTCCAGCCGCGCCCGGTCACGACCGGCGATCGCCCACTTCAACCCCGGCGGTGCGGCCTTCGCCACATAGGCCGCAAGGCGTTAACCGGTAAAACCGGTTGAACCGAACAATACAAGATCCAGACGGCTCATGGTCATCCTTAAGGAAGCGCACCGAAGCGTAGCCCCTATAACGCCATCCCCACCTGGAGCGGGATCAACTCCAAGGCCGGCTCGATCTTCAGACCCGAAGAAGAGGGCCCCCAAGCCGGCCCCACCCCCGCACGCACCGCCATCGTCACCCCCGGGCCTCCATCACATGGGCCCCCGCGGGCGTGGAAGCTCCCGATCCCCAGCTCATCGTGAGAGCCGAACATGCCACTTGTGCCGAGAAACTCCACTATCACCGCATGATGGACCGGAGGAGCCGCCGCTGCGCTGAGAGCCAATATCCACCACATGAAAGAAGGTAGCGTCGGGGGGCGAGCGCGGGCAACGGGCGAATGACCGATGGGCGGCCGCCGCGTTGCTATGGGCTCCGACCCGAAGGGCGCCGGACCACCAAAGGCCGTGGTGGGATTTTTTCGGGAGAAGGATGGGAAATAAGGGGAGTATTTTCAATACCACGTCAGGCGCGTGCGGCCCGAGCGCCGCAGGCGCCCGCAGGGTGTTGTAGCGCTACAACACCCCAAGCCCGGCCGCCTTCCGATGTAGCGCCAGTTGCAGGGTTTCGCAGCGTGCCTTCATCGCCGTCAGGGCTTCGTACATTCGCTTCGCCTCCGCCTGGTCCAGCCGCTCCACCTGATCCAGACCGGCAAAGCTGCTGTCCTCCGCCTCCAGCATCCGCTCCATCTGCCGGATGCTCTTCACAAAAGCGGGCAGTGGCCGGCGGCCGCCTGTGCCCTGCTTTTCGCGCAGCGCGGCGGCTTCCTCCTGGAGCTGCCGGGTGCTGAGCTGCTGCTCGGTGGCCTGCACGATCAGCCGAAGCTGCTCCTCCTCGGATAGCCCCAACACCGCCGAGAGGTGGGTGGTGGAGAGCTGTTGTAGCGCTACAACACCGAAGCGCTGCCCCAAAGCGTAGACCCCCACCATCCGCGAAAGCCGCGCGGCGGATATCTCGCCATCCTCAAATTTCTCGGCCAGTCGGCGGAAGGAGCTGTCCTTGGGCCCCCGCTCCCGCCACTGGTCCAGGTCGCCGTCGAAAAAATTGCGTAGGATCAACTCGCCAATCTGTAGCCACAGCTCAACTGTGGCCCCGCGGTGCAGCTTCCGGATCTCCTCAAAGACCGCGTCGATCACCGGCTCGGGAACGGGGGCGGGTAGCAGCTCGGGGGGCTTGGATAGCATCGTGAACTCCTTTGGCGATCTATCTGATTCGCCTCGGAATCGGCAGGGGGCCTGACAGAATGGCGCCTGCGGTGCTCGCGCTGCACGCGCGCCCGGGTGTTGTAGCGCTACAACACCGCCCCGTGGCGCCTGCGGCGCTCGGGCCGCACGCGCCCTGCACGATCGGGAAGAGCGGCTTCCCGGGTCGGGGGCGCTCGCTGTTGCAGCGCTGCAACACCGGGCCGCATCTTCGTCCAAAAATTCCGTGAACCGAATTGCCGCGGCGGTCACTTCATGGGTGAGTGGGCATTCTGCCCCTCAATCCCTGAAACAACTTCCGAGGTACCCAATGAACGCTACTTCTCAGCCCGTGATTGTCACCCCCAAACTCGAAGCCCCCACCAAGGACTTCCGCCAGCGCACCGGTATCCGCGCCGGGGACGGCGGGGTCACCCACACCGACAACTGGCGCGACGTCCGCCGCCGCTGACGTGCCAATCCGGGCCGCCTGAGCGGCCCGGATTTTTCCTCCGGAGAGCCGATGTTCCAGATCCACGCGCTCGGACACCATGGTTGGCTGTTCCGCACCGCCACCACCACCCTCGCTGTGGACCCGCTGCTTGGCTCCCGCTTTGCCTTCACCCCCGAGCTGGTGGTGTGGCCCGAGCGCAGCATCGCTCCGGAGCGATTCCCCAAACTGGATGCCCTCTTTCTCACCCACGAGCACGAGGGCCACTTCGATCCCTACACGCTCTCGCTTCTGCCGCGCAGCACGCCGGTGTGGATCCCCTCCCGCTCGTCGGGCGCGATGCAGCGGGCCATCGAAGCACTGGGCTTTTCGGTTCATCGGGCCAGGCCGGGCCAACCGATTCACGTCGGCGATATCGAGCTATTCCCCATCGCCGGGGACCACAGCGACACCGCCATCGAAGAGTGGGATCTGCTGGCATACACAGTCCGCGATCGAACAGGCCACGGCAGCTTTTTCTCCCATGTAGACCTGAAGCTGACAGACGAAATGCGCGCGCAGATCCTGGCCCGCCTGGGGCGCCCGGGGCTCCTGGCGATCACCGGAAACGAACACCAGTACTGTTTCCAAACCACCTGGCGCAGCCCCGACCCGGGGGCCGCCGCGGCGCTGGCCCGCGACATGACCGAGGAGTATCACTGGTTCGACCAGCGGGGGGCCGCGCCTGCCGGTCTTCTGTTGGCGGGGGGCGGCTGGGCCTTCGAGGGCACGTTGGCCTGGCTCAACCAGCAGGCCTTCCCGGTGGATCTGGAAGCGGTTGCCCACGCGGTGGCCATGCTTCTGCCCCACACCCATGTCTCCTGGGCAAAGCCCGGTGGTGTCTGGACTTTTTGCGAGGGAAAGCTTGTGGATTCAGCATCCCCCGACATCGGCCTGAGCCCCGCTTCGGCCACTTCGCGGCACTTTGTGGGCGATTGTTCCTGGCTGGAGGACTACCGCCCCGCCTGCGGGAGGAGCAGCCTTGCCGAAGGAGAATTGGAGCTGCTGCGAGAGGAGCTGGACCGTTTTGCGGCGGCCCTCTATGCCGGCCACAGCTTCCGCTGCCTGCACGGGCTGCAGGAGGCGGCACTGGGGGATCGGGAGCCCACTTTTGCGTTGGTGCTGCGCGCAAACGACCAGGGTGGTGCCTATGTCTTTGCCTATCGCTCCCAAGAATGCGACTTTGTGCCAGTGGATTGTTCAACCCCCACCGAGCGCTACCTGGCGGTCTATGAGTGTTGGGCCACCGACCTCCTGGACAATTTTCTGGTGCGCCACTCCCAGAACATCCTCGCCTTCGGACGAAGCCGGACCTGGAACGCTGCTCCTGAACTTTTCCCCTTCAACCTGACCCGCGAGCTCTTTGTCTATACGCACCCGCTCCGCTTTCCGCGCCGCTTTGAGGCACTCTATCAGCGGGCGATTGCGGAAATCTGAGCGCACTCTGTGGTACGCGGAGCTAGTGCGCCGCCACCTGACTGCGAATGCTGGCCGGGTAGCTGTTGAGCGTGTTGATGGTCAGGTCGTAGTAGTACTGCCAGGTGGAAAGACCGAATTCCCGGCGGGGATCGGTGGAGATGTCGTTTCCGATCAGCGCAATCAACCGGGCCGCCTCGGCCTGCAGGTTCAGGGCGTCCATGGCGTCGGCCGCCTCCAACAATTTCTGGTCATAGCGCTCCGCGCAGGCGGCATTTTGCAGACACCACAGCCATAGCTGACCGTAGCCGCTGTAGGGTCCGTAGTAGGCGTTGACAAAAGTCTGATCCACGCCCCACGGGATCATGGTGAAGCGGTCGGTCACTGGGTCGTGGTAGAGCCGGTAGTTGTTGGCGGTGGTGTAGCCGTCCCAATGCAGGATCACCGACTCGGTGGCGCGAATCGCCAGTACCTCATCGAGATCCACCTTTTTCTCCAGCTCAGCCACGGCCGCATCGGTGGGGCTCTGCTGAAGGATGTCGATCACGGCGGTCAAATCACTCCGATCGTCGGGATCCTCACATTCATCGCAGTCAAAGCTGAACTCATAGCCGGGGCTGAGGTCCACCCCATAGGCCCCCTCGTACAGGTTGCCGTCGTTGTTGCTGAACCAGCGCCCGATCATGTTCTCGTCCACCGTCTCTACCAGCAGATACAGCCCCATGTCGGAGCCATTCAGGTACAGCCGGGTGTAGCCCACCCGCGGAACCGGTACGCCCATGGCCTCAAAGACCATGTAGGCCATGGCCTCGTGGATATAGGAGGGGTCCTGCACCATATTGTTGAGGGTGAGCGTCTCCACCCCTAATAGCTCACCCTCGCTGTCATAGCGGTTCAGATCGACCTTAAAGCCGGCTTTCTGATCGATGGTCCGCGCCGAGCCCACATAGGCCTTCAGCCGGATGCCCACCGACGGAAAAGACAGGCCCTCCCAGCTTGCCGAGCCTTCCACATAGGTCAGCCGGTTCGCGCGCAGCGCGTCGATTGCCGCCGCCGAAAGGCCGATGTCCATACGTCCGATCTGGTCCAGCCGGAACAGCCGATCCGAGGGATCGCGGCTTTCTCCCGGATCATCGCCATTGCTTGTCCCTGCCGAGGGATAGATGCTGACCGCCCAGTCCCCCCCGTCCGGGTAGCGGGCCCACACCAGATCCGCGTCCAGCCCACCCACCCGAAGCTGGTCCACATTCTGGCCATCGACCAACAACACCAGGCTGTCGTCGTCGCGATCCAGGGCGAAGGGGGCGTGGTTTTCGGCGCGGCTGTCGTCAGCGACCACCACATGCCATGCCCCGGGGGCCAGCTCTCCCGCACCACCCAGCCACATCGCGCCCGATCCGTCGCGCAGGGCGATGCGGCTCAACGCCACCGACTCGGTGGTGGGGTTGTAGATCTCGACGTAGTCGGAATAATTGCCACCTTCGTCCTGGTAGAGCGAGCGATTGTTGGTGGCCAGCTCGTTGATCACCAGCGCGGGCGCCGGAGGTGGGGGATCCTCTTCGGGGGCAACCTCCTCGGGTTCCGGGTAGTCCAGGCCGGTGTCCAGCTCCACGCCGGCACGTTGCCCGGACAGGGGCACCACCGGGTCTGAGGTGTAGACCCGGGTAGAGCTGCCACAGGCGAGGAGAAGCAGAACCATAGCGTGATGGTACCACACCGGTGTTGTAGCGCTACAACACCGGCGCCGGTGGATCTCTACCGGTTCTGGAGCGTCCGGAGACGCCGCAGGCGAAGGTGGTACGGTCCGCTGACGTCCACCCCCGGGCGAGGATCCAGACGCCGCACCTCGTCGTCACCGCCCGCCTCCTCATAGGTTTCGCGCGCCGTGGCGATCACATGCTTCAAACGCTGTAAACGCTCGACAGGCGTTCCGCTGATGTCTCCGGTGATTTCATTCAGCATCGGATCAGCGCCCAGGGTGTAGTATTCGATCTCCACCGCTTCGAGCTTCGCAGCCGCAATCACCTCTTGTACGACCCGCTGCAGCTCGTCCTGCTGAGCCATCAGCACGTTGTGGAAGGCGTGGGGCGCATCCGGCCGGCCTGCATAGCAGACCAGCAGCGCGAACTGGGTCAGCTCGGTACAGGCCGCTTTCAAAAACAATACCGACCGCTCCACCATCAAAAAGCTGTCGTCGCCGATGGAAGGAACCTGCTTTCCTTCCAAGGTCCCGGTCCCAAGCTGAGGATGGTCCTGCAACATGGCGTTGAAGCCCCCCACCAACAGGTCGCGCACGTCGCCGGGTTTCATGGCAAGGATCTTCTCCTGCATCTTGGGAGAAAACATCTGCTTGCTTTGCGGTAATTTGGACAGCACCCCAGCAAAAATTGCATCCGCCCGCTCCCGATAGGCCTCAAGGCTGGGCAGAGCATTGCCCGCGTCGATCGGAACCAGATGTACCTCTCCCCCCTGAGAGGAAAACAGCAGATTGCCCGGGTTACGATCCAGGTTCAACGTGATCAGATCCAGCAGGGTGGTCTTCTCCACCTCCTCCTGCGGAATGGACTCCAAGAGCTGGTCCTTCTTTGTCTGATCCCAGTCCGAAATACCAAAAACCAGATTCAGGTCCCCACCGTCCGTCCCCAAAGAAGCAAGTTGTTGCACCGCCCCCACGTTCGATGTGGCGGTGACGCGGTCGGTCAGAAAATCACTGTGGTCCATGCGCATTGCGACGGTGGGGCAGATGCCGAAGTCGATGCCCAAGGTGCGGGAAAAGCTATCATTGAGGTGACTGAACAGGATCTCGCGGGGGGCGCCGCCGCCCTTGGGGAAGCCCCACTCTCCCGCCTCCCCGTCCTGCGGCTTGAAAATAAACCGAGGGGTATTGTCGGACTCCCGCAAAAAGAAGGAGTCCGAGCCGGTGGCTTCATCCGGACGCGTGACGCGGCCCGCAGCCAACAGGATTTCCGCTTTGAACTTCAGGATGTCATCCCGGGTGTAGTAGCGGACGTTCAGGTGTTTGGCACGCACCTGCGCAAGGCGGGCCGTCGTCTGCATCTGGCGACAGCACTCCAGCTTCGCGAGTGAGGACTTGTCGGTTTCATTTTTTCGCGCTTCGATGTAGGCCGTGGCGGCCCGCTCCAGCACTTTCAAGCTCTCGACATCGTCGAATTTCGCCCCACGCAGGGCATCCACCACCGGAAACATCAAGGAGCGTTTATTCAGGCCCAATGCCTTGAAGAGGCGCTTCGCCTCCACCTCCCCGCCAAGGACCACACTCTGAAGGGCCAGGTTGCACTCCTGTCGCAGACCGGCCAACTCCATGTGCTTCGCCCGCTCGCGACGGTGGATGTCCGCCAGCTCATCCAGAATATCGCGCGCATCGTCCACATCGGTGCAGGTGTCCAGCTCCTGCCGGAGCCGCAGGAAGTAGGGAGACTTGGGCATACGCTCCGTCACCTCGTCCAGCTCGTTCCGCCGCCGCTGCAGGTCCTGGACTTCCTCGTTCCCCATGCGCTCCATCACGGGGCGCGCCCTGGGGCGTTCGGGCGTCTGCCAGGTGGGACGGGGAGGTGCATCCTGGTGGGGGGCGTCCCCTCCGCTCCCGGAGGTGGAGGGACCGGAGACGACATCGTCCTGGTCGTCCGACTCCTCTTCCTTGACCTTGTCCTTTCCGGCAAAGCGTACAATCGCCTTCCCCTCCAGCCCCAGCTCGTTCAGCAGCTCCTGGGTCAGCTCACCCTTGATGGACTCAAACAACACCGGTGCGCCCTGGACACAGGTACCTTTGTCAGCCACCACAGCACCGGCCTCCTTCGCGAGCTTGCGATCCTCCTTCGGCAGTTCTTTTTTCCCAAGCTGAAGAAGCCACACCTTCTTGCCGCCAAGGGGAAAATTTTTTTAGAGCACCCAGTGGCTGGCCTTTTTCAGGCTTTTTTCCAGCAGGGTCAGGTACTTCAACAGGGTTGGCAAGCTGAGCAGGGTCTGGGTATCCATCGGGGCCTCCAAGAAGACGCCCTCCCTTATCGAATTCCTGCCGGCTTGAGGAGCAGAAATCGCCACCAAGACCCTCTTGGAAAAACCGAGCCGATCCCTCGCCAGGCTGCCACTGGTGGCCCCCTCAGCCTCCCCGCCTCAACTCCTCCACCTTCTTCAAGATCTGCGAACCCAAATCCTCTTCCCCATCCATAAAACAGAGCCGCGCTTCCGCCTCCAGCAGCGCCGCAGCCACCTGCACCCGCTCCGTGCCCAACATCCGCAGCAAGGATGGCGCATCCAGCCGGTGCGCCACCCCGCGCGGCAGCCCCAGCAGTTTTTCCCAGGCCTGATCCAGATCCTGCCGGGCCTCGGCCCGCTTTCCTGCCTCGGCCATCCCCAGCACCCGCTGGATGAAGATGATCGCCTGCTGCATCATCCGGAGCAGGTAGTCTTCTTGGATAGATGGCATGGCGACCTCCTAACACAAATCAAGGAAATTCGGCGGACCACTCGCTGCGGTACAGCGAAACGGTAGGATCTTCGAACTGCACCCGCCAGGTAAGCTCCTCTCCCGCAGCATCCAGGTGAAACAGCTCTGCATTTGGACCCCCCTCCTCCATCCAGTACAAGCTGCTGGCGGCCACGCTATAGCCGCCGGGGATGGGATCCAGACCGCCCCACAAAAAGGTGAACCAGCCCTTTTTCGTCCACATCATCTCCCGGGTCGCAATACGACGCTCCTCGTCGAGGCGGTAGACCGCCACACGGGTATCGGCCGTTCCGCCGGCTTCTTTTCGCTCATTTCCGTTGTCGTAGACATACATCAGGTCGTCGATGACTTTTACATCGTGCTGGCTGTAGAACCACTCGATCTCCGCCAGGGGCTCGCCGTTGGTGTCCTGCAGCGCAAAGTCCAGCCCCGGCCCGATAGACCAAAGCACCTGATTGGTGGCCTTGTCAATCGCAATCACCCGGTTGTCGGCGCGAAGACTTACATAAACACGACCACCCTCCTCCCATACCGAATTGGCATGGTAGGGGTCCAGACCCTCCGGAGGGGGCAGAACGTCGGCCGCATAGGTAAAGGCATCCCAGAACCAGAGCACTTCACCATTTTCCAGGCTCAGTTCAAGGATCTGAAAGTTGTAGTCGTCGGGACCGGTATCCAATTGACGCACCAGACCCATCACACCGTTCTTCTCGGCATTCAGCCCCACGTCGTGGTTCCAGTCCCCGTAGGGGCGCCCGCCGATCACCACCTCGTCCGGCCCCATCCACAGCACATTTCCGTCCAGATCCACCACCGTCGGCGGAAAGGGCTTGTCGATGCCAAAGCCTCCGAACAGGATCTGCCCCGGAGCCACCCAGCTCGTATCCACGTCCCCCGCACCACCCGGAAATTGCCAGCGTGGACGACCCTTATCATCCAGCACGGCCAGATAGCGCGCCTCAATAGCCTTCTCGTCGCTCAGGGCGTTCAGCTTGGAATATTGTAGAAGATGAAAGCCCGCATCTCCTCGAATTTTTACCGTAGGAAGAGGCAGATCCGTGGGCAGGGCCTCCACATTCACCTGCACCGGCGACGAATCCGACCAGCCCTCCGCCCGCGCAACGCAGGAATACTCCTCAGAAGCCAGCAATCCTCGGATCGTGCCTTCCTCGTCCACCTCCAGAACACGCTCATCGTCCGTGGTCGTACAGACCACGGTGGAGGGGGCGGAGACACTGACCAGCGCCGCATGACCGTCGTCGCTGGACAAGGTGACCTGCAGGCTGAGCGGGGGGCCCTTGCAGGCAATCAGAAGAAGAATCATGAACGTTCCAAGACTGAAATCCGGTTGGTAAGAACTTTGACCCGCTCGCCCAGGCTGCCCAGCAGCGCAAGGCAAAGTCGGGTGCCCAGCTCGGGCATTCCGCGTACGAGCTCCAAAAATGCGCCTCTTCCCAGTCCATAGACGGTGGTCGTCTCCAGGGCGGTCGCGGTGACCGTCCGGGGACCATCGGTGACCAGCGACAGCTCCCCGAAGTGCGAGCCGGGCTGCACTTCCAGGATCTCTACGTCGTTTCTACTCAACCGCACGCTTCCCGAAAGCACCAGATAAAAACTGTCACCCGGGTCCCCTTCTCGAAACAACTCCTGTCCCGGTAGCAGGGTGTGCCGCTCCAGGTAGGGGGCGATAGCGCGCCGCTCCGGCTCTGCCAGATCTTGGAACAAGTAAACTTTTCCCAGGATCTCCGCCCGTCGTTGCAGACTGGCCTGGTCTTGTCCCGCACCAAAGCGGGCCAGAATCAGGCTGATATTGTCGTTCCCTCCGGCAGCCAGAGCGGCTTTCAGAAGCTGCTCTCCGGCATTGGGCAGCGGCCCCGCCCCCAGAACATCCGCAATCTGATCCTCGCTCAACGCATGGTGCAGCCCATCCGTGCACAGCAGCAGCACATCCCCCGTGGCCAGGGAGACCTCCGCCAGGTCCGGCTCCGGTGGGGCCACCCCCCCCACGAGCTGGGTCAGACGGCTGCGCAACGGGCTCTTGGCCAGCTCATCAGCACGCAGTTTCCCGCGCCGAAACTGAAACATCGCTACGGAATGGTCATCCGTCAGGGCCAACATCTCTCCCTGCCGATACAACCAGCCGCGGCAGTTGCCTACATGGGCAAGGTGCAGATCGGTCCCCGCAAGTGTAGCCAGCAATACGGAACTGCCCATACGGGGAGCGCCCGATCGCTCCGCTTCCTGGTGTACCTCGATGGAGGCTTTTTCCAAGATAGCCGCCATCTTTTTTCCCAGCGCCAGGCGATTGCGGGAGGAGTGATCCCCGCTGGTCTTCTTCACCTGCTGCAGGAGCTGCGGGGCTTCCTCAGCCACCACATCCAGGGCAAGCTGGGCCGCCACATCGCCCACCCCCGGCCCGCCCATACCGTCGGCGATACCCAAAAGGGGGATTTCTTCCAAACGCAAGAGCGCGTCCTCGTTGGTCTCCAGGACACGACCGGCATGGGTAAGGGCGACCACTTCTTCAAGCTGCATCTATGGATCTATCCCGCTTGCTCTTGGGGCGAAGCTTCCGTACCATGCCTGAGAACCACACGACTCGCCACCCGGGAACCCGATGATCAGCCGACGCACACTTTTGAAAGAGCTGGGGGCAGGCAGCGCCATGCTGGCCATGCCCTCTTTTCTCGCCGCCTGCGCTCCCAAGCACCTGGCCCAGAACCCACTTCCCGCCGACCCTTTTGGGGCATGGTTCGGGGTAGACCCGCTCAGCACCCGCACGGTGCTGGAGGAGCTGGCTCAGAATGGTGCAGACTGGGCGGAGCTGTACTTTCAACACAGCAGGGCCACCTCTCTTTCCTTGGAAGATGGTATCGTTTCACAGGCCAGTAGTCGTATTGACCAAGGTGTTGGTCTGCGGGTGGTGGTAGGCGATCACACCGGCTATGCGTTTACCGAAGACCTGAGCCTGGAGGCCATGCGGGCGGCCGCAAAGTCGGCTGCGGCCATCGCCAAAGCGGGCCCGGCGCGCATTCCGGTCGACTTTGCGCACGTTCCCCAACCCGAATTCTACTCCGTGGCCCTGCCCTGGTCCGAGGTCGGCATCGATCAGCGCCTGCCGCTGTTGGAGCGGGCGGCCGCGCTGACCCGTGCACTGGACAGCTCCATCACCAAAGTAGCCGTGAACTGGTCGGATGAGGAGCAGCGCGTGCTGATTGCCACGTTGGAAGGCGGCTACCACCTGGACCGTCGACCGATGAGCCGCATCTGGGTGAACGTGACCGCTGTGAAAAACGGCGTGACGCGCAGCAACTCGGCCAACCTCGCAGGCCGCCGGGGCCTGGAGTGGTACACCGAAGAGAAGCTACAATTACTGGCGAAGCAGGCGGTAGATCGGACCATGATCCTCTTTGACGCCCGTCGCCCACCCGCAGGCGAGCTGCCGGTGGTCCTGGCCGCAGGCGCCTCCGGCATTCTGCTGCACGAAGCGGTGGGACACGGGATGGAGGCAGACTTCAACCGCAAAAACATAAGTATCTATGCAGATATGATCGCCCGAAAGGTGGCACCCGATTTTGTCACCATCGTGGATGATGGAACCGTTGCCAACGAGCGCGGAGCCCTGAACGTGGACGACGAGGGGGTGCCCGGCCAGCGTACCGTGCTGGTGGAGAAGGGCTACCTGGCCTCCTACCTGCACGACCGGATCTCCGCGAAGCACTACCAGATGAAGAGTACCGGCAGTGGACGCCGAGAATCCTTCCGCTTCCCCCCCATGCCGCGGATGCGCTGCACCTCGATGGAGGATGGCCCGCACAGCCGCGAGGAAATCCTCGCCTCGGTAAAAAGGGGCATCATCGCCGAGACCTTCACCAACGGGCAGGTGCAGATCGGCGCCGGCGACTTCACCTTCTACATCAAAAACGGCTGGATGATCGAAGACGGGAAGGTCACCTACCCGATCTCGGACTGCAACATCATCGGCAATGGACCGGATGCACTGCGGCGCCTGACCATGGCCGCCAACGACTCGATGCTGGATACGGGTGGGTGGACCTGCGGAAAAGATGGTCAGAGCGTACCCGTTTCCCAGGGACTGCCCACCGTCCTGGTCAGCAGCCTGACCGTAGGAGGCCAAGATGGCTGAAGATCTGAGCAATCGTATTGCCGACGCATTGGAAATGGCACAAAAGGCGGGAGCCCGCGAGGTCTGGGCCAGTGTAGGACGCAGCCGCGAGGTGGAGACGCTGGTCCGAGACGGCGAAGTGGAGAAGGTGCAGGAGTCCACATCTCGCGCCATGAACCTGGAACTTTGGGTAGACAACCGCTACGCCTCACACCGCACCACGGATCTGCGCCCGGAGGCGCTGAGCCGCTTTGTGGCGGATGCGGTGGCCCTGACCCGGGCGCTGCAACCGGATCCCGACCGTCGCATCCCCGATCCCGCCTTTTTTGCAGGAAGGAGCGCCGCCAACCTTGATCTGGAGGACGCGGGCGTCACCAAGATCGACGCCGCTCAGCGCGAAGGCTGGTGCCGCGCCATGGACCAGGCGGCGCGCAGCCACGAGCGGGTGATCTCGGCCACCAGTGCGGTCGGCCACAACGAAAGCGAGGGAGCCGCTGCTTCTACCAATGGTTTTTCGGGAACCTGGCGCTCCACCGTTGTGAGTGTGTCGGCAGAAGTCACCGTGCGCGACGAGGGAGATCGACGCCCCGAGGGATCGATGTGGGCCGTTGCCCGCCACATCGGCGATCTGCCGGATGTGGCCGGCATCGGCAGCCGGGCGTTGGAAGAGGGGCTGGCGCGCATCGGTAGCCAGAAATTACCTTCGCTGAAGGGAGTTTTGGTGGTGGATCCGCGCGCGGCAGGGCGCCTGGTCAGCGCATTGTTGGGCGGCGCCGACGGGCGCTCCGTGCAGCAGGGGCGCTCGATCTGGGCCAAAAAGGTCGGACAAAAGGTCTTTCCAGAGTGGCTCAACCTCACGGACGATCCCCTGGTGCCCCGTGGACTGGGCTCTCGTCTCTTTGACGGCGAGGGCATCGCGGCCCGCCCGATTCCGCTGATTGCCTCCGGCAGCCTGCAGAACCTCTATGTGGACCACACCTACGGCCGCAAGCTCGGGCGCACTCCCACCACGGGTGGGCCCTCCAACCGGGTGCTTGGCCTCGGCAAGCGCCCGCTCTCTGCGATCCTGCCCGACGTGGGCGACGGCATCTACCTGACCTCCTGGCTGGGGGGCAATTCCGATGCGACCACCGGGGACTTCTCCTTTGGCATCCGTGGGCACCGTCTCGCTGGCGGTCGCATCGGCGAGCCGGTGGGAGAGATGAACGTCACCGGCAACCTGCTGGAGCTCTTCGGGCAGCTCGTGGAAGTGGGCAACGACCCGTGGCTCTCCTCGTCCACCCGGGTGCCGACCCTGGTCTTCGATGGCGTGCGTGTGGGAGGCGCATGAAGAAACCCAAAAAAGGCTCAAGTCGCAGAATGCTCGTGCCGGGGGCACTATGACGGTTACAGGCCAACTCTTTGAAACGGCGATGGACCGTCACGGGCAGCACGGGGTGTGACCAAAATTGGCAGGGTGACGTTTTTGGTCACATCCAGAGACATCCCGAGACCTCCAATTCGGGCCCTCGGGGGGCACGCCGGGTGACGAAATTGGTCACCTCTGCTGGCGGGCGGCGGGGGCATCAGCGGCACCCGAGAGGTATAGAAGGGCTGAGAGGTGCAAAAAAGCCGAATTTTCGGGGGCCCCCAATGCGGCGAGAGAAAGTTGGCACGCATCTTGCTTAGACTCTCACCGTGGGCGAGAGTGTGGAGCCCTCCTCTCTCGCCAAGATTCAACCCCGTGCTGATAAACCTGGAGTTTCATATGTTCTCTCGCCGCAACACCACTGGCTTCTCTCTCGTCGAGCTCATGATCGTCGTCGCCATCATCGGGATTCTGGCCGCTATCGCCATCCCGAACTTCGTTGCGATGCAGCTCAAGGCCAAGCGCTCCGAAGTTCCCTCCAACGTCGACGGCATCAAGACCGCAGAAGTGGCCTACGAAGCGGCCTTCGACGCCTACCTGGACTGCGCAGACAAGCCCGGCTCTCTCTCCAAGACCCCCATCGAGTGGACCGTCACCGGTGACGGCTTCTCCACCATCGGCTGGAAGCCGGACGGCTCCATCCGCGGTTCCTACGCCGTGACCAACGCCGGCCCCACCGACTTCCTGGTCACCGGCCGTAGCGATGTGGACGGCGACGGTGTGGAAGCCACCTACTCCGCCACCGTTTCCGTCAACACCACCCTCGAGGCTGGCGACGAGAACGTGTACTAGTCCGGTTTCGGCAGCGGCCTTCCGCTACCGTACAAAGAAGCCTCCCTTCGGGGAGGCTTCTCTGCTTTTCGGGCGCGGTTTCGGGCTTTCAGAATGCCGCCGCTTCTTGAGCATGTTCGCGGGAAAACTGCTGATCCGCGATTCGAATTGGCTCAAAAACGATGCGGGAAGATCCGTATGGGAGGATGAGGCAAGAGGCCCATGCGTCGCGGATTCAGTCTGGTAGAGTTGATGGTGGTCGTTGCAATCATCGGCATTCTCGCCACCATTGCAATTCCCAACTATGTAAACATGCAACTCAAGGCCAAGCGGTCTGAAGTGCCCGCAAACGTCGACGGTATCCGCACCGCCGAGATCGCCTACCGCGTCTTCTACGACGCCTTTGCGGCTGCATCGCCGAAACCCGCAACGCCGGCCAAGGAGGCTCAGGAGTGGGTGGTCGGCAGCGACGGCTTCTCCGTGATCGGCTGGGCCCCGGCGGGTGCCGTTCGCGGCTCCTACGAGGTGCAGGCCAACGGGACCAGCGACCTGTTGGTGATCGGCTCCTGCGACGTGGACGGAGATGGTAGCGTGGCGCAATACACGGCCACCCTGAGCGTGAACACCACGCTGCGCGCAGGAGACGAAAACGTGTATTAAAGAGTGTTTTTTTGGGTAATGGTGTATCGATATCTCGCGCCCGCACCCAAAAAACTGTCACCAGGGATATCAAATGAACAAACATCGCTCCGGTTTTTCTCTCGTGGAGCTGATGATTGTGGTCGCCATCATCGGGATCCTGGCGGCCATCGCTATCCCCAACTTTGTGAACATGCAGCTCAAGGCCAAACGCTCAGAGTTACCTTCCAACGTCGATGGAATCAAAACTGCTGAAGTAGCCTACGAGAGTACGTTCAACAGCTATGTGGACTGCGCCGCAAAGCCCGGTGCAACCTCCAAGGTGCCGGTCGCCTGGACGGTGACTGCGGACGGATTCTCCACCATCGGCTGGCGTCCGGATGGAGATGTCCGTGGTTCCTACGAGGTTTCCGGATCCGGTTCGACCGACTTCGTGGTCACCGGATCTGCGGACATGGACGGGGACGGCGTATTGGTCGCTTATGCCGCCTCTGCCCTTCTTAACAGTACCATTCGTGTGGGCGACGAAAACGTCTACTGAGGTGCCTGAGTGGACAGCAGCTCGCCCAGGGCCTTGCCCAAAAGCTGGTGTCCCTGCCGGTTGGGATGGACCTGATCGGTGAAGAAGGACAGGTCGGCCCTCTGCTTGAAGAGGGCGGGCCCATCCAGAAGGGGTGCCCCGCTCTCGGTGGCCACCTGCTGCAGTGCCGCCCGGTACACGCGTACGGTTTCGGGAGGAGGAACGCGGTCAAAATCCAGTGGAGCGGGCAGAACCAAAAAGGCGGGGCGTCCACCCAACTTGGTGGCCTCGGCGACGATGCCACGCAAATTTTTCAGGTAGTCTGCCAGCGACGTGCGCGGCGGGTAGCCTTCGTCATCCAGCGTGCCGATGTCCTGCTTGCCGTCCACCCAGCGCACTTTTTGGGAGGCCAGCCAGGGGGAGAGCCACCAGCGCAGCACGCGCCAGGTCGCAAAAGCCCGCATCGGCTCGCGGATCTGCTGGCGACGGCGCGCGGTAGCCATGTCCTGGTTCTGGTAGAGATCGCTCCAGATACATCCGATGATCACCCAGTCCGGCTGTAGCGCTCCACCCACCCGCCGCAGGTTTTCCAGCGCCTGGGTGGAGGAGTAGCCAGGAACACCGCCTACAAAGGGGGTTACCGTGCGCTTCCAGGACTCCGCTAACACCTCGGCCGCCGCCGTAGTGAACAGGTACTTCTCCTCGACCCCCACCCCAAAAATCGAAGAATCTCCAAGACTTAGCAGACGTTGCTCTCCCTCCACCTTCGGTCCGGCCTCCGGCCCGCGCAGGCCCAGCGCATTTACGCGGATCCACAGGTCGCCGTCCATCCGCACCGACGAGGGCGGCAGCGACCAGCCGGTACGCTCATCCTCCCGCATGGGCACCGCACCCCGTTGCGCCTGGGTGAGCCGTCGCCACGCATCCCCACCCGTCTGAGTGGGTGTCATCGGCGCAGGAAGCGGAAGATCACGCTGCGAAGGGACGATGCGGGGCTCGGCGACACGAGCGATGCCCTCGATGCCTGCCAGCGCCAACACCAGGGTCATCGCGGCGAAAAGGATGCGGCGGGAGCGGGAGAGCCTCATGCGGGGAACCTATCCCGTGGCCCGCCCACAGTAGCGTCGGATCTCCTCCAAAAAGCTCTCCCCATAGCGCGCAAAGCGCCGGTCCCCCATCCCCTGCACATCCATCATGGCCTGGCGGGTCATGGGCCGCAGCCGCGCCATCTCTTCCAAGGTGCGATCTGGGGCGATTACAAAAGCAGGAACGTCCTCTGCCGTTGCCAAGCGCTTCCGCAGATCCTTCAGCGTGGCCTCCAGATCGCCGGCCTGCGCGGGCTTGGTGCGGCTGCGGGTGCCACGCACGGCACGGCTGGTCGCGGTGGAGGGCCAGACCATCGTAAAGGTCGCCGCTTCGTCCTTCATCAATTCCCAGCCCAACGCCGTCAGGCCCACGGTCATGTAGCTGCGCTCCCGGCCCTCGATACTGCGGGTGGTGCTCTGTCGAATCAGCGCCTCTGCCCGTACCAATTCATCGATGATCGCCTCGATTTCCGGCTGGGTCATCCCCGAGAGTATGCCCCAGGTAGAGAGCTGGTGCAGCTTCATCAGCCGCAGCTTCTCGTCCTGGCTGCCCATCAGCACCTTGGCCACCATCGAGGGCGCATAGGGGCTTCTGAGCCTGGCCACGCAGGCCAGAACTTTGCGGATGATCAGTCGCTGATCCGCCGTAATCGCCTCTTTTTTGCGACCCAAGGGACGCCCGGCCTTACATGCATCGCAGGCGCCACAGCGGTCGTAGGGTGGCGTATCCCCGAAATACTCCAGGATATAGCGGCGTCTACAGCCGGCATACGCATAGTCCACCATCCGCTGCAGCTTCAACAGCTCCTGCTCGCGGCGCCGGCGGATGGCCCCCTCATCCACCTCCAGAGGCTCCCCGGGGCGCAGCAATTCCACACCGCCCGTGCGCTCAGGCGCGCTGTAGGAAAGAACATTCCGCTCTTCCAACCCCCGCAATGCGGCCGTCAACTGCTCCCTTGACAGGTCAAGGTCTTCCGCAAGACGATCCGGCCACACACACATGCTGTCCTTTCCCGAGCTGCGCAGCGCGTCGTACACTTTCCGGCGTAGGCCGCCGGCTTCGGCGAGTCTGCCGGTGAACCGTACCTGCCCGGGCCGGTCGGTGGGCGCGATCCGCCGCACCCAGCCTTCGCGCTGAAGGACGTACAGACAGGAGCCCGCCGCACGCTCACCCGCCTCCTCTGGCAGGTAGTCCGCAAGCTGCTCCAGAGCCACATAGACGGGATTTTCTCCTCGGCTATTCAGGCCGTCCCAGATACGGTGCACCCACTCCGCGGGGGGGTGGGAGTTGTCGATGAAGAACTCCTGAACCCGGCGATCTTCCTCTCGAAACAACAAAACGGCGGAGCTGGTCTTGCCGTCACGACCCGCGCGCCCAATCTCCTGGTAGTAGGCCTCCACGGTGCCGGGCAGATCGTAGTGCACGATCGCCCGCACATCCGCCTTGTCCACCCCCATTCCAAATGCGTTGGTTGCGACGACAACAGGGACATCTCCCGCCATAAAGGCGTCTTGGACCGCAGAGCGATCCTCCATCCCCAGCCCCGCGTGGTACATGCCCGCCATCACGCCCGCAGCGCGCAGCACAGTGGTGGCCCGCTCCACCGACTTGCGGGTGGAGCAGTAGACCAGCGTGGTACCATCCTGGCAGAGCTGGGGAAGGAGCGCGTCTTTCTCCTTCGCGGAGGCCACCTCCCGTACGGACAGCCGCAGGTTGCTCCGGTCGAAACCACGAACAAAATTGCGCCCGGCCTCGATGCCCAGGGTCTTGATGATGTCGGCCTGCACCTCGGGCGTGGCGGTTGCAGTGAGTGCCAGCGTCCGCAGCACCCGGCCCCGACCAAGCTCCCGGCGCACTTCGCCCAAGCGCAGGTAGTCCGGGCGAAAGTCATGGCCCCACTGCGACAGGCAGTGGGCTTCGTCCACCGCCAGCAGGCGGATGTCCGCTACTTTCAACCGTTCGATAAAGGCAGGGGAAAAGCGCTCGGGCGCCACAAAAATCAACTCCCAGCGCCCGTCGACCACTTCTTTCAGGCGCTCGCGGCGCTCGTCCACCCCCAGGGTGCTGTTGATCAGGGTGGCCCGCACCCCCTTGTCCACCAGGCCTTCCACCTGATCTTTCATCAACGCGATCAGGGGCGACACCACAATGGTCACGCCGCCCAAGGCCAGGGCCGGAAGCTGGTAGCACAGAGACTTCCCAGCTCCCGTGGGCATCACCACCAGGGCGTCGCCTTGCTCGACCACATGGCGCACGATCTCCTCCTGGCCCGGCCGGAAAGCGGCATGACCCAGGCGTTGCTGGAGGAGGAGGCGGAGGTCGCTCACGGGGGTCTGTATAGACAGCTTTTTGCGATTGGCCACTCAGAAAAGAGAAATTCGGAAAAGAGTGCGGCAGGAGCGGATTTTGAGGCCCCACTTTCCAGCCCCCGATTCAGGGGGGTTGCCGGGCTGGATACCTTCAGAGGAGGAAGATAAAGCATCTTTTTGGGAGTCGGGTGATGGACAACCCCTTTGCGCCACTGCCGGTCAGTGCGGCCACCCCCGGGGGGGCCTTCTGGCGAGAGGGCGATGTGCTGCGCAGCCACAACGGGGCGGTCTGGCCTCAACGCTGTGTGGTCTGCGGGCAAGATTGTTCCTTCAATAACCCGCTTCACCTGAAGCTTCAGTGGCACCCGCGCTGGGTCTATGTGACGTTGGTCCTCTCTGTCTGGTTCTACGTGATTGCCTCCGTCCTCACGCGGCGCCGGGCCGCCGTGGACATTTTTCTTTGCGACGAGCACGCGACACGTCGTCGCAACGGTATCAACATTACAGCCGGCGCGGTGGTTGTGGGCTTGGGGACAATGTTTGGTGGCTTCGCCATGGACTATCTGGGCCTGGCCGGGGTGGGAATCCTGGTGTTGCTCGTCGGGGTGATTGTGGGAACGTTGATGATGCGCACCTTACAGGTCCTGCGGATTGAAGAAGACCAGCTCTGGTTGAAGGCCCCCTCCGCATTTATGGAGACCGTCCCTTGAATATCTACCTCATCCCATACACCTGGATGAGACACTTTGCTGTCGCAATTTTTACGGCAGGAATCTGCCTTGTGGTCTGGTGGCTGGTGCTGGCCTTTGTGGTGGTGATCAAGCCTCCCTGGGATATCTACTGGGATGGAGCTGTGTTTTTGGGCATGATCTCCGCCGTGACGGCGGGATCCTCTCAGCTTGCGGAAACCTCGCTTCGCCGCCTGCCCCCGCAGTGGCGCTTTTTGCGCACGGGCGGGGCCATCGTGGTGACCCTGCTGACGTCGATGCTGAGCTACCTGCTGTGGTCCGAGCTGATCGGGCCGACGGTGGTGAAGGGGCTGATCTCCATCCTCGGACCCACGCTGGAGCTGCTGCGGGCGCGGGTGTTGGGGGGAGAAGGGAAGCTGGAGGATCTCCGCGAGGTGGCGGAAAATGCCGCTGATTCTTCGCTGGTGTCGCTGCGCTATCGCCTGGGGGTCTGGGCCATGGTGGGCCTGAACACGGGCCTGTGGGCATCCGTGTTTCGGAAGGGGAGCGGTATGCTCTCACACCTGGGGGCCGGCCTGCTCGCGGGTGTGGCCGGGGGCATGGTCTGGTTTGTGGTCGGCTACTCCAATTTTGCGTTGGGCACCAACAGTCTGTACCTTGCCTCCGCGTTGAGTGCGATGACCTTCGGCGGGGTCTTTGGTCTTTTTGCCTGGGGAATCCCCAATGATCTCTACGCAGGCTGGCTGCGGGTGGTGACCGAAACACGCTTCGGGCGCCGAATTCCGATCGATGCCAAAGGTGTAGATTCTAAAGAGCGTTTTGTGGGTCACTATCCCCGTGGACTGGATCTCTACCTGCCCGCGGACGAAGGGGTGATGGAGATGCACGTCTCCGTGCTGGTGGACGACCGGCAACAGTATCACCTCCGCGGCCTGACCATTGCGCCCACCCGTCTGGAGCGACTGCTGGAGCGGGTAAACCTCCGCTATGATCCAACCCTTCCTGCCCCCAAGGAGGTAGAGCTTCAATCGGGCGACCGCATCCTGCTGGGGACGCCCGGACAGCAGACGGTACTGGAATTCCTGATGCTTCCGCGAGAAGAACAATGATGGGGGCGCTGCTTTGGGGCCTGCTGAGCTGCTCAGGCTCATTGACGCCGATCTCAGGCTCCACCGTTCGGGTTGGCGCGGTCAAACTACCAGCGACTGAGCTTGGGATTCACATCTTCCGAGACACATCCGAGTGCTCTGGCCGAGACGACGATGTGGACAAGAGCGAGGCCTGGTACTGCGACCCCTGGGTGGACCGCGAAAGTGGTCAGGTTCGCTTTGCCTTCCAGTCCCGAATCCAGGACGAGACCACCTGGCCGATGACACTCACCGAGGCGGATCTGGTGGTGACCCACCAGGGCACCCGCCTGGATCAGACGGACTACAAGGTGGTGGGGCACAACCCGGTCACCCCCAGCCAGATGTTCATCCTCCTGATCGATACGTCGGGATCGATGTCGCGCTCCGATCCACCGTCGCAGACCACCCGCATTGAGCGCGTGCGCCGCGCACTCCTGCGCAGCGACGTGATCGACGCCTTCTTCCCCGATGACGCCCAGACCGCAGTGGTGCCCCTGGTCTTTTCCAGTGGCACCCCGGTCCCGATGTCCCCCAAGGTGGTTCTACGCACAAAGACAGAATACAAGGAAGTAATCGCTCAACTCAATGTGGGAGCGGGCTACACGCACCTGTACCGCTCCATCCGCTACGCCGCGACCGACCTGCTCGCCCGCCCTGAGGTCTCGCCGCTGCTCCAGGGCCAAACCGGCCTGAGTCCCACCATCATCGCTTTGACCGATGGCTTCAACAACGAGGACGACCTGCGACCGCAGGCGGATCGCCGTGCGGGAAAGGTGGATATCTGCGGGGACAACGCCCGCCGCCTGGAAGAGCTGGTGGTGGACCTGGACAAGCTGGCCAAGAGCGGCAGTGTGCGCGCCCGCCCCACCGTCTACACCGTGGGATTGGGCCGCGCCGCGCGGCCACGGGCGACGGTCCCCGCTGCCTCGGACAGCAAGGAGGACCGCCTGCGGGTGACGCCGCGGGCGCTCTGCGGAAGTATGGAGCTTTCCCGCATCGATGGTGGCATCGAAGAGCGCGGCGTGGACAACGTGGCAATGGCGTGGATCGCCGTGGCCGGACGCGGCCAAAGCTATATCCGCAGCGACACCGGTGGTCTGGCAGAAGCCTTCAAGGGGGCCGCCGCAAAACGCTACCGCTGGTTTGATATTCGCTATGAAGTGCCTCCCTTCTATCTGCGTCGCTCCTTTGATTCGGGTCTACAGTTTGTGTGGGGCGGCAAGGACGACGGCTCTCAGATCAGCCTCTACCCCAGTGCGTGGCTGGATGCGCCACCCGGGGTGCCGCTGGACGGAATGTGGACCCGAGCGGCTCCATTCAGCCGGACCGCCGTGCTGCTCTTTCCGATCCTGGGCTTCCTGGTCACGCTGAACTACCTGCCATCGGCCTGGTTCAACCTTCTGCGGGTCTTTTTCTCCCGCGTGCGCCGCAAGCGTCGCCCATAGATTTTTCGGAGACAGATGTAAGGACGGGCCAACGGTGGCGTTCTTAGCCCGGGGGGCCCTATGCCCGTAGGTTCCGCCTAGAAGTTGCAGGTCCGTCCTGCGCGCCGTAGATTCTTCTTGGGAGCCCCGCTTGCCTCAGACAATTGGCCGCTACGAGATCCTGTCTGCTCTTGGCGAAGGGCAGTATGGAAACGTGTGGCTGGCCGTGGGCGAGGTCCCCGGCAGGCATGGCCAACCCGGAAAACGCCGTACGGTCGCCGTAAAACGGCTACGCGACGATGCAGACGCAGAGTCACTGCGCCTCTTGGGCCAGGAATTTGCGCTGTTGGATCAGGTCAAACACCGCAGCATCGTGCGGGTCTACGAGTACCTGCCCACCGAGCGGGCGGTGGTGATGGAGGCCGTCCAGGGGCTGCCCCTGCGCGGAGTGATCGACTCCTGCAACCAGGCCCGGGAGCCCATCCCCACCGAGGCCGCGATCGAGATGGTCTGCGAGATCGCGGATGGGCTGTACCAGGCCTATACCTCCCCGGGTGACAACGGGGAGCCACTGGCCCTGGTACATCGGGATTTGAAGCCTGAAAATATCATGCTCACCCCCACCGGCGAGGTCAAGATCCTGGACTTCGGCTTGGCGCGGGTGGGCAATGCGGAGTTTACCCGCGAAGATCCTCGGTGGATCAAGGGCACACCCATCTACATGGCGCCCGAGCAGGCCCGTGGAGAAGAGCTGGATCACCGTGCGGATCTCTTTGCGCTGGGTCTCATTCTGTACGAGCTGCTGATGGGCAGGCCCGCCTATCAAGCGCCGCCGGGGGCAAAGGACCCCGCCCAGGCGATGTATCAGGCTATCGAGCAGGGAGATCTCGCAGGGGCGCTGCACGAGCTGGGCAACCGCCTGCCGGCTGTGGGGCGGATCATCATGCAGCTGCTGAATCCGCGCCCCAACCTGCGCTACCAGACCGGGCAGGACCTGCTGGTGGACCTGCGCCAGCTCTATCGGGATCGTTCGTCGAACCTGAAAAACTTTTGTACCTACTTTTTTGAGAGCATCCACCGGTTGCCCGCGCAGCCGGAGCCGGAGCCGGGAGCCCGTATGATGGACGAAAAGAGTCCGCGCAAAAGTATCGAAGAGAGACTGCGGGAAAAAGAGGCGGGACAGGTGGCCGCCGCCGCGCCACCTCCTCCTCCTCCGGCACAGCCGAGAGCACCGGGTATCGCCATGGTGCGACGTGCGGCGCCCGCTCCGGAGCCCACCCCACCCCCGGCTCCCCCTCCCGCCCCACCTCCCGTGGCGGCCGGACCCCCGAAGTCCACTGCGGTGCCTCCGCGAATTGTCCCCCGGACCGCGTCGGCGGCACGGCCCGCCCCAAGCCCCGAAGAGGACGCACTTCCATCGGTTCGAGGCGGTAAAAAGCCTCCTGTCGCCGCCGCACGATCGGCAGATGAGCCGGGGATGTTGCCGATGAAGCCGCTGAGCGCGCTGCAGGACGAAGGGGAACCCGCGGTGGACCCCAGCGCGACCGCCTTTTTTGCGATTCCTGCCCCCAAAAGCCAAGCACCAAAGCCAAGCATTCCTGACGATCCCCCTCCGGTTTCCGGCGGTGGTGGCGCAATGACCGGCCCCTCCACCATGGCCGGGCCGCCACCCACCACGATGGATCGCCCGGCCTACACGCCCCCCGGTGCCATTGGCATGGGCTCGGCCAGCAGCCCGATGATGACGGCCGCCGGCACACCTTTTGGTGTGAATGGGCCGGTTCCGCAGGGCAATGCCAACCGTGAGCGCGACGTGGAGACCTCGCGGGTGTGGGTATTGGTGGTGGGTATGTTCGCGATGATGTGCCTGCTGGCGATTACCGCCGTGGCGACCATCATCTTCCTGCCCAAGGCCCCGGAAAAAGTCGCCGAGGTCACCCCTCCTCCCGTGCAAAAGCCCACGATTGAGGAGCCCCCGGAGGAGGAGCCTCCCCCGCCAGATAAGCCTCAACCCCGGAAGATTCCGGCCTCTGGCGGCACCCCCAAACCGCCGTCGGAGCCCAAACCACCGCCCGCCCCTTCGGACAAGCTGACCGTCAAATTTCCAGGGTCTCCCGCTCCTTCTTCGTTGGAGTTGGTCTGTGATGGTGGCTACCGCAACCGGGCCAACGTGCAGGGCGGCGCGGCGAGTTTTTCGGGCGTACCCGGGGGCGCCTGCACCCTGAGCCCGAAGGGCGGGATCGTGGCCAGCAACGCGCCGGTAAAGGCGGGACGCACCTACTCCTGTGAGATTCGCGGCTCGACGATGAACTGCAACTGAGGCCGGTGCCAAGGCCGGGCAGACAGGATATTCTGGCCCTCCCTGTGGAGTATGGATGTCCTTTTTGTGGTCGCTCCTGGTTGTCCTTACAGTGCTGTTGTCACCTGCTCAAGCTCAGGTGCCTGCATCACCGGCAGCCTGGGGCCCTGGCCCAGAGGTAGCTTCGGCAAAAGCACCCGATACCTCGGCCCTTACGGAAGGCCGTGACAAAAAGAATGCGGAGCAGGCCGCTGCAGATGAAGAAGAGGAGCGTCGCCGCAAGGAGAAGCTGGCGCGGGTGATCGTGCTCAAGTGGATGGGCACCACGCCGGACTACCGCGATCAGACCGTGCAGCGCAACGTCAAGTCTCGCATTGTACGCCCGGATGCACAGTTTTTCCCGGAAGTGGATCTCTACCAGAACGGTCGCAAGGTGTCGGGCAACGTGGTGCCTGCGCAGCAGCCCGCGACCGTTCCTCCCCAGAACATCCAGCGGGTGCGCACCGCCATCGACGAGGTGGCGGCGGTGCCCTGGAACGCCATGAGCCCGGCAGATTGGGGCTTCAAGGCCCAGGATCTGCGCGCTTTGGTGGAGTTGATCTGGTTTGTGGACCGGGTGGATCTGCGCGAGCCACTCTTCCTCCTCTACGCCCAGATCGGTCGGGCTGCGGAAAACCAGAACCAGAACATCCCGCCCTTTTATGAAGAAGTCGGGCGGCTCAACGTCAACTACTACTTCTACATGGCTGCGGTCCTGGCCCACCAGGATCCCGCGCTGATGTCCAAGCTCACCGATCAGGAGCTGAACGGCTCGATCTCCGGCTATCTCCAGCAGCTTCAGCAGGGTGCCTATCCCACCTTGAAGGTAGATTTCGAGCTTGAAGGCGAAGACTTCGACTTGGACACCTTCAAGTCCGAGTACAAGGTCTACCTCAACGGGATGGAGACGGACCCCAGCGATCAGGGCCAGATTGAGATCTTCCTCGGCCGCACCGACATCTACCTGCGTCGCAACGATAGCGGACACGGCATGTCGGAGCGCCTCGAAGTGTCCAAGTTGGTGGACAAGATCTACTTCGTCCGCGAGACGGCGCGCAAGCGCATGGGCTACGACTTCATCGAGCAGTTGTTCCTGCACCCCAACGAATGTACGCCGGCGCTGGACGGGGACATTCTGAACTACCTGTCGATCTACGCCAAGATTCACGAAAAGGCGGAAATCTACATTGCGGTGCCGCACAAGGGCAACCCCAACTCCGTGTGGGTGTGGCGCTGGGATCGTCCCTCGGCCTCGCTGCAACTGGTGGGCGGCGGAAACGATGGCTTCCCCGTGCGTTTTGCGCTGGTGCTCTCGGGCGGTGTGATGTTCAACTCGCTGACCATCGGCTACGATCCCACCCGGATCGTGCAGGGTCCAGATGGGGAGATCACCTTTGGCGATCCGTCCAATTTCGGGGAGTCGGCGAAGAACGCCTTCGACTTTGAAAATGAGCCGGTCATGATCCCGCTGAACGTCGAGCTGCGCGGTCACTACAACCGCCTGATGGTGGCCATTGGCGGAGAATTCGGCTTCAACGCCAAGCCCGACGAAGCACCGTGGGTGGAACGCTACTACCTGCACGGCCGCAGCAAGAGCGAGGCGGACGTGGTGAAGGAAGACTGCGAAAGCAGCGGAGATGGCTGTTCCGAAGTCTACAACACGGTGAAGATCAACCGCGATCTCTACATGGGAGCAGCGGTGGTACTGGGACGCGATGCCGGCATCGGCCTGGGGCCACGCCTCGGCTTCCGGGCGGGTTGGACCAACGTGCCCCACGCGGTACAGGCCACCGGCCACTTCGGCTGGACCCTGGACGCGCCCGGCATCGGGAACCTGGGCGACCGTGTGCGGCCCTTCCTGGATGTGGACGCCCGCATGGGCGGTTCCTTCCCACTGAAGAACAGCATTGTGCTGGATGGAAGTGATACCTACCGGGTCGGCCTGATCTACGGCCTGATGGGTGGCATCGGTACCACCTTCTAGTCAGACGGATTCATCGAAAAAACCGAAGAAGCCCTCTGAGCGCAAGCTCAGGGGGCTTCTCTGCCATTGACGTGGGCTTCCGTGCCGTAGTAGTAGTCCAAAGTACCCTTGATAAGCTCGTTTTCGAGCAACTCTTCGGTCGCGATGTCATCCACGATGGTCTTCAGGCGACTCCAGGAGCCGTTGTACCAGAGCACCCCGTCCTCGTGTGGCTGCCAGATTTCGATGGTGAAGCCGCACAGGATGCCGTTGTTCCCATCCTGGCCAAAACCGGCCTTGGGAACCACGCTGCGGGCGATCATCGTCGGCTCGCCATTCACATCGACCCAGCGGAAGTCCTTGAACATGCTGTAGGGGATGATGATGCCAAAGGGACCACTCTTTTCGATGGCGTTGTCGGTCAGCATGTCGCTGCCCTCCAAAAAGCCATCCTCGCCCTCCAAGAAGGTGCGCAGCCAGGTCTTGTAGCTCTTTTCGGCGAAGCTCTGGTCTTCTTCCAATGAGCCGCCTGCATACATATCCACCGTGCCGTCCACCACGTCCAACACGCCAGCGCCCCCGGTGATGCCCAGGTCGGAGCAGTGCTCCATGTCCCACTCCAGGCCCTGCACCGTATCTTCGTCGATGGAGTCAAAACCCCAGCCCTTGCTTTCGGGGGTGGGGTTATTGTTGAGCCAGTCCATCAGCGCGGTGATGTGCGAATCCACATCGTCGGAATCAAAATTTTTCAGAGCAGCCCGTGACAGCTCGTCCAGGTTGGGAGGTACCGCTTCGGGGGGAGGCTTGCAGGCGACGAGGAGAAGGAAAGTGACCATATGGAAAGCATAGCACATCGGCACGGTCGGAGGAACAGGCCACCGATCCTGTAGCCTGGGTTACTTTTTTCCAAACAAGCGGGCAAAAAATCCAGGTTTAGACTCTTCTTTAGCGTCGGAACGCGTCTGTTCCAACCGCTTCATCTCGCGCACGGCATCGGGGTTGCTGGGCTTGATCTGGAGAGCCTTGATGAAGGCGCGCCGCGCCGCCGCATCGTCCCCACGCAGGCGGTGCACGAGCCCCATGAGCACCCAGACATTATCCAGGTTTTCTCGCTCTTTCAGCACCTCGCGCATACTCTCCAAGCCCGAGCTTGCCGCGATGTCGTCCTTGCCGGCGTGCATGCGGAAGCGCGTGTAGCCCAGGTAGGCCTTGAACTCCAATTCCTCAGGTACCAGCTCGGCGGCCTTCGTAAAGAGCTCGTTGGCCTGGGCGATACGGCCGCTGTTCAGCTCGGTGACACCGCGCTTGAACAGGCCTTCTCCCTCCAGAATTGCCGCGACTTTCTCCGTCGCCTTTTCATCTTCCGTCTTCTCGCCGCGAATCACCTTGGCGATATAGGCCTCCCGCTTGGTGTCGTCTCCCAGAACTTCCCAGGCAGCACGCGCCTTATCGAATAGTTCCGTGGCCTGTTGCTGCACCTCGTCGGGGGCCTCCACAAAGCGATCCGGATGCAGGTCGCGGGCCAGCGCGAAGTAGGTCTTGCGCATACTGTCGGGACTATCATCCCAGCGCACGCCGAGAACCCCGAAATGATCGGCCGCAGTGCGGATACGTTCCTGATGCGCACCAAACCACTTTTTGGGCGGGGCGGGGGGGGCAGCGACGTCCTCATCGAACAGGTTGGTCAGATCGCGCAGCGGGGTCTTGGCCTTGGGCGCCTCTTGCCGCTTGGGCGCCGCCGTCTCCCAGCCGCCGGGGAACACGCCGGTGGGCGCAGGAGCCGCTTCCGGTGCACCCACGATGCTGGTGAGGGTGGTCGCTTTGCCGGAGTCCACAATGACCCCCAGCGCAAAAGCAAGGCGGATCGCACGGTCCAAATCAGCGGGTGGGGCTGGGGCGAAGGAGATCACCTCGTCCAGATCGCGGATCCCGTCCAATTCCCACAAGTAGGCCCGCAGCGCTTCGTCCAGCGGAAAGCGATGCAACAGCGGCGCCGTGACCACGCGAGGGTAGCTGTTTGGAGGTGCAGCAGGCAGCAGGTCAGCCACCCGGTGGAGCAGGTGGTAGATGTCTTCGGGCTCCCGACCAGGGGCAGGCCCTGGCCCAAAGCGAGCTTCCCCCTCGGTCTCTCCCAGAAAACCGCGCAGACGGACTTCGGCGACTCGGTGCCGCAGCTCGTCGCCGTCGAGGCCACCGTGTTTCTCCGCCACCCGCTCCGGAGTTTCACTTTTGAGGTTGGAGTGCGTATAAACCAGCTCTCCCCTCTCAAAGAAGAACATACGCTTGCGTTTTTCGTTCTGCCACGACAGCACCCCTGTGGAGGCTTCTTTGACAACCCGGACCATCAACCCAACGTCCCGACTCATCCCTCCCCCTCGATGCCTTTGAGGACTTCCCGGGCGGCTTCAAATTCGTGGTTCAACCGCAGGGCCTGGCGCAGGTGCGCCCGGGCTTCGGTGCGCCTCCCAAGGTCAATCAACAGCTTACCAAGGTAGTAGAGCGCAAATTCGCTGTTGGGATCCAGATCCAGCGCCCGACGCAGCTCCGGCTCCCCCGCACTGGGCTCCTCGGGGCACGCACGGTGCCGGGCCCAGCCCAGCATGGCCATGATCTCGGGGTCCTCTCCCTCCAGGCGAAGGGCACGCCGAAACAGGGCCGCCGCCGTGACATATTCGTGCCGCATGAAGTGGACGCGCGCACGATCGGCCTGAAGGGCCGCCGTTTTCTCCACCCCCAGCTCGTTGAGCTGCAGCCCCTTCTCTCCGGTCATCCGGGCGTCGTAGATACTGCGCCGGTTGGCATCCGAAAGAACACGACCTGCCTCCCGAATCCGGTCAGCAAGCTGACGGGCGCGCTCGCGACCCTCGTGAGATAGATTCCCGGGCAGTGCCTCGGGACTCAGGCGCGCCAGGCCCGCGAGGGCCGCAGCCTGAGCCGCCTCGGTGTCTGCCCGGGGCTGAAGGCCCAACACGGTGTAGTGGGTGGCGTCTTGAGCGATGCGGAGACGCTGCGCAAGCTCCTCTTCCAGGCTTACCAGCTCCTCTTCCCTGGGAGCGGGGTCCCGCTGGACCGGGGGAGGATGCGGCGTAAGGCGGGCAAGTTTGTAGCGCACCAAAAGGGCGATCAGCGAGCCGGCTTTGGGAGCCACGGTCTGGCAGGTGCGTACCGTCGCACCCGAGCGCACCATCAGGATCAGCGGCCGGAAGACCTCGTCCGGGTCCAGCATCACCCACAGCCAGGGGGGGACCGGCTCCAGCGCAACGTGAAGATCCTGGTAGGCGGCGGGAATGTTGCCGGGCAGACCCAGGCGCCACTCGATCACCGCCGGATGTACCTCAAAGCCTGCGAGCCCCATCGGATCAGAGGCTTGGAGCGTGTATTTTCCGCGGCTGATGTCCTGGATACCGATCACCCGCGCCACGATCTGCTCCCGCATGGCGCGCTCCACCACCCGGAAGTCGATCAGGCCCCGGCGCACCAGCACCTCTCCCACCGGAACCCCGCTCTCCCGGGCCTCCTCGATGGCCGCTTCCAACACTTCCGGCGAGGTGATGCCCAGACTTTGGAGGATGCTGGCAAAGCCGGTCCGGTGGTCGGAGGAGCGCGCCACAATCGGGCTGCCCCGGTCAAACACCACCCGCACCCGATAGCCAGTTGTATCCGTGGATACCGCTTCCAGCACTCCGGTGAATGTCCCCTCCCACAGCAGGCGCAGCAGGCTCACCAGGGTATCCGGGCCGATCTCCCCCTCTTCTCCGGGTCCCGCATCGTCCTCGCCGATCAACGAGCTCGGTGCCCGGCCGGGAATCATGTCCCGCAGGTCCTTTTCCAGGGCAACGCTGTGGGCCTGAGTGTTCAGACGCTCCAGCTCGGCGGCCAGTTGCGGAAAGGGAAGTGGTTTTCCAAGGAAAAAGTCGGCGCCCGCGGCCAACGAGGAATCGCGCAGGCTGGCGCGTGCGGAAAGCAGGCCGATCCACACCCGCTCCCCAAAGGGCTGCAAGCGGATTTGGGAGCAAAGACGCACCCCATCAATGCCGGGTAGCAGCACATCTGCCAGCACCAAGCGCGGCTTCAGCTCTTGAAAACGGCGTAACCCTTCGGTGCCGTTCTCTACCCGCTCCACTTGCCACCCCTGGCCGCGCAGCCAGTCCTCAAGCACAATGCCGGAGATCCGGTCGTCTTCTACGACCAGGGCGATTCGCGTCTGGGCATCCTGCATCGACCCTTCCGTAAGCGCGGTACTATATCGGCGGAAGGCCCATCTGGGTATGCGGGATCCCACCAATCCCTGCCTGTTGCTCCACCAATTTTCTGCCCCCTTGGGGTAGCTGACCGGCGAGCTTTTCGTTATCGCGATCTACAGGGTGTCCCATGGCCGACTACAGCCAGTCCACGCAGAAGTCCCAGTCTCAGCAAAACCAGCCCCTGGTTTGTCAGGACACCACACAGTCCACCGGGCCCAAGCTGGTCAGCAACAAGCAGAACTCCTCGTCCGTGCCCCCGAATGGGGCGGGCGGAAGCCCCATGAATGCAGCGGCCAAGGACCTGACCAGCACCAAGGGGCTGGGCTCGGCCTTCTGTACCGCGGCCGGTACCGCCGTGGATGCGCTGGTGCCCAAGGGCGGGGACTCCGGAAAAATCGACCTCAGCGTTCAACTTCCCATTCCCGGCACCGCCGGCGCGATGAAGGCGGGCCTGATCCTGGGGGCCGAAGTTTCCCGCAAGGCAACCAAGGAAAATCACGCTTTGGTGGCTGGAAATCAGAGCGGGGTCAGCTCGGATGGTTCCTCCAATGGGGCCAAGGGCAAGGTCACCGTCAAGTGTAAGCTGGGCCTGGTGGGCACCGTTACCGCCGGGGTCGGCTGGGTGGAGGCCTTTGCGCAGGCCAAGGTCTACGGTTTTATGGAAGCCACTGGCGACAGCGGCGCGGAGTGTTTCCGCCTGATGATGATGGAGGTGGAGCGGCGGGTGCGCGGGGTGCCCAAGATCGGCGCCGAGGTGGCCGACGCCGTGTTTGGCGGCAAATACGACGCACGTGTGAAAGAAACCCAGAAAAACATGGATACCGAGGACAAAATCGCCACCGGCATCGGGGCGGACTTCTCCATGGGCTTCAAGGTGGACACCACCAACAAGGACAGCAGCGACGTCAAAGCGGGCCTGACCTACACCAACACCAACGTCACCAAGGGCGACGGGAAGGGCGGGGTCACCAAAGAAAACGAGCAAGCGGTAACGATGGGGCTCTCCGTGTCCGTGCCCAAGCTGGGCACCTTCACCGGCGAGGCCCAGTTGATCGACAAGGGCGGCGGCAAGCAGGACTTCCAGGCCTCGTTGGCGGGGGAGTTCCCCTGGAAGATCGAAGATATTACCCTGCTCCTCGGCGCTTCGCAGTATGTCAGCAGCCTGATCTCCCAGTTCGCCGGTGGGCTGACCAAGGCGGGCGGCTTCAACGGCGACAGTGCCCGGAAAGCGGGGACCATGGCCCAGTTTATTGCATCCCATTCCGCTTCGGGCTTCCTGGCGACCGCGGGAGCCGACAAGGCGCTGAAGGGGCTGGCCGGCACGGCCAAAGGCAGCAAGGCCATCAAGACCGGCGAAGCGGGCGGCGAAGTGGGCCTCCGCATCAAGCTGACCGCAGGAATGGAGGGGGGCGCAGGCTTTTTGTCGGGCGAGCTCTCGCGCGCAACCACCTTCAAGTTTGGCGACGACGTGAACTCCTACGCCTCGCTGGCCCTGGAGCAATTGGAGCTGATCGGCTCGTTCAAGGCCGGTGGTGAGAAGAAGTGAAGACCGAGCTCGATCTTCCCGCACCCCAACTGCTCTCCGCTCGCTCCGGATCCCTGGCCATCCACAGCGTGGTGCTGGACGTGACCATGGATGACAGCCAGCTCCAAGAGCTGCGTCTGATCTTCCAGCTCACCCCCGCGGACTGGGAGCGGGTGGATCGGGAGCAGCTTTTTCACCTGAGCCCCGAGGTTCGTGGCCCTGTTTTTGGGGGCGAGCTGGAAGAGGGGGTAGAGGTGGAGGTCGAGGCGCGCCTCTCCACGGCCGGCCTGGCCCTGGTGGGGGTGCTGGCGGAAAGTCCCGCAGATGTGGAGCGCATTTTTCTACAGGCCGGTGCCACCCACGAGCTGCGGCAGACCGAGAGCTGGTACGCACTCTACGTGAAGCAGCCCCTGGGAACAGGCCTGAAGATCGGCTTCGCAACGACCTATAGCGACTGAATACCGCGCCGTGCCGGCGGGCCGGGCGCTGGGTTATGATCCGTGAATGAGCACCTCTCGTAGCCCCATTCCGGTAAATGAACCTGTAAAAAGTTATGCTCCCAACAGTTTGGAGCGTACCTCGCTTCAGAAGGAGCTGGCCCTCCAAGCGGCACAGGTGGTGGAGATTCCCTGTGTGGTGGGCGGGGTAGAGGTATACACGGGCACCACCGCAGAAGTCAGGATGCCCGCCGAACATGGCCATGTACTGGCCCATGTACACCTGGCCGGCCCGGCCGAGGTGGAGCGTGCCGTGCAAGCGGCCGAGCAGAGCCGGGCGGAGTGGGCCGCCCTGCCCTGGGAGCAACGGGCTTCGATCCTTCTGAAAGCCTCGGAGCTGCTGGCGGGCCCCTGGCGCGACCGGGTGAATGCAGCCACCATGCTGGGCCAGGCCAAGACCGTGCACCAGGCGGAGATCGACGCCGCCTGTGAGCTGATCGACTTCTGGCGCTTCAATGTGAAATACTACGAAGAGATCCAGACCGATCAACCTCCGGTGAGCGCGCTGGGGACCTGGAACCGCACCGATCATCGGCCCCTGGATGGTTTTGTATTCGCGGTTACACCTTTCAACTTTACCAGTATTGCCCTGAATCTTCCCACGGCACCCGCCCTGGTGGGCAACACGGTGGTGTGGAAGCCCGCCACCACCTCGGCCCTGGCCTGCTGGTACCTGTTTCGGATGCTGCGCGAGGCGGGGCTGCCCCCTGGTGTGATCAACCTGCTGCATGGCCACGGGGCCGAAGTGGGCACCCCCATCCTGGAGCGGCCAGAGCTTGCAGGCATACACTTTACTGGTTCGACTGGAGTTTTCCAGGGAATGTGGCGACAGGTAGGCGAGAACATCTCGCGCTACCGCGCCTATCCCCGCATTGTGGGCGAGACCGGCGGAAAGGACTTCATCCTTGCACATCCTTCGGCTGATCCCATCGCCTTGGCCGTCGCCATTGTCCGCGGTGGATTTGAGTACCAGGGACAAAAATGCTCGGCGGCGAGCCGCATCTATGTGCCCGACAACCTGTGGCCCGAGGTGCGGGAGTCGGCCAAGGCGATGATGGCGGAGATGAAGCAGGGAGATCCCCGCGACTTCAGCAATTTTGTCTCGGCGGTCATCGACGAGCGCGCCTTCCGCAAGCACGAGGCCTACCTGGCCCTGGCGCGGCGGGAGCAATTGGTGAGTGGCGGCCGGGCCTATGGGCACACGGGCTGGTTCGTGGAACCCACGCTGGTGCGGGTAGAGGATCCCCACCACCGCCTGATGGAAGAGGAGATCTTCGGGCCCGTCGTGAGTGTCTATGTGTACCCGGAGCGGGAGTGGACGCAGACCATTGCCCTGGTGGACAGCACCAGCCCCTATGCGCTGACCGGAGCGGTTTTTGCTCGGGATCGCTACGCCATCGAGCAGGCTACCGTGGGTCTTCGGCATTCGGCCGGGAATTTCTACATCAACGACAAGCCTACCGGGGCCGTGGTCGGGCAGCAGCCCTTTGGCGGCGGTCGGGCCAGCGGCACCAACGACAAAGCCGGTGCCCCCCAGAATCTGCTGCGCTGGATCTCGCCGCGCACCATCAAAGAGACCTTTGTGTCGCCCACCGCTTGGCGCTATCCCTTTTTGGGCTAGAGAAGCACAGCCCTCCCCGGAAGCTCTTGCTGCTCCTCCTCTCCCAGCTTGTGATGGCTTCCGATCTGTTGCAGCAGAGCTGGGAGCAGTACACACGCAGCTACATCCAACAGGATGGCCGGGTAATCGACTGGGCGGCGCAGAGCAGCACCAGCAGCGAGGGGCAGGCCTATGCCCTGCTGAGGGCCGCATGGATCGGCGATCAACCCACCTTTCGCCGCGTGCAGCGCTGGACCGTGGACAACCTGCAGGGGGGAGACCCGACCGCCCTGCCCGCATGGAAGTGGGGTCAGAGCGAAAGTGGCTGGGGTATCCTGGACAAAAGCTCTGCGTCAGATGCCGACCAATGGCTGGCCTGGGCCCTGCTCATTGCCGCCAAGCGCTTCGGGAACCCGGACGATGCCGCGCTCGCAAAAATCCTCCTGACAAAAATCTGGGAGGAGGACGTCGTCCAGACCGCCCGCGGGCCGGTGCTGCTCCCGGGGAAGTGGGGCATCCAAGGGGGGGTGGCCACCCTGAATCCCAGCTACTGGCTGCTCTTTGCCTGGCGCGACTTTTTGAAGGTGGATCCCCGCTGGGGCTCCCTGATCGACCCGGCCTACAGCCTGATGGCCGCCTGCGCCCACCCCACCGGCCTGCAGCCGGACTGGACCTGGCTGGCGGTGGACAGCGGCGCACTGCTGCCGGCCGTACCCACGGAAGAGCACAAAAGTAACGCCGGCTTTGAGGCCTTCCGGGTGGCCTGGACCCTGGCGGCCGAGCAGAAGTGGAGCGCGGAGCCCCGCGCCCAGCCGCTGGCCCGCCCCTATGTGGCCCTGCTGGATCGGTACCGTCAAGAAGGCAGGATCCCTGCGGTGATCAGCCCGTCTGGGGCCGCTGTTACCGCCTACGACTATCCCGGCCTCTATGGGGCACTGCTGCCACTCTGGCAGCTTGGACGCCCCCAAGAGGCACTCCAGGTGGAGCAGGCGCGCCTCCGCAGCCTGCGCGCCGACCACGGCTGGGGTCGCCGCGAGGACTACTACGCCCAGAATTGGATCTGGCTGGGCTATGCGTTGGCCGAGCTACCCCGTCCGGAAATCTAAGGTAGTCTGCGATTTTTTGGACGTGACTCTGATCAGAGTCACTATCCAGACCCAACCGGCCCGCGGGCCTGTGCTATGCTTCGGCTGCTTGGAGTCCCTCAATGAACCTGCGCGCTTTTGTTCTCGTGTTGGCCGGCCTTATTGGCGGCTATGCTCTCTCCTCCCACTTCCCCAAGGCCGAAGCCGGCGCCGGCGGCTGGATCTGCTACGTCGTCGATCGCCTCCCCGATCCCAAGGCGGCCGCCGACTGGAAGGGCGCCAAGGCCGTAACGGAAGGGCTGAACACCCTCTCCTCCGCCACCCCCTCGGGTACGGTGCTTTCTGTGCAGTACCCGGTATCGGGCGCTGCGGGTTTTGGTGGCAGTACCCAGTCGGACGTGGGCCTGATCTGCATCAAGCAGTAGATCGCGCTACGCTGAGCGGATGCTGAGTCTGCTCCTGCTGATGGGGATGGCGCCGCTGGAGGATGCCCTTCCCTCTGGCCCGCCATCTCCCCACCTTTCGATGGAAAGTGCCCTTCAGTGGCGTCTTTCTCAACGCTCCGACTGGACTTCCTTCCGGACGCGTTGGGGCGGACGCTGGGCAGCGCGTTGGGATCCGCGCAATGGCAGCCCGCGCTTCCTCTACGCACCGGGCATATCCATGTCCAAGGCGGAGAAGCTGGTGGAGGAGGTGGCAGCGCTGTCGCGGGTTCCCCCCGGCGAGCTGAACCTGTCGGCCACGACCAAACGGGGGAATCGTAGCCTCCTTCGCTATACCCGACAGTGGAAGGGGGCCGAGGTTCTTGGCGATGAAGTCCTGTTGGTGGCTATCGACGGGCGTATCGCCGGCGTGTGGGTGCGCCTGAGCCCCATCCACCTGCAAAGCAGTCCTCTGCCCGGGGAGCAGATTTTTGTACACCCCACCAAAGGAGAGCCGCTGCTGGGCCGGCTGTGGGAGGAGGGGGAGCAGCGGGTCTTCCGTGATCGGAACGGCCAGGAAAAATATCGCTATGATAGGCGCTATTCGGCGCGGGTCGAGCACCAACCCGAGCTGCGCAGCCCGGGGGATCCCCAGCTCACGGTGGGCGCCTATGAAGTGTCCGTTGAAGACGCCGCCGGCCTCCTCCAGACCACCAACGCCTCTGGGGATCATGGCTTATCGGGCAACCTCTGGGTGACTTTTGATGGCCCGCTGCTGGACGTGAACCAGTTTGGGCGGGTGGTGAGCACGCGGGGCACCGACTCTTTCGTGATCCAGAGCGGCACAGATGTCTCCTATGCCGCTTCCGATGTGCTCTATCACCACCGGGTGCTGCTGGACTGGCTGGGCAGCCGCTGGCCGGGGCACCGGATGTTGCGCGAGGCCATCTCCGCCACCGTGGGTGTGGATCAGGGGAGCTGCAACGCCTGGTACACCAACGGAACCATCACATTTCTGCGCGAACGTCCCGGCGACTGCTACGAATTCGGACGCTCCGCCGATGTGATCTACCACGAACTGGGCCACGGCATCCACGACTGGATCCTGGCGGGCGGCAGCTTCGCCTCGGACATCTCTGAAGGCTCTGCGGACTACATTGCAGCCACCATCCTGGAAGATCCGGTACTGGTGCCCGACGCCTTCGGCTCCGGGACCTACATCCGCGAGATCGATACCGACAAGCGCTATCCCCAGGATCGGGTGGGCGAGTCCCACGCAGATGGGCTGATCTGGGCCTCTTTCCTATGGAACCTGCGGGCCGACTGGGGCGCAGAGGCCACCGACCTGCTCTTTCTGGGCGCCCTGGAGCAGGGGCCGGGGATGACCGACGTCGCCGAAGCAGTGCTGTTGGCAGATGAGGATGATGGCGATCTTTCGAATGGAACCCCGCACGCCTGTGAGCTGTTGACGCTGCTGGATCACCACGGCCTTGGCCCCGGCGCCATCGGGGTGCTCCAACTGTTTCATACCCCGCCGGCCTCGGCCTCCTCCTGGGCCGAGGGCTACCCGGTGGACTTCGAGATCTACAGCCTCACTGCGGACTGTGCCACCTTTGACGCGGATCATGTAGAGCTGTGGTACAGCATCACCGACGACCCCGCTCCGGGAAGTCGGCCCGCCCCGGGCTCCGAGGACAGCGGCGGAGCCGACAGCGGCGGCACCGACAGCGGCGGCCCCCCCCCCACAAGCCCCACCGAAGGCTGGGCCTCCTTTACTCTCACCCGCAGCGGCGACCACTACACCGGCACCATCCCACGCCAGCTTGTAGGGAAGAAGGTCCGCTATTTTGTCGCCCTCCAGTCCACGGACGGCACTGAGCGTTGGGCCAGCCACGGCGGAGACAACAACGCCCTCTACAGCTTCTGGGTGGGCGACCAGACCACCCTGTGGTGCGAAGAATTTGAGACCGGAGCTGCCGGATGGGAGCATGGCGGCGGATCTTCCGACGCGCCGCCAGAGCAGGTCAACCGCGACGACTGGCAGTTCGGCAGTCCGGTCGGCGGTGGTCCCTGGGATCCCACTGCCGCCTGGTCTGGCAGCGGCATCGCCGCCATCGTCATGGACGGCGACTACAGCCCCAACAACGCCCAATACCTGCGCTCTCCGCTGCTGAGCCTGAGCACCCACGGCCACCTCAACCTGCTCTCCTTCCGCCGCTGGCTGACCGTGGAGGATGGGGTCTACGACCACGCCCGCATCTTCGCGGACACGGTGCTGCTCTATGAAAACCCAGCGAGCAGCTCGGGTTCTGTGGCCGAGCTCGACACCGAGTGGAGCCTGCAGGAGCTGGATCTCAGCACCGTGCTCGCCGATGGACAGGTGCAGGTGACCTTCGAATTGGGCTCGGATCCCGGCCTGGAATATGGCGGCTGGCAGCTCGACCAGCTCTGCATCACCGAGCTGGCCGACCTGCCCGGCCACTACCAGGTCCACGACCTGAGCGCCTCCACCGACCAGCCCAGCGTGAAGCTGCGCTGGACATCGCCGTGGATCGAGCCCTTGACAGGTCAACGACTGATCCGGAAAAAGGACAGTCCCCCTACCGGACCTGAAGATGGGGAGCTGCTGTTGGAGGCCCCCGCAGCCGCCGGCACGGTCACCGCTTGGGAGGACCGACGGGTGCTGCCGGGAGAGATCTGGTACTACGCTGTCTTTGCCGCGGGTGCGGAGCGCAGCTACCACACGGCGCTGCGGGAAGGCTGGAACCTGGCGCAGGGAGGGGTGCCCGAGGAACCGGTAGAGGAAAGTGAGGCGCCCATCGCGGAGGATTCTGAGCCCGCAGTTGAAGAGAACCCACCCAAGACGGTGGAGGAGCCTGCGGCCTGCGGCTGCCAGACCGGATCACCGGTGCTGGGCCTTGGCCTGCTGGGCCTGCTTTTTGCGCGGCGGAAGCGGCGTTGAGTCCATGTCCCCGCTGCACCCGCCTCAATGTTCCTCACCGCGCAAGCTGCCTGTATTGCGGGGAGCGGATGCCCAACCCCACGGCACCCCCTCCCCCCCCACCCGAGAAGAAGCTCCCCTCCAACCTGGATGACCTGGTCCGCAAGGCCATGACCGGTGGCGGCCTCCGCGCGCTCCAAGAGGCGCTGAGCCGCAGCCAACCCGAACCGGCCCTCCCTCCCCCACCCGCGCAGCCCACGGTGGTGCCGCCCCTCTCCGCCGCCCCCTCTCCCCCGCGGGCCGCCGTCGCACCGCCCATCCCTCAGCCATCTCCCTACACTTTTCCCGATGGCCAGAGCCACTACCACCGGCCTCCCCCGCCTCCCCCCGTCCCCGCCCCCCCACAGGCCACCCCACCCCCTCCTTCCCGACCGCTCCCCCCCGAGCCGGAAGAGCGCGGCACCGATCCCGGCCTGAACCTCCCCAAAAAGGAAGTCTCCGCCTTCGATCCCTTCGCAGCCGGAGACCCGCTCCCCGAGCTCCCTGCCCCGGAACAAGCCTCTCCCGCCCCCGAATTCGATGGCAGCGAGAACCTTTTTGATACCGACGTGGACCCGCTGGCGCTGCTGGAAGAGGCCGTCCTGGCCGTTCGAGGTGCCGAATTCCCCATGGTGGCCCTGGCCGAGGTGGAGCAGCGCCTGGATGCGGTCTACCGCAAGCTGCGCCCCCAGAAAATAGTGTTGCCACCCTTCCGCTTTCAATATCTGCTTGCGGTGGAGCACGCCGCACCGGAAACCTATGTCTCCGGCTTGGGCCTGGACCTGCCCACCGCACGGGCCCTCTCCGCGACCGGCGCGCCACGGGTGGCCCTTCGCGGCGACAACCGCCTCGAATTGGAGCGGCGCTGCCAAAAGGGCCGGGCCTTGGGACTGAGGGCCCAGGTCCTGGATAAGGAGCAATTGCGCGAAGCGATGGTTTGGCTGGTATTGAGCAGTCCTGCGGCCGGAAAACTGGCGGTCACGGGCGAGCCTCTGTGGGAGGATCCTCCCGATCCGGGGAGCTGGCCCCCCGACCGGGTGCTGCGCGCCGAAGATTTTCGCCTCGCCATTCCCGGAGAAGTCGTCAGCCAACGCCAAAAAGCCGGGCATCAAGCCGCACGGTGGGAGCGCAAACGCTACACCGCTGCGGGCAGCACACAGGAGCAGCGGGCCAGCGTCCTGGACATCCACAGCCCCATGGGCATCCTGCGCTTTGTGGAGGGTATCACCCAGTTTTCTGGACTTCCGGGGGAAGATCCCAACTCTCAGCGCCGCAGTCGGCAGGGTTTTCAGGAGCTGCTGCAGGCCGGCGGGCTCACGGTGCTGCCTCGCCGAAGCTGCGCTCCCACGGGTGCCACCACTGAAGAGGACGGCAGCACGACCAGCAGCGGCTGGCCGATCTGGGAGGAACATACCCGCATCTGCCGCCTTTTCTATCTATAGAAAAAACCGATACATCGTTACAACCTCTTAAACGCTGAGGTGGTGGATGTGGATCACACCCTCCACCCGGCGCTCGGCGTCCACCACAAAAAGGGTGGTGATCCGGGCATCGAACATGCGCTGCCGCGCGTCGCGCAGAGGCAGATCACCGTGGATCGTCCTCGGGAGCTTCTGGATGGTGCTTCCGACCTCCGCCTCCTCCACAACGGCCCCCCGCTCGATCAGGCGCCGGAGATCGCCGTCGGTCAGGCAGCCACACAGGCGCCCCGCCTCGTCCAGGATCCCCACAATACCCAGTCCTTTCCTGCTCATTTCCACGATCGCCTCGCGCAGCGGCACCCGGTGGTCCACCAGGGGCCGGGCCTCTCCCTGCAGCATCCGCTCCCGCACCGGCCGCAGCGCCTCTCCCAGACTTCCTGCAGGGTGCAGGCGGGCAAACTCGGCCGCCCCAAAGCCGCGCGCCTCCATCAGCCCCACGGCCAGCGCATCGCCCATGGCCATCAGCGCGGTGGTCGACGCGGTGGGCGCGAGGTCCAAGGGACAGGCCTCCTCCTCCACCCGCAGCTCCAGGCTTTTTGTAGCCATCTGGCCAAGGGGCGACGACAGCCGCCCCACCAACGCCAGCACCGGAATGTTCCGCTTCAACACGGCGTGGGTGAGATCCAAAAGCTCGCGCGTCTGTCCTGAGGCGGAGGCCACCAACACCACATCCCCCGGGCAGACCGCGCCCAGATCCCCATGCAGCGCCTCGGCGGGGTGCAGAAAGAAGGAGGGCGTCCCGGTCGAGGAAAAGGTGGCGGAGAGCTTGCGCATCACCAGGCCGGTCTTGCCCATCCCGCTGCACACCACCCGGCCGGAACAGGCCTGGAGCGCCTCCAGAAAGGCCACAAACCGGCCATCCAGGCCCTCGGCCAGCCGCAACAGCGCCGCCGCTTCGATCTGGAGGCAGCGACGCGCCCGTGCAATCCGGTCCAGCTCGCTCGGATGGGCGGGCTTCCGCTCCAAGGGCTCAGCTCTTTCCGCGCAGATCCGCTTGGACCAGGCGGGGAAGGGGCCCGGCCACGGCCGCCATCACCGCCGCAGCGTTGGTACCGTCCACCCGCGCGGTATCCAGACCCAGGGCCGCCGCCAGCACGGCCGGCTCGGCGGCAAGCTGGCGCGCAAAGGGGCCCTCTCCGATGTACCAGCTCACCACAAAACAGACCGGCGCCTTCTGCAGCACCGCCAGCGAGAGCGCCTCCAGCGCGGCGCCATAGGCCATCGAGCCGGTGCCCAGGAAGACCAGCACCGGATCCCCGGCCAGGGCCATGCCTACGGCCTGGAGGGCCCGCTGCGCGGGCTCGTCGCCCGGCGGCAGCACCCGGTAGGGGCGCGTGGCCTCCAGGCGCTCGCGATCCGCACCGCGCACGATGGCCACCCCACGCTCACGCCGCCCCGGAAGAATCCAGGTTTTTCGCGTGGTTCCCAAAACCGCACCCACGATCAGCGCCTCCAGCCCGCCCCCGTGCGGAAGGGCCTCGGTCGCATGGAAGGCACGAAGCTGATCCAGCGCCGACTGCAGCCGGGCCTCAGCCTCCGCATCGGCCGACGCGCGAAGGGTATCCAAACCGGTCATCGCAGATCCAGAAGAAGAGCCTGGGGATTCTCAAGCAGGGCCTTGAGCGCCGAGACAAAGCGCGCCGCCACCGCCCCGTCGATGATCCGGTGATCAAAGGACGGAGACAGGTAGAACATCTTACGGATGACCACCTGTCCGTTGATGGCCATGGGGCGGTCGTGGATCTGGTTCACGCCCAGGATGGCCACTTCGGGATGGTTCAGGATCGGCGTGGCAAAGCGCCCACCGATGTTGCCCACCGAGGTGATGGTGAAGCTACCGCCCTGCAGCTCGTCCATCTTCACCTTGTTCTCGCGGGTACGCTTGGTCAAATCACCAATTTCCTGGGCCAGCTCGAACAGGCTCTTGTCCTGTACGCGCTTGATCACCGGCACATAGAGGCCGGCGTCGGTATCCGTCGCAATGCCGATGTTCACGTCCTTACGAAGAACAAGCTCAAAAGCCTCTTCGTCCATGACCGCGTTCACGGTGGGGAACTCTTTGAACACCACCGAGAGCGCCTTCATGATGAAGGGCAGGTAGGAGAGCTTGATGCCACGGGCGCCTGCGGCCGCGTTCAGGCGATCGCGCAGGGCCACCAGCTCGGTGGCGTCCACTTCGTCCACATAGGTGAAGTGCGGCGCAGTACGGTAGGCCTGCACCATTTTCTCCGCAATTTTCCTCCGTAGCCCGATGATCCGAACACGCTCGTCTCCCACCGAAGGAGGCGGCGCCTGCAGGGCGGGAAGGGCGCGGGGCTCCGGTGCCGGCTGCAGCGCGGTGCTCAGGTCTTCGCGGGTGACCCGACCATCCTTTCCAGAGCCGGGAACCGTCTCAATATCCAAACCGAGCTTGCGCGCTTCATGACGAACCGCCGGGGAGGCCAAGGTGGGCGCGCCGGGGGGACGAGGCAGCTTGGCGGCCACGGCGGGATGCACGGCAACGCCGCCGGCGGGCGGGGCGGCCGGTGCGGGCGCGGGCAGCGCCACCGGCTGCAAGGGAGCGGGAGCCGCCGGGGCGGGCGCCGGGACGGGCGCAGCCGCCTTGGGGGCCGCGGGTGCGGGAGCAGCGGGCTTGGGGGCCGGAGCCGCCGCCCCACCGCCCACATCAAAGCTGACCAGGGGCGCATGGACCTTGACGATATCGCCGGGTTTCCCGTGCAGTTTGGTGACCCGACCCGCCTTGGGGGTGGAGATCTCCACGGTCGCCTTGTCGGTCATGATCTCGCAGATGGGCTGGTCTACCGCTACCGCGTCGCCTTCCGCGACCAGCCAACGGACCACCTCGCCCTCTACGACCCCTTCGCCAATTTCGGGAAGTTCAAAGATATACATGCTGATTCCGGTTCAGTAGTCGATGCTGGAGCGGATGGCGGCTGCGATGGCGCTGGCCGACGCGGGCACATCCACGGGAGGACTTTTCAAGTACAAAAATGCTTCCTGGACGGCCGTAACCAGGGTGCGGCCGCCAGAAACGGTGACCACACGTCCGGTCCGTTGTACCGAGCGGGCCACCGCCGGGCGGTCCAGGGGGGCAAGCATCCGCAGATCCAGAACTTCTACAGTTCCTTCCTCGAAGGTTGCCGCAGCCTCCTCGGCAGCGGCAACGCCCGGTCCCCAGGCCAATACGGTGCAGGCGGTGCCCGACTGCCGCACCATGGCGCCGGGGCCCGCACTGGAGGCTCCCAGGTCGCCGTTCAGCGCATCCGCAGCCAGGAGCAAAACGGCAATCCCCGGCGATGCCAGGGCCTGATCCAGCAGATCGCCGGCGTCACGCGGGGTCGCCGCCGCCAGAAGGCGCACACCGGCGGGCACCCGAGGCGAGCGCTCCCCCGCCGGCACCAGGATCACCAGCGACAACGGAAAGCCCTCCGCCCGATCCGCCACGCCGGCGGCATCATGGAGAGCCGAGAATGCGCGACCAATCCCAGATGGATCGCGGAGTTCCACGATCACCTGTTGACCTGTCAAGGCCATACCCACCGCCACGCCAACAACCCCCTCTTCCGACAGGGGCAGGCGCACCATTCGCCCCGGCAGCCCCAACGACAGGCCATGGCAGCCCGCCGACTCACCCACAAAAACCGCTTTGTCTTTGGAAAGATGGCGGGAAAGTGCCTCTTTCAGATGCGATAGGCCCGTCATGCAGTCGCCCGGCTCTTCTGGATGTACTGGTGGATGAAAAATTCGCCCGCTTTGTAGGAGGAGCGAACCAGCGGCCCGGAAGCCACATATTTGAAGCCCATCTTTTTGCCCGCCTCTTCCAGCATGCCAAAGCTCTCCGGCGTCACCCAGCCCTGAACAGGCAGGTGCTGGGGCGAGGGCTGCAAGTACTGACCGATCGTCAAAAAGTCAACTCCAGACTGGGAAAGTAGCCACATCGCCTCCAGCACCTCGGCTTCCGTCTCGCCATGACCCACCTGAAGGCTGGTCTTGGTAAGCTGGCTGGGACGGCCTTTTTTGGCGCCTTCGAGGATGGCAATGGAGTTTTCCCAGGTGGCGCGGGGGTCGCGGACGGGGCGCTGCAGGCGCGGCACCGTCTCGACATTGTGCGCAAAAACCTCGGGTTCTGCGTCCAGAACTTTCTGGAGCAGCTCCAGATTCCCGGAAAAATCGGGCGTCAGCACCTCGACCAGGGTGCGCGGGGCAAGCTGGTGAATCTGCTGAATACAGGCCGCAAAATGCCCCGAACCCTCGTCGGGAAGGTCATCGCGGTTCACCGACGTAAGGACCACATAGTCCAGGTCCAGCTCAGCGATGGCGGTGGCGACGTTTTTCGGCTCGTCCGGATCAAGCGGCGTACCATTTCGGGAGGTCTTCACCGCACAGAAACGGCAACCGCGCGTGCAGGTATCGCCCATCACCATAAATGTAGCAGTACCGCCACTCCAGCACTCGCCGATGTTGGGGCAGCGCGCCTCTTCGCAGACCGTATGCAGCTTCAGGCTGCGGGATCGCGCTTTAAGCTGGTTGTACCGTTCCCCGCCGGGCATCCGTACTTTCAGCCACTCAGGCTTCGGCACCCGTGGGCGGGCTTCGGGCTTGGGCATGTGGCCTCCTGGGAGCCGGGTGGGGCCGCAGCTTAATCCACTTCCGGCGTTGTGGCATGCAAAGGATCGAATGGCCAAAAAAAGGAAGAAAGAAGGAGAGAAAGGTGAGAATAAGGGGAGCATGCCGGGGATCGTGCAGGGGCCGTGGCCGCCCGAGCGCGGCCAGGGCCCGTCCGCTCAATTGTGCTTGATCGTCAACGAGGGAAACTGCATTCGCAACAGCGCCGCCAAGGTCGACAAACGCCCGTCCGTTCCTTGCAGAAACACGGTATCCACCCCGATCACCGACAAGAGGCCGACCCGCTCCAAAAGCGCCGCATCGGCGGGCAAAAGCCAGGCCACCCGAAGCTGTTGCTGCGGCAGGGGCGCGCGGGTTGCCAACAACTGCCGCACCCCCCGAAGGGTCTCGCGATCCCAGCCTTCCACCGCCAGATCCCGCAGCTTCGCAGTACGCACTGCGCTCAGATCCTCCGCTGCGAGCCGGTTCAGCCACAAAAAGACCCCCGGTCGCAGATCCTCAGCCCAGCCAGCCGGAAACTCCCGCTCAAAAGCCCGGATCGCCTCGCCTCCCTCCCAGGGGGTGCGGCGCGGCAGCGGCGCGTGCAGCCCCGAAGCCCCCCAGCGCTCCCAGTAGGCCCTCCACGCCCCCCCACAGCGGGTGCGGAGCCCGCAGTCCCGGCAGGGAGCGCCTTGCAGCTTGTTCGCCTGCACATTCTCCACGTTGGGCGCCTGATAGTCCACCTCAGCGGCCTCTGCCGCCTCGGCACAGTGGGCCCCATCCTCCCAGCCCACACAGCGCGGCAGGCCACAGTAGGGATTCAACAAAATGATCCCCTGCGCCTCTGCACGCCGGCGGGCCTCGCGAATGGCCGGGCCCAGCACTGCATAGTCTGGAAGAAGATCCAGGTTTTTGGCGGCGCGGCCATGGGGCTGCACCGCCGACAGGGAGATGGTCTGGACCCCCGAAAGGCGACGGGCCACAAAATCCACATAGTCGGGCACCCGCGCGGCCGTGGTCGCGGCGGTCACCGGGTTCAGCGTCACCGCGATGCCCTGGTCCAAGAGGGCCTCGATCCCGGCGATGCAGCGCGGAAAGGCACCGGGCAGTCCCGCCAATTGGTCGTGAAGCACCGGCACATCCGACAGCAATGACACAAAAGCCGAGGTCAATCCCGCTTCTTTTAATGCCGCTGCGTAGTCCCCGTCGATCAGGATCGCATTGGTCTGCAGCTCCACAAAGGGGATTCCCGCCGCACGCGCCTCGCCGATACTCTGCAGCAGCAGGCGCTTCAACAGGGTGGGCTCCCCGCCGGAAATGGTCAGGGTCTGCTGCCCGGTGGCGACAAATTCCTGGATCTGGGCGCGGATGTCCCCGATCGGCATCGGCCGGGCCGAGAAGTCCTCGGCCGGCACGTTGCAGAAGGGGCAGCGCTCGTTGCAGACCATGGTGAGGCGGAGCAGACCCTTGGTCAGATCGGAAGCTTCTATCGGCCCTCCTGCCCCTCAGTAGTGCAGCTTACAAAAGCTGCCGGTCGGGTGAATCTCAGACCAGGAAGTAGCGCGGCGCCACCTCGACCACCTGAGTCCGGGCAAAAGACAGCTTCTGCCCCAGGAGATCGTGGGCCGCGTGGTGAATGTCTTCCCAGGTCAACACCGTGGCCTCTTCCAACAGGAGGCTCTGCGCGATGCCGGGCACATACTTCTGACCCAGACCCCGCGCGGGCAGGCCGGGGAACTTTTCGGTACAGTCCCCCTGAATCTGACGAACAAAGCCTGCAAATTTGCGATCTTCCGCAGCCACCATCAGGCGACCCGTCCGCCCGATGCTCTCGTAGATCAGCTCCATATCGGGCGGAACCAGGGTGCGGAGGTCGATCACTTCCACCTCGATCCCCTCTTTTGCCAGCGCCTCGGCAGCCCGCATCGCCGTCCAGACCGCACGGCCCCAGGCCACACAGGTGACATCCCGGCCCGGCCGACGAACGATGCCCTTGCCCAGCGGCACCCGGAATTCGGGCGACAACTCAGGAACATCTCCGCGCATGATCGCCTTCTTCAGCGTCGCAATACCCTCGGCGTCGGTAGGCTCACCGGGGAAGGCGGGCCCCAGAGACTGACGGTACATCCACTTGGGCTCCAGGCAGATCACCGGGCCCCGGTACTCGGCGGCGCTCATCAGCAGGCCATACACGTCAAAGGAGGTGGAGGGCATGATGATGGTGAGACCAGGAATGGGCGTAAAATAGCCGTCCAAGCTCATAGAGTGATAGACCGCGCCGCCCCCGAAGGGGTCCACCGGGGTGCGCAGGATGGTCGCAAAATTGGAGCGGCCGTTGGTGCACCAATACAGGTTGCCCATGTGCACAAGCCAGTGGAAGGCATTGAGCGTGTAGTCGCCAAACTGGATTTCCGGGAGGACCACCAGGTCGTCGTGCAGTCCGGCGCCACAGGCAGTGCCCAGGATCAGCGGCTCGTTCAGGGGCGCATCGATGATCCGATCGGGAAAGCGCTTCTTCAGACCGGCGGTCGCGGTCATGACCCCGCCCAGGCGACCCACATCCTGGCCCCAAAGCACGCCGTTGTGGCCCTCCACGATGTTGCGGATGGCCGCACGGATGGCGCCCGCGTAGCTGATGTTGGTGCTGCCCGGTCCGGGCTGCGTCTCCTCCACCGCGGGAAAGGGCGCGCGGATGTTCTCCATCACCGAGGCCACCGGGGGATCCGCCTCGCCACGCACCTGGTCCAGCAGGGCGCGCAGCTCTTCGTCCTGGCGCCCCATCACATTGCCCAGGTCGTGGTGAGCAAAAAAGTCGCGTCCTTCCCCACGAACCCGCCGAAGCAGATCCCGATCCCCCAAGACACCCTGTTCCAAAAGCTGCTCGCCAAAGCGGATCAGCGGGTCGTCCTGGCTCAGGTCGTAGGTCACGTCCGCCGCGGAAGAGTGGCCGTTGAACCTGGGAAGACTGTGGACATAGAGCAGCAGGGGCTTCTGCTGGTCCCAGATGTAGCGGGCGGCACGGTAGGTGGTGCGGTAGACCTCTGCAAAGTCGCGGCCGTCGCAGGACAGCGAGGCGATCCCGAAGCTTTCGGCATAGGTGGCAAAGTTTTTGATACCGCGCCCCTCTTCCGGCAGGGTGGAGATGGCCACATTGTTGTCGGTCACCAGAATCATCAAGGGCAGGGACCAGACCGAGGCGGCGGTCATGGCGTCGTGCATGTCGCCTTCGGCCGTGGTGCCGTCGCCGACGATGGCCATCGCAAAACCCTGCTGCTTCTTGGTCAAAAAGCCCTTGGCGTAGCCGGCGGCTTTGCCAAGCTGCATGCCCACCGGAGACTGCACCGGCAGGATGCCGTACTCCTTCATGTCCAGGTGGTAGACCATCTGCCGACCGCGGCTCATCCGGTCGGTGTCCTTGGAAAATTGCTGGCGGAGGACGTCCAGCGTGAAGTCCTTGTAGCCGTGCAGGCGGGTCCACATCGAGCAGAGGGCACCCGAGCGGTAGTGGGGCACGATGCCGAAGCGATCAAGCGGTACCACACGGGAGATGGCCAGCGCGGTGGCCGTGCCATGCACCTCTTCGCCGGGACCCCAGATGGCGAACTTCACCTCGCCGCGCGATACCAGGCGAACAATGTGCTCTTCTGTACAGCGGCTGCGGGTGCCCACTTCATAGGCCAGCCGCAAATCTTCGGGGGTAGGCTCGGGGATGTCGTAGACGGGAACCTCTTTTGCAGCCACGGTGCCTCCGGAGGAGCGGGGGTTAACCGGGTGGCGGTGCCTGCTCCACAAAGGTCTGCATCACCGGCCGCACCACAGGGCGGATTTGCAGGGTGTGCTCGTTTTCCCAGCATTCATCCGGCAGCTCTACCAGCGGTCCCGAAGGCGTGCGCTGGCGCGGCACCCGGGGCAGCGGTTCAAAGCGGGTGAGGACCGCCCGGCGCCCGGAGATCGGAGCCCCCCGCCCCCGCGCTTCCAGGTCCGGCTTGCCAAAAAACCACCACAGGATCGGCGCCGCAAGCAGTGGGCAGCTCAGCACTGCGAGGCCCCAGATCCAGCGACTTCCAGGCAGGTGGCGTACGATCCCCACCAGCTGCAGGTCCAAGCAGATCACCGCCGCAGTGATCGCCAGCAAGGGAATCATCGAAAAGGCCACCATCCAGGGGAGCGGAAGCCAGGCCCACTCGGCCCAGCTTGCGATCGCCACCAGCGGCGACAAGAGGCTCAGCAACAGGGAGACGTGCAGCAGATCGGCGATCCAGATGACAACTTTCATGGGCTACTCCAGAGTAAACCCATGGCATGCAAGAACCGTGCCAACGGACAAACGCCGGTTTTTTCGCATTCCCCTGTCGGAATTTCGACAGGCTTCGTCAGCCTTTCGTCAGCCCGCCACGCCGCTGCGCGCCATCCACAAAATCAGCACCGCCCCAACGGCGCAGGTGAAGGACAGCACCAGCACACAGCCGATCAGGGCGAACCAGCGCAGGTTGCCGGCGGAGGCGGGACGCGGAGGGGTGGCCATCGGCAGCGGCGCGGCGGACTCCCCCAGCTCGCTCAGCAGCAGGCGGGGTTGGGCACGGGAGGCGGGCCGGAAGGCGAGCATGGCCTTCAACAACATCCGGTCGTCCATGCTCAGGTCCGGGAGATCGTCCAGCGCCCGATCCAGCGCGGGACCATGCAGCATCTCCCGCTCGGGAAGCTGACCCAGCCGCCTTCCCGTCAGCAGCTCGTAGTACAGGGTTCCGATCACGTAGACATCGGCCGTGGCATCGGGGCCGCTGCTGCTCTCCGGGGCACGGTAGCCGGGCTCCGGCTCTCCCCCGGTCACATCTACACTTCCATCGCTATGCAGGAGGATATAGCTCGGATTAATTCCCACTCCGGCCTTTTCCAACAGCCCCCGAAGCACCTGCTTGCACCGGGCAGCGGGCAGCGCCTCTACACCCAACAGCGGCTTCAGGCGACGCGGCGCGCTCAACGGGGACCCGGAAAAAGCAGATCACCCGCCTGCAGGGCAGGCAGGTGATCCGGTTTTTCTCCGCAGCAGAGCAGGCTACTCATCATCCTCGGGCGCAGCCGGAGCAGCTGGACCGTTGGCACCCGGAGGAGCTCCCGCTCCTTCGTAGTCGTCGTCGGAGTCGTAGTCCTGGTAGCGCCACTTCCCCTTCTTCCGGTCGACGGCCTTCATGCCACGATCGTCGTCCACTTCGTCCTCAGGACGCCGCGGACTGGGACGGCGCTTGGTGGAAGCCGGAGGATCCCAAGCTTCCCAGCGCCCGGCACCGCCGGGACCGCCAGGTCCACCCGGACCCCCTGGACCACGCCCCGGAGGACCACCGGAGTCCCACGGGCGACGCGCCCCCGGACCCCCGGGGCCACCCCCCGGGCCACCCGAGAAGCCACCCGGACGCGGGGGACCTCCCGGAGACCAGGGACGGCCGCCATCCGGGCGAGGTGGAAAACCACCCCCCTCCGGACGGGGACGAAAGCCACCCCCGCCACCGCCGTAGGGCGGACGCTCTCCCCCGCCAAAGCCGGGTCGATCCCCCCGATCGCCATAGGAAGGACGATCCCCACGATCTCCGTAGGAAGGCCGTCCTCCCTGATCACCATAGGAGGGACGATCCCCGCGATCACCATAGGAGGGTCGATCCCCCCGGTCACCGTAGGAGGGACGATCCCCATAGGAAGGACGATCCCCTCGTGGACCGCCACCGCCCATTCCTCCCCCCGCCATGTCTTTCGGACGGGCGATGCTGACCTTCAACATACGACCAGCCATCATCTGGCCATCGAATGCTGCAGCCACATCTTCCGCTTCCTTCTCCGAACTCATCTCCACAAAGCCGAAGCCTCGCGGACGACCAGTCTCCCGGTCCATGATGAGGTTAACGGAGACGACCTTACGACCATCGCGGGAGAAGATTTCGCGAACTTCTTCTTGATTCACAGTGTAGGGCAGGTTCCCTACATAGACGCTCCGGGACATTCGGCCCGTTTCTCTCTTTCTCGAAGGACTATTGTTGACCAGCGTCAAGCGCCGACTGCGGCCAGAAGGGACGCAGTTCTTCTACCATGTTCCATTCGAACGGTGGAGTCAAGGGTCCGGCAGAAAAAAGCCAAAAGCCCTCAGCGCGCGGCTACCACTGAAACAGCGCCTCGAGGCTGATCTGTGGGCGTACAACCATTGCAGTAGAGAGTTCTGCTTGGTCGACCACCTGAAAGGCCCAGGCTTTTCCGCCCGCCCTCAAGCCCCAGTGACCGACGCGAAACATCAGGTCTCCGCCCCCCATCGCACCCATCGCCGGCGCCACTTCGTAGGACCCGTTGCTGGTGCTGAAGGCACCTGGCGCGACATGCGCATTCCACACCACGCCCCCACCGCCCCGGAAGTGGATGTCCCAGGCAAAGCCCTTGGGCTGGCGATGCGGAATCCGAAAGCCGAGGTCGCCGTAGATCCCGTGGCGCAGGTGGTAGGAGTCGTCTCCCGCCTCCAAGCTGCCCGCCAGATCCTCGCCCAGCGGGATCGGAGAAGCGAAAGCCGCAAATTCCGCAGCAAGAATACGAGTGACCCGCGATTCAAAGCCACCCGAGATTCCCACCGGCGAAGGCCCCCCCAAAAAAGTGGCACCCAGGGTGATGCGGTTCTGCGGGTCCAAGGCCAGGGGGATGGCGTGGGCCGAGGTTACCAGCAAAATCAGGGTCATCATGGGTGCTCCGGAGGCGAAGAATCAGTCTACACAGAGTGGACCGAATCCTCTACGAGGTAATGGTGAAGTCCCCGCAAACCCGCAAGATCGTGGACCTCGCCACTGATTCGGGGGATCACTTTCATCCACAGGCGACTGCCGGCTACCCGCCGGAGTTCCTCCACCCGCTGCTGGTCCAAGGTGGCCAGGTCGCGCAGGCGCCGGTGCGCGGCGCCCAGCCGGGCCAACACGGAGGCCGCATGAACCGGGTCGAGCGCCCGCGCGGCGCCTCCCAGAAGACCCTCCACATCGGGCGGGTTGCTGCTGCAGCGGTGTACCTGGTTCATGATCACCCCGGCAGTGGGGCAATTGCGCTGAGACAGCTCTTGTAGGAAGAACCTGCCCACTTCGATGGAGGGGTCTGTGGGGGCCGCCACAACGAGAAAACGGGTGGCGTCCGAGGTGAAGATCTTTCCGACCGCTTCGTGGCGCTCGCGAAAGCCCTCGTAAAAGTCGCGGAAGAGCGTAAAAAATACGCTCAATTCGCCTAGAAATTCCTTGCCAAAGATGTGGCCGAGCAGACGGTACACGACCGCAGCGGTTCCCATCCATAGCCGCTTCCCAAAGACCCGATCCTCTTCCAGTGGCGTCAGAAACCACTTCATGATCTGGCGGTCCAGGAACTTGACGAGGCGTCCCGGAGATTCCAGGAAGTCCAAGGCGTTTTTGACCGGCGGGGTATCCAGGACGATCAGATCGTAGCGACCGGATACGTGTACGTCGTACAAACGCTCGGTAGCCATGTACTCCTGACTTCCCGAAAAGGAGCCGGAGATCGCCTTAAAAATACGGTTGTTGTAGACCGCATCGCGCTGGGCATCATCCTTGGCCACCTTGCGGATCACGTCGCGCAGGGTGCTGGGAGCATCCAGCATCATCGCCCACAGCTCGCCCTTCACCTCCGGACCCAGCTCAATCCGAACTTCCGTGTTTCCAAATTCCTGGAGACCCAGCGAATTTGCCAAGCGACGAGCCGGATCGATGGTCAGAACCAGCGTACGCCGGCCGGCCAGCGCGCCGGCAAGGGCCAACGACGCAGCCGTCGTGGTCTTACCCACTCCACCGGAGCCGACGCAGACCAGCAGCTTTCGGGTTTGTACCAACTCTTGAAGGTTCATCCCTCCCTCCAGGTGACCGGGCTCTGGCTGGCCCGGGCCAGCGCGGAAGCGAGCTGGCCGACAACCCGCGCCGAACCTTCGCCCCGGGAGTGGACGGGAAGGCTGATGACCGGCAGTCCCAGGTCAGCGGACAAACGCTGCCGGGCGTTCAAGGTGGCTACTTCCAATTCCGCATCCCAAAGCCCGGCTTCCGTCAGCTCGACCGCCAACGGCTCGCTGACCCCCATGCGTAGCTTTTCGAGCAGCGCTCGCTCGGCGGGCTGGATGCTGGGCGGGGTGGTACGGTTGAGCACGACGGCGGGGATCTTCAACATCGGGAGCTCCCCCCGGATTTTCCGGAAGGTCTCCACGGTTTCGGTGATCACCATCTCTTCCGGCAGGCAGACCTGCACCAGACCTACGCCCGGCTGACGGAAGAAATCCAACAATTGGTCCGCACAGCCCCGAATCGGCCCCGAGTCGAAGAGGGTGCGTGCGGTGTTGGGCACCTGCATCATCGCCACCGCATTGCCCGAGGCGGGTAGATCCACCACCACGGTATCGTAGTTGCGGGAAAGCTGAAAAATCCGCCACAAAACCACCAAATCGCGCGCCCCGGGCGTTGCCTGTAGAAAGACACTGACCACCCGATTGTGGGTGATCATCATCACCAGGCGGGGGATAGAGACCATGTCCGCCAGCCAGTCGTCCATCGCGGCGGTCCACTCCACGTTGCAGATGGAGAGGTTTTTGGAAATCTCGGTGGGGGCGTAGGTGGGCGCGGCGCCAAAAATACTGGTGAGAGAAGGCCGCTGGTTGTCGACCTCGACCACCAGGGTCTTCCGACCCTGCGCGGCGGCAAGGCGCCCCACGGCCGCGGCCAACGCAGTCTTGCCGGTACCCCCCTTTCCGGTCAGAAAGAGGGTCCGGGCACGAAAGAGGAGGCTGCTATCGGCGGAAGTCATCTACCAGCGCACCAGGCTGGCACCCCAGGTGAAGCCTGAGCCGAAACCAGCAAGAAGAACATAGTCCCCCTTTTTCAAACGTCCCTCCCCAACCGCTTCATGAAGCGCAATGGGGATGGAAGCTGCGGTGGTGTTACCGTAGCGCTGGATATTATTATAGACTTTCTCAAAGGGGAAATTGAGCTGCCGTGCAACCATTTCGTTGATGCGGAGGTTGGCCTGGTGCGGCACCAGCAGGGCGATATCCGAGAGCGCAACGCCGTTCCGGCGCAGCACAGCGTGGATCACTTCGGGGAGCTTTTCTACGGCCTGCTTGAAGACCGCCTTGCCGTCCATCTTGGGGAATTGTCGCCCGGCTTCGAGCATTTCCACCGAAAGCCGCGGGTTGACCCGGCTGGCGGGAGCCTCAGCCATCAGCATCTCCGCGTAGCGACCATCGGCATGTAGCTCTGTGTCCAGAATCCGAGACTCTCCCTCGGTTTGTTCCAAAACTGCCGCTCCCGCTCCGTCCCCGAAAATCACCGTTACATCTCGACCACGGGTGCTCAAATCCAGGCCCGTGGAGTGTACCTCGGAGCCCACCACCAGGATGCGCTTCATGCTGCCGGTGCGGATGAACTGGTCGGCCACGGAGAGGCTGTAGAGGAAACCCGTACACTGGTTGCGGACATCCAAAGCTGGAACGCCCGGAATACCCAGCCGCGCCTGAAGCAGGCAGCCGCTTCCCGGAAAGCAGATGTCCGGCGACAGCGTGGCGAAGAGGATCATGTCGATATCGGCGGGGCGAAGTCCAGCTTCCTCCAGCGCCTGACGACTGGCATGCTCGGCCAGCTCGGCCGCCCCGACATCCCCCTCGACCCAGCGCCGCTCACGAATGCCGGTGCGCTGGGCAATCCACTCGTCGCTGGTGTCCATCCACGCCCGAAGGTCGTCGTTTTTTACGACCCTCTCCGGTACGTAGTGTCCCATACCAGCAATTCTGCTTCCGAACATACGCACCTCAGATGTCCAGGTTTCGCACGTCCAACGCGTGCTGGTAGATAAAGTCGCGGCGGGGCTCAACTGCATCACCCATCAGGATGGTGAAGATGCGATCCGCCTCGGTGGCCTCGTCCACATGCACTTGGTGTAACACCCGATTTTTGGGATCCATCGTCGTCTCCCACAATTGCTCGGGGTTCATTTCACCCAGACCTTTGTAGCGCTGGACCTCATAGCCCTTCTGCGCCTGGGCCAGAACATCCTCGCGCAGCTCCAAAAGCCCCAGACGCGGCGGGCCATCGCCCACCCGCACCGGAAGCGGAACCATCGCGGAAACCTCTTCCCGCAGACGACGAAGTGGCTCGAGTTCCTGGATTGCACCCATCGAGAAGAACGTAAGTTGTTCCTCACTGTTTTGCATGGTACGCACCCGAATCACCGGGTGGCCGTCGGTACCTTCCAGCGGAACCACGTCCAGGACGTCCAGCTCGGGCGCACGCTGGGTGAGGAGACTGCGCAGATCAGCCGCCTGCACCGTCGCCTCCTCAATCGTGTTGGGAACGCGGTTCATCCCCAGAAAATGATCGAGGACAATCGGGTGGTAGCGGCGTCCGAGGCGCTCCAGGCGGGAGGCGTAGCGCACCACCCGCTCGGAGAAGGTGACCACCTCGTCGTTGCTCAGCTCCCGTTCATCGGCACGCACCTTCAGATGGGAGGCACCATTTTTGAGGAGGAAGGCTTCCATCGCGGCATCGTCGCGCAGGTATTGCTCGGTCTTGGCCCGGCGCACCCGGTAGAGCGGTGGCTGCGCGATGTACAGGTGCCCTTCCTGCACCAGATGGGGCATTTGCCGGTAGAAAAAGGTGAGGAGCAGGGTGCGGATGTGGGCACCGTCGACGTCGGCGTCGGTCATCAGGATAACGCGACCATAGCGCAGCTTGGCGCCGTCAAACTCCTCGCCGATGCCACAACCCAGGGCGGAGACCAGAATCTGGATCTGCTCGCTGACCAACATCTTGTCGAAGCGGGCTTTTTCCACGTTCAGGATCTTTCCACGCAACGGCAAGACCGCCTGGTACTTGCGATCGCGACCCTGCTTGGCCGAACCACCTGCGGAGTCACCCTCGACCAGATACAGCTCACAAAGCGCCGGATCCCGCTCCTGGCAGTCCGCCAGCTTGCCGGGCAGCCCACCCCCGTCCATCACCGTCTTGCGGCGGGCCAAATCCCGGGCGCGGCGGGCCGCTTCGCGCGCTCTTGCCGCGTCAACAGCCCGGTTCACCAAAGACTTGGCTACCCCTGGATTTTCCTCGAAAAAGCGCCCAAGCTGCTCATTGACAATGGCCTCGGTCAGACCTTTGGCCTCCGAGTTGCCCAAGCGCGTCTTGGTCTGGCCTTCAAACTGCGGATCGGCAATCTTGACCGAGAGGACGCTGGTCAGACCCTCGCGCACGTCCTCGCCGGTGATCGCCACCTCGGTCTTGCCCGACTTCAGCAGGTTGTTCGTGGTGGCGTAGGCATTGAGCGTGCGGGTCAGCGCCGCTTTCAGACCCGTGACGTGGGTACCGCCTTCGGTCGTGCTGATGTTATTGACGAAGGAAGAGATGATCTCTGCATAGGAGGTGTTCCACTGGAGCGCGATCTCCACCTCCAACCCTTCCCGACCCCCCTTCAGGTAGATGGGCGGCCGATGCAGCACTTCCTTGGCGGTGTTGAGGTACACCACAAAATCAACAATACCACCCTCATAGTGCCAGGTGATGCTTTTTGCATCGCGATGGTCCGAAAGGGTGATATTCAAACCTGGATTGAGAAAGGCCAGTTCCCGCAAACGGTTCGCCAGAATGTCGAACTGGAGCTCCTGAGACTCCTTAAAAATACTGATGTCCGGGAGAAACAGGATGCGGGTGCCACGCTTGCCATCGGTGGGGCCCACTTGTGCCAAAGATACCTGAGGGACTCCGCAGGAATAGAGTTGCTTCCAATGGGCACCGTCACGCCAGATATCCAGTTCCAACCGACTGGAAAGCGCATTCACACAGCTTACACCGACGCCGTGGAGACCCCCGGATACCTTGTAGCTGTTTTTGTCAAACTTACCGCCGGCATGGAGAACGGTGAGCACCACTTCCGCTGCGGGCTTGCCGGTCTCGTGCATATCCACGGGAATACCACGCCCATCGTCCTCCACCGAACAGGAGCCGTCCTCCCAGATCTCCACCACGATGTTTTTGCACCACCCGGCGAGGTGCTCGTCCACCGAGTTGTCCACCACCTCGTAGACCAGGTGGTGGAGACCCCTCACCCCCACATCCCCGATGTACATTGACGGACGTACCCGGACCGCCTCCAGGCCTTCCAGCACCGTGATGCTGGAGGCGCCGTATTCCGGGTTTCCGACCTGCTCTGGCTCCATGAATCCTCTTGATTCCCGCGGGAAGCGACCTCTGGGACCGTGGCAGCTAACCCGAAACACCCCAAAGGGCACCGGTAGAAGGACGCATTCTCAGACTGGCTGCAACTTTCCCGCTTCCACCCGGAAATAGTGCTCCTCCCCCGACGCTTCCGGCAGGTAGCGCACATCGGTGGTGGTCACAAATATCTGGGCTCCAATACTTCGTAGTAGCCGAACCAGCCCCGCGCAGCGTGCCGGGTCCAGCTCGCTCCCCAGGTCATCCATCAGAAAGAGCGGCGCTTCCCCCTCCTGGCGCGCCACTTCCATTTCTGCCAGCTTCCAGGCCAAAACCAACGAGCGCACCTGCCCCTGCGAGGCAAAGGCCCGTGCGGCCTTTCCACCCACCTTAAAGACCAGATCGTCGCGTTGGAGCCCTACCAGGGGACGACCACGACGGCGTTCCTCCTCCCGATTTTCATGGAGTTGTTCCCACCAGGCGGCTTCCCATTGCTCCGGGTCGGCCCCCAGAGTGGAACGGTAGTCCACAGAGGCCTGTTCTCCCGAAAAATCCAGATAAATATTCTGGAAGCTTCGCTGCAGTCGCCCGATGACCTCCTGGCGTCCCGCCAACACCCGAAGCCCACAGCTCACCAGTTGACCATCCAGAATCTCAAGCTGGCTTTCATCAGGCCGGGGATCTCGCAGCAGAGCCGCTTTATGAGCCAACAACCTGCGATAGCTCTGAACCGGACCCAGGTGAGAGGGCAGCACCGTGAACACTGCCCGATCCAGCAGCGCGCGGCGCAGGGCCGGCTCTCCCCGCACCAATCCTGTATCCTCGGGTACAAAATGACCGGCCCGCAGCGAGGACAGCCAGCTCGCCGGATCGGCACTTTTCCCATCACGACGCAGCACACGCTCGCCGCCCTGCAGCGTCCAGCGCCAGGTCCGGGAGAGATCCCCGGATTGGCCCTGGCCTTCCACCGAAGCAGCTTCCGCCCCCCAACCCAGCAATTCCCCGGGCCGGGAGGTCCGAAAACTTTTCAGCAGCCCCAGCACACCGACCGCTTCCAGGATGTTGGTCTTGCCCTGGCCATTGGGCCCCACAAAGGCCACCAAGGGCGCGTCCACATCGAGGTTGCAATCTGCGAGGTTCCGAAAGCCGGAGACACTGAGCCGCTGCAGCCGCATCAGTCCAGCCGGACCGGCATCACCACAAAAAGGGCGTTCTCATCGTCCATCGGGCGGAGGATACAGGGCGAGAGGGTATCCCCCAGCTCCAGGGTCACCCGCGTTGCGGACAGCACGTTGAGGACTTCCTGGATGAAGCGTGCATTGAAGCCCATCACGATGGGCTCCCCGGCAAAATCCAGCGGCACCTCTTCGCGTGCATCGCCCACATCGAGCTTGCGTGCGGTGAGGACCAGACCGTCGGCGCCGAAAGCAAAGCGCACGGAGTGCGCACCATCGGTGGCGAAGATGGAGACGCGCTTCAGGCTTTCCACGAATACGTCGCGGTCCACGACGACCCGGCGCTTGAAGCTGGTAGGAAGGACTTCTTTGTAGTTCGGGAATTCTGCTTCCAAGAGCCGCATGTGGACGGTGGTGCCTTCAAAGCGCACCACGGCCGCCCGCTCGCCGAAGCCGATCTCGACCACCCCCGAAAAGCCGTCGATCATCTTCCGTACTTCCTGGAGCGGTTTCCGGGGAAGCAGCATACGGCGACCGATGGCCAGGTTTCCAGAGTAGGGGGCCTGCGCCCAGGACAGGCGATTGCCGTCGGTACCCACCATGCGCAGCATGGGTCCCGCGGGGGTCTCCACTGCGTCCAGGTGCGCGCCATTCAGGCCATAGCGGTTATCGTCCGGCGCAATAGAAAACCAGGTTTGGTCGATGATCCGGCGGAGATCGGCCGCCTGCAACGACAACCAGCCCGACGCTTCAAAAGAGGGCACCGGGGGGAAGTCTCCCGCTGCCTGACCCGCCAGCTTGTAGTAGGACTTTCCACAGCGAACATCCACCCGCTGGTTCTCACTCAGTTGAAGCGACACCACATCCGACGGCAACACCTTGGCCACCTGAAAGGCGTGCGCGGCATCCACGGCCACCTCTCCGGGGATATTGACGTTTGCAACAAAGTTTCCGACATAGGTCATGGCCTTGTCCGTGGCCGTCACCCGCACTCCACCCTCATGCGCTTGCACAAGCACAGTAGAAAGAATGGGGGTTGTGCTTCGTTTTTCGACGATTCCCTGCACACGAGACAGGGCTCGGATCAGTTCGTCGCGCTGGATGAGGAAGTCCATGGGGGCGGTCTCCGAAAAGCATCAAGATCAATTCTCAATTGGGGATCTTGATGATGATGATGAGGGGCTATGGATTAATGGGAAGAGGCTGAGGAAGTACGTTCAAGGCGGAAGAAGCTTATTGATAACTCTGCGGACATCTGCGGACAACTCCGGGGTTGTCCCCGGGGACCGGGCTGCGAGGAATTTTGTCCCCAGCAGGCGGCTGCTTGTCGCTCAGAAATCCCCGGGATTTGCACAGACTTATCCATAGCCCTAGCCACCCCGGCACAGGCGCTCAAGCAGCTCCAGCTCAGCGCGCAGGTTGGGGTCAGTTTGAGCAGTTTCTTCCATCTTTTTGCAGGCGTACTGCACCGTAGAATTGTCGCGACCGAACTCGCGGCCAATCTCCGGGAAGGACAGACCGGTCACCCGCCGGGTCAGGTACATGGCGATCTGGCGGGGGTTGGCGATGTTGGCGGGACGCCGGTTGCCACGGATGTCGGTGGGACGGATGTTGAAGTGCTCGGCCACCCGGTTGATGATCTGCTCGGTGGTGGGCGGAGGGGCCGGCGGCGGCACCAGATCGGCCAGGTGCTGCTGCATGAAGGCCGTGGTGATGGGCCGCCCGTAAAAGGACTTCAGCGCGTTGAGGCGGTTGAGCACCCCCTCCATCTCGCGCACGCTGGAGCGCACATGCTGGGCGATCACATGCTGAACGTCGATGGGGAGATCCAGGCGGAGAGCCTCGGCTTTTCGCGCCACGATCGCCATCATGGTTTCTACGTCCGGCGGCTGCACATCTGCCAGAAGACCGCCTTCAAAGCGGGTTCGCAGGCGCGGCTCCAGCTTGCCGATGCTGCGGGGCGGCTCGTCCGCGGTCAGCACGATCTGCCGACCTTCGGCCTTCATCATCTCGAAGAGGTAAAAAAGCTCCTCCTCCGTCCGATCGCGACCCGCAAGAAACTGAACGTCGTCCAAAAGAAGTACATCGACCTCTGTTCGAAAACGTTCGCGGAATTCGTTGATGGAGCGGTTCTGCAGCGAGCGCACCATCGCTTCAAAGAACTGGTTGGACTGATAGTAGGAAACCCCCAGCCCCCGGCTGCTCACCCGATTCCCGATTGCGTGGGCGAGATGGGTTTTTCCCAGGCCGGTACTGCCATAGATAAAGAGCGGATTGTGGGCCCGACCGGGGTCATCGGCCACCGCACAGGCGGCGGCGTGGGCGAACTCGTTGCACTTTCCGACCACAAAGTTTTCGAAAGTCATGTTCCGGTCGATCCACGTCGGGGATCGGCGGGTGACCGGGTTGGCGGGCAGCTCTGGTGCCGAGGGGCTGGAGCCCTCCCAGGAAAGCTCAACGGGTACTTTTTGGCCGAATACCTCTTCAAAGGCGAGCTCGATATCGCGGAAGAGGTTGTCCCGAATCCAGTCGTGGTAGTACTTGCTCTCCGCCCGGAGACGAACGCGCGACGGGCCGAGCAGCTCGGGTTTCAGGGCGGTACGAATCCAGATCTCCATGTTCTGGGACCCGATTTTCCGCTCGAGCGCGCTACAGAATTGTGCCCACGCCTGTTCCATCATTCCTCATGTCGGCGTGACGGCGGAGACTCGTGCCCGGGCTCGGAGCGCAGCCGTCCCCCCGCGTTGACCGGCCCTTGGAGTACCCGATTCGGCGCCGTTGCTCAAGGTGCGCCGAAGGAAAAAGAGGTGGAAGCGGAGGGAGAGCGAAGCATGACCTACCCCAAAACCATAGACCTCCCCGCCTTGCAATAGCCTTATTCGTCAGTCCCTGGCAGCGGCGTCCCTCGGGGCCAGGGCGACTTGAGGCTTCGCTGTTGTCTCGAATAG
>JBEIQS010000101.1:0-20059 GCA_040376425.1 Alphaproteobacteria bacterium | reverse complement strand
GCTGAAGTCTCCGTAGCCGTCCCCATCGGTGTCCGCATACCAGATGGAGGCATTGGCGCCGGATTCATCCACCGTGCCATCGCAGTCGTCGTCCACGCCGTTGCAGCTTTCGCTGGCCGCCGGGGAGATGGCGGCGTTGCTGTCATTGCAGTCGCTGCTGCTGCTGACATAGCCAGAAGGCTGGGCGCAGGAGGTGACGCTGACACTGCTGTTTCCGTAGCTGTCACCATCGCTGTCGGCGTACCAATTCGTGGCATTGCCGGCGCCATCGTCGATGCTGCCGTTGCAGTCGTTGTCCAGTCCGTCGCAGACTTCGGCATAGGAGGGGTTGACCGTGGCATTGTTGTCGTTGCAGTCGGTACTATCGGAAACGAAGCCGCTGGGTTGGGTGCAGGCGGTCGCGGTGGTGGAGCTGCTGCCGAAGCTGTCTCCGTCGCTGTCGATGTACCAGGTGCTGATATCGACCGGCGCGTTATCGACCGATCCGTCGCAGTTGTCGTCGACGCCATTGCAGTATTCCGCGGCGCCCGGGTTCACGCTGCTCTGGCCGTCGTCGCAATCGGTATTGTCGGCTACATAGCCGGTGGAGGCGGAGCAGGCGACGATACTGGTGCCGGCAGCTCCATAGGTATCCCCGTCGGTATCTGCATACCAGGTGGACCCGTCACTTGGGTTGTTGTCCACCGTCCCATCACAGTTATCGTCCACCGAATTGCAGGTCTCTGTGGCCCCTGGATTTACAGTTGCGTCGTTATCGTTGCAGTCGGTGGAGGAGGTGTAGCCATCGCCGTCGACGTCCACAATCACCCCATGGTAGACATAGGCTGCCCCCCGGTCCGATCCGCTGCCATCGTAGAGATCCGCACCCGCAATCAGGTCCGCGGCCCCATCCCCGGTCACGTCTCCTGCGGAGGCCAGGGAGATTCCGAATTCGTCGTTGGTATTGGCCCCGGAATAGCTGTTGGCCGGGCTGCTGCCGAGGCCGGAGCTGGAGCCTTCATGGACGTAGACCGCGCCCGTCAGGCTGCTTCCGTAGCCCAGAGCCCCGATGGCCACGTCGTCGTAGCCGTCTCCATTGAGGTCGCCGATACCGGCGAAGCTGGTTCCCAGGTAGTCGTAGCTGCTGGCTCCGGTGTAGTTCTGGGAGGCCGAGGTGGAGACTCCGGTGCTGCTCCCACGGAAGACATAGGCAATTCCTCGATCGGTGCCGCTGCCATTATAGCCATAGGCACCCACGATCACGTCGTCATAGCCATCGCCATTGGTATCTCCGGCCCCGGCAACCGCATAGCCAAGGTAGTCAGCGGAATTAACCCCGGTGAGGGTACTGCTGGCCGAAGAGCCGATCCCGGTGCTGCTACCGTGGTAGACGTAGGCTCGACCATAGTCGAAGAAGCTGTAGCCGTAGGCACCGATGATGATATCGTCGTAGCCGTCACCGTTGACATCTCCAGCTCCATCCAAGGAATAGCCGAAGTAGTTGGCGCTGGAGGCCCCGGTCAAGGTGCGGGCAGAGGAGGAGGAGATGCCAGTGGAAGATCCGTGGTGCACATAAACCCGACCGGTGTCGGAGCTGTAGCCATAGGCGCCGACAATCACGTCGTCATAGCCGTCATTGTTGACATCCCCAGCCCCTGAGAGCGCACTTCCCAGGAAGTAGTCATCTCCGGCGCCGGTCAACGTGGTGGTGGCCGAGGTGCTTGTGCCGCCGGAGCTCCCATGAAAAACATAGGCCCGGCCACGATCCGTGCCGCTACCGTTGTAGCCCGGAGCCCCGATGATCCAGTCGCCATAGCCATCATTGTTGACATCCCCGATCCCCGCCACCGACCACCCGAAATAGTCGCTGGAGTTGGAGCCGGTCAGGCTGGTGGATGCAGAAGTGGATACCCCTGCGCTGCTGCCGTGGAAGATGTAGACCCGACCGGTGTTGCTGGAGCTGTAGTACGGCGCACCCACGATGACGTCGTCATAGCCGTCCCCGTTGGCGTCGACCCCTCCACCCACCGAAAAGCCAAAGTAGTCTGTGTTGTTCAGGCCCACCAGGGTGGAGGTAGGAGTGCTCAACAACGGGTCCACGGTCAGCGGCCAGACCGCGTCGGTGTCGTCTACAGTCAGGAGGATCCGGTCCCCCATGGCCTCCAGCACCACGGGCAGCTCCCGACCCTCTGCATCCCAGGCTACCGCCTCGGAATAGAGAAAGGTCCCACCCTCCTATCCGAAGAGGAGCAGGTCGCCGGCCGCGGCGGCCACCGTCGCCCCCTCGACGGCCACCACCAATTGCAGCTTCCCTTCTCCGGCAGGCCGCTCCTCCAGCTCCCAACCCTGTTCAAAACCCCGGGCATTACTTTGCCACCACTCGGTCAGGCCAGGACGCACCAATTCCACACGGGGCAGGCACTGGCCCGCCGCGCCGACCTCATCTCCGCAACCCTCCTGAGGATCTACGGCAGGAACAGGGCTCAGGGACTCGCGGCCCCACGCCACGGTACGCAGCCGAAGCTCGTCCTCGCCGCTGCGGGCCTAGGTGCCGTCGGCATCGACTTCCAGCTCCAGGTCCGCCCATGTTGCACGAAAGCTGCCGGCATCCTCCTGAAAGGCCCGGCTTTCGGCGGAGAGCTTCTCGGAAACCTCTGCCATCCAGCGGTACTCTGTCGGAGCCTCGGTGCCGTTACACGCGCAGAGTAGGAAAAGTAGCAAGGCAGAGGCTCAATTATGCACCTGACGGCTCCGGGGAGAGAAGGCGGTGGGTATAGCAGATTTTGCGATGGGCTTGCTACCCGCAGCCGTGGGAAGCGTACTCATCATGAGTACGGCGAAGCGGAATCCGGACGCAAATTGTGGTGGAGGAGGTGCAGATTGTGCGGGTGAGGTCGACACGCCCGACTGGGTTGGACCTCAGCCTCCTGGCCTGTGAGCTGCCTTGTTGTGCGGGCCAGGTCGGTGTTGTTGGGTCTGTTGATTAACGTGGAACATGAGTGCCGGGCAGGAGAGCGGTCGGGGCGTCTGGATACGATCGAAGTCCGGATCAGGGGTTCGGATGCAGAGACCCGGGCGCGGGTACGGGTGCCAGAGATGCGCGGGGGTGCTGGCAGAGCCCCACACCGGGTGTGCGTCGTTCGCGCAAGGATTCTCCGGCAGCGGCTGGCCCTCCAGCTCCCCCATCAACCCCTTCCTGTCCTGCGTCAGCTTTGGAGAGGGTTGTGGTTTTTCCGGATAGCCCGCTGGTTATCCTCCTACCACAATTTCTTCTCCGCCCCCTGAGTGAGAACCATGAGCATCCGCCTCCATCCTCCCGCCGGACTCCGCAGCTCCATCCTGGGAGAAGTCCTTCCGCCCGAGCCCGGCTGGTCGGTGGTGGCCTCCAGCAGCGAGCCCTGGACCCGGGGAGCGGAGGGTCTGGATATGGAGGCCCAGGACTTTGTAGAGCTTTCCTGGGAAGATGGAATAATCACCTGGGAAATCCCTCAGGGCTCCGACTACCATGTGCCCTCAGCGCGCGCTGACCACAGCGACTTCCGGGGTATCGGCAGCATCGCCCTGAAAGGCTGGCAGGTGCTCCGGGCGCTGGTTCCTGTCGGCCGCAAGGAGGCGCTGCATCGCCTGGTGGAAGAGGCCGATGCCCGACTCTCCGGCCTTCATCCTCACCTGGTCCGGATCAAGGAGGATGGTTCGGTAGAGGAGGGACAGGTGGATCCCAACCATGTGCCCCCCGGGGATTGGCTGATCCTTGTGCATGGAACCTTCTGCAGCGTCAAACTCGGCTTTGCCGGCTTTGCAGCAGCCGAGGCCCGCTCCGATTGGGCGGAGGTCTACCAGAACTATCCCCAGAGGGTCTTTGGCTTTCAACACCCCACCCTCTCGGTGTCCCCGATCCAGAACGCCATTGATCTGATTCAATGCCTTCCCCATGGACAAAAGGTGGATCTGATCTCCCACTCCAGGGGGGGAATGGTGGCCGAGCTGGTGGCCGGCGCCGGAGCGGGCCTGGAGGAGATGGCAGATCTGGAGCGTCTTCGGAAGGAGCGGAATATCCAGGTAGGTCGGCACGTCCGCGTCGCCTCCCCCGTGCGCGGCACACGCCTGGCTTCCCGCCGGCCCGTGGACCTTTTGAACAGCATATCCACCCTGGTGAACCTGCTCCAGTTTTCGGGAATGGGCGGGACCGTACTTTCCGGCATCAGTGCGGTGGTGAGTGCGGCCCGGACCCTGGTCCGCGTCATCACCGAAGATGTTGCTCTGGACCCTGACGTGGCCCCTGGCCTGGCGGCCATGGAGCCGGGCGGTGCCGTGGTGCGTGCCCTCAATCTCTGTCCGGCCACCGTGGACGCCCGCCTGATCGTCGGGGGTGTTTTTTCGGGAGTGGACGGACTGGGTGGAAAGATTCTCCGTTTTCTACCTGACTCCTTCTTCCGTGGAGACAACGACCTGGTGGTGGACACCGAGTACATGTACACTGAGGAAGATCGGGGTAAATCCCAGCACATGGAGCCTTCGGGGCCCGGAGTTCACCACCTGAGCTACTTCACCCACGGCTCTACCCGACGCGCCATTTTGGGTTGGGTAATCAACAAACCGGAGACTTTTCCTCTTGCAAAGAGGCCAACCCTGCCAGAACAGGAGCGGGGGGCCCTGCTGTCGATCCTCTGTCTGACCGCACCGCCACCCGGAAGCGCCCGGAGTGATGTTGTCTTCATTGTCCCCGGAATTATGGGATCCATGCTGAACGTGGAGGGACATCGCACATGGGTGGACCTGCCGCGCCTGATCAACGGAGACTTCAGCCGCCTCCGCTATCCCGCCCTCGTCTCACCGGAAGGGATCTCCCACGGCACCTATGCAGCACTCTACCGGGATCTGCAGCAGCGTTGCGACGTGGGCCTCTTCCCCTTCGACTGGCGGGCTCCCATCCTGGACAGCTCCCGAAAGTTGGCCCAGCTCGTGCAGCACCAGTTGGACCGCGGGCGGAGGGTCCATCTGGTGGCCCACTCCATGGGCAGCCTCGTTTCTCGGGGGATCGCCGCTGTTGCTCCTGAAGTTCATCAGAAGTTTCTACAACAAAAGGGCCAACTGATCATGATGGGACCCCCGCTGCTGGGGTCCTGGGAAGCCCTGGCCTCGCTCCGGGGAGAGAACCAGCTTGTCAACATGCTGGCCCTCTTCGACCGGAAACATCGGGAGAGCGAGGTTTTGGAGGTGATGCGGAGCTTTCCCGGCCTTCTGGCCATGCTCCCCCACGAGGACACGCTCTGGTGGAAAGCGGAGAGTTGGGGGGTGGCGGACGACCACTTCCCCGAAGTCCTGGCCGGCGCTCAACGTGAGGCAGAACAGCTCGACAGGGTGGAATGGACCGAGGGCAGCAGCCTGATCCTCGGAACCGCGCCGCGCACCCGTGCCGGTTGGAAGGAGGATCGTTGGATGTGGGGCAGTGAGGAGGGCAGTGCGGGGGAGGGAGACGGTACGGTGCCTTACACCTGCTCCAACCCCAAGGGGATCTTTCGCGCCTGGTACGTAGACTCTGCCCACGGCGACATCCCCAACAACGGAACCGCAATACGACTGATCCGCTCCCTGCTTGAGGGGGAATCCCCCGAGGGCCGTGAAGAGGCGAGCTCTGTTCGCGGATCCAGGGGTAGGAGGGAGACTCCGGGGCCACAGGCCGAAGCTTTGGTAGCCTGGCCTACACAACTGGAGATGCTGGGGGCGGCAATGGGATGCGGGAGCGGCCCCTCCACTCCTCTCCGGCAGGTGCTGAAGGTGCGTATTCTGCACGGTTCGTTGGAGGAGGCCGCGCACCCACTCTTGGTGGACTACTCCCGGAATGCGGGCCTTTTGGGCAGCCTCGCCCGGATCGCACAGCAGCCCGATCATCCCCTGCGCCTGTTGGCGGATGCGGGTGCCCTTCCCGCGCACGCGGGCGACCTCTTTCCTTTCCGACTGAATGGTGATTCAGAGAATCTTACTGTTGATCTTATGATTTTTGGGGCCGGAGACGCGTTCAACCTGACCGCCGCCACCCTGGCCGACGCGGTGCGGATTGCCGTCCGTCGCTATCTTCTGGATGTGGCACGCAGCCGCGGTCCCGACGCTGAGGCCTCGCTCTCCGCCCTGATGGTGGGCACGGGGAGCAGTGGGGTGCTGAGTGTCTCCGACTCGATCCGGGGTCTGTTGGAGGGGGTGACCCGGGCGGTGGACGAGGTGAGCCGCCTGCAATTGGCCTCTGTGCGCTTCCGAGAGCTGCAGATTGTGAATGCCTACGAAGATCTGGTCGCCATGGCAGCGGACCGGATCAACAGCACCCTGTCCTCCCTGGAGACCGATCAACTGCTCTGGGAGTATGCGGGACAGGAGAAGGGAAGTCGCCGGCGGGGACGCCGCCTGGACCGTGAGGATCGTCGTGTATCCTGGAGTACACTCTCCGTGCGCTTTGATGGGGGAGAGCTGAAGTATGCCCTGGCGGGGCGCAGCACCGCGGGGCGCACGGACGCGGTGGGAGTGCCGGTTTCCGCCCTGGAAGCCGACCTGGGGCAGGTGATGCAGAGCAGCCGGCATGAGCCGGGCTCCCCAAGCTGGCTGACTGCCCGCCTGCTTGGCCGGCAATTGGTGCCCCGGGACCTGAGGGAGGAGGTGCTCTCCGGGGCGCCTCTCCGCCTGCTTCTGGACGCCTCGGCCGCCGCCCTGCCGTGGGAGCTGCTGGCGGAGCCGGAAACCAGCGACAACCGTCCCTTGGCGGTGCGCACCCCTATCGTCCGCAGCCTGGAGACCCCGGCAGGCCGCGCCGCGGCCGCCCTCTGCGCCCAACCCCGGGCTATCGTTTTTTCGGACGAGGCGGGCGGAGAAAGTGGCCTGGCGCCACTTCCCGGCGCCAAAGCCGAGGGCAGGGAGGTGGTGAAGGTGCTCCGGGATGCCGGCTATCCGGACATCCGGGAGGTGCACCGTCGGGAAGGAGGCGAGCTTCGTCGTGACCTTCTTCTGGCGATGGGGGAGGGCCCCTGTCGAATCCTCCACATTGCGGGGCACGGAATCTACCGCAAGGGCGCCACCTCCTCCACCGGGATCCTGATCGGCCGAAAGGGGGAGGAGGTGCAGGTGATCCACGCCGATCAGCTTCTGGACGGTTTTGGGACCGAGCTGCCGGAGATGGTCTTCATCAACTGCTGCCACCTGGGGCACCTGGACTCTTCGGTAGATTCACAGCCAGGAACCGGTCGAAGTCGCCTCGCGGCCAGCATGGCGGAGGCCCTGATACGGCGTGGGGTCCGCGCCGTCGTGGCCGCAGGCTGGGCGGTGAGCGACAGCGCCGCCACCACCTTCGCCGGCCGCCTCTACGCGGAGCTGCTGGCGGGGGTACCCTTTGGGTTGGCCGTTCGGGCCGCCCGCGAGGCCGCCTGGGTCCACAACCGCTCGGTGAACACTTGGGGTGCCTATCAAGCCTATGGGGATCCAAGCTGGAGTCTGGGTAGCGGGATGCCACGGGTACGACCTGACTTCCGCACCGAAGCCGAGGCGCTGGATGCCATAGACGATGCCATTTTTCAGGCGAGAAATACCAAAGAACTGGAAACCGCTCTGGAACAGATCGCCAGGAAAATGGACCCGTCGCTGGCACAAGGCGCCGGCAGGGTGGACCCGTCTCCGGCACCACCGAACGCAAAAGTGGTCGCGGCTGCGGCGGCGCAGACCGCAAAAGTGTATCTGGCCCTGGCATTGGCTTGGCCCGAGGGCGACGAAAAGCGGGTTTCCACGCTCCTCCAAAGGGCGGCAGACCGGGACTCGGCGGCCTTCCACCAGGTGCAGCGCCTGCTTACCGGATCGGCGCGCCGCACCGGACAGGCCGGCCTCCCCCTTCGGGTGCAGGAGCTGGCGGAGCCCCTGCTGCGCAGTGTCGGGCGAGAGGGGCAGCCCCTGCTCCCTCCCCAGACCTCGACCGCTCATCGTGATGCACTATCACTCCGCATCGGAACCGGGAAGGTGGAATTCCTGCTTCCCAAGGGACTTCCGACTGGAGGCTATGGACCAGGAAGCCTGCCGGGGAAGCCGGGAGAGGTGCCGATGCGGGCCCGGGCAATCGCCGTGCAGGATCAGAGCGGGGCGCGGGTAGTGCTGGTGGTGGCAGATATCCACAGTGGAACTCAGCTTCTTCACCGGGAGGTGCTGCAGAGGGTTGCGGATTTGGGCCTGGGGCCGGCGCAGGTGGTCCTGGCGGGGACCCACACCCACACCGGGCCGGCGCGTATCTACGGGAACCGCCTCTATGACGGCTTTGCGGGTGGTTTTCTCTCGCCCACCCCCCTGGAAGAGGCATGGAAGCCGGTGGCCGATGCCATCGCCGCCGCCATTCGGGAGGCGGTGGAGGAGCTGAGCGGGAAGGGAAGTTTCGCCACCGTGGCCCCCCTACAGGGTCGGACAGCCGGACTGTCGCAGAATCGTTCGGTAGCTGCTTTTCCAGAAGAGCTACTTCAGGAATGGTCTGTGGAGGGTGCCCCGGGGGAAGGTCTGGCCGGGGAGAGGGAGTCGCGACTCGTAGATGCCCGCCTCAGAGGGTGGGTTTTCCGACGGCCGGATGGCAGGGTCTGCGCGGTGCATGCTCTGGTAGCCTGCCACAATACCTCTCTGGGCAACATGGCGATCTGGGATCCCGATTTTGTCGGCCGGGCGATGAACCAGGTGGAGAGGGAGCTGGGGAAGGGCGTGGTGGTGAACCTTACGCTGGGCGCGGCCGGGGATCAGAGCCCTTTGCCGCTGGAGGGGGTCCGGGACTGGACCGTGGCCCGCAAGGTACACGCGGAGGGAAAACTGGTGGGCACCCGCTGCCAACAGCTTCGGGATGCGGTGCTGGCGGCAGTGCGGGCCGCCCCGCCGGGTTCTCCCGCTTCGGTCGCAACGCGACTGCATTGGTGGAACACAAGGGAGCTGCCGGACCCCCTTCCTGCGGACGCTCCGAAAGAGATGTTTTCCCTTGCTTCCTGGAGGATGGGCGCACCAACGATGGGCGGGGCCGAAGACTACCGCTCGCTCTTCAATGGGCTGGTGAAGGAGGGGCCACCGAAGCAGAACACCCTGCCCCCTGACGCGGGAGCCGACGATCGCCTTCAGCACCCAAAGGCGCGTATGGGAGTGGGGGGGATTCTCGGAAAACTGGTGTTCATGCTAGGGCAGTACCAGCCGGCCCCTTTCCACCCTCTGCATCAGGTGGACATCGGGGACACCTGCCTGGTCACACTTCCCGGGGAGCCAACCGTCGCCTTTGCATGGATGTTGGAAAAGGCGCTGAGCACGCCGGAGAAGAGGGTGCTGGTGCAGGGCTACACCGGGGACTACGCGGGCTATTTCACAACGCCTCCAGAGTACGATCAGCAGCACTATGAGGGTTCCTCCACCATCTACGGCAGAAACACTGCGGCACACCTGCGGCAGTTGCACCAGAACCTGCGGAAGCAGGCTCCCAACCAGGACATCCACATGCCTCCTATGCCTTCCGAGGAACGGGCGCTTCCCGCCGGGCCCGGCCTGGAGGTGGGGGAGGTGGAGCTGTGGCAACAGGACCAGGATCTGCTGCTGATGGCCCTGGTGTCGGATGCCGAAAGTGAGGTGGAAGTTGCCGGACAGAAGGTCCCGACTGAAGGGTTGGAGACCCCCTATGGCATGTTGCTGGTGGGGCGACTGCCTGCCGGGGAGCGTGGGGCTGAGCTGGAGCTGCGCGTGGGAGGGGTGCTTCGAAAGGTGGGGGTGCAATCGTGAGCTTCTCTTCCCCAGCAGGCGGCCAAATCCGCCTGAGCGCACACGGGTGGTCCGTCCAAAAGCGGTAAGGGCAAACAGCGTGGCGGCGAAACGGGTTGAGATCGGCGGGGCTCCCGCCTGATCAGCCCGGTCGAAACTCCACACGCTCGGACAGTGCAATCGGCAGGGTTCCCAGGTAGCCATTCAGACGCTGGCCGCTCAGGCATACAACAATACTGTCCACGACCGTAAACAGCTCCTTCCAGGGTTCCTGGCCTTCCCCACTCCGGGGAAGCAGCGCATCGACCCGGCGCCCGCCGAACAGCAGGCTGCAGATCCGAAAGCTTGGACCTGCAGGCAGCGTGTGGACGGGAATTTCGGGAAAGGCACCCTCCCGAAGAAGGAGCAGCACTCGCCCGAAATATTCAGGAGAAAGGCGCGCGGTCCAGGCCTTTGCTTGTTGACCCTTTCGGTGTTCCAACCGAACGGTTCCGTCCATCCATAGAAAAAGACGATGATTCCCGTAGAGTGCATCGGGTGCGTGCGGGTGCCCGATGTTGTGCTCAAAGGCCAGCTCGGGGACTGGTTCGGCCATCAACGTGGACCAGCTTGGTATGGCCTCCCCCCGCATCAGCCACTCGGGAATGTATTCAGAATTACACTGTAGGGGAAGGCCCTCGTCATGGGCGATGGCCCCAAAAGCAAGGCTGATCCAGTCGATTCGACTATGCGTCAGATGTGCCAGCTCGGCTCGGCCATAGGTGTCGCGGTGGGCGAGCAGGGCATTTTCCAGGCCCAGGGAGTAGGCCACGGGATCCATGCCACTTCGGCCGGTACGATCCAGGCAATCCATCAGGGACAACCATGCCAATGGCAAGGGCAGTGGAGGACGAAGGGCCCGGGCCTCGGCCAGGGCGCGGTCGTGCAGCGCCTCCCACGGCCGCCCCAGCTCCCTGGCGGCGATGGCCTGGATCAGGGAGACATAGACAGCCGGTGTGCGTCCCCGATGGAGCTTCACCGCATCAAAGGTGCAGAGTTCGGCCATCGCCCGCCGATCCCGCAGCAGCCTTGCGGCCGCCCAGGTCCACAGCCAGTGTGGACCGTCCACATACTCATGGAGTCCACCCTGGAGCTGGAGCTGGATGCCTCGATACCGGATCGGCACCTGCTCGCCGAGCCCTGCCCCCCCGGCCTTGAACAGCGCCAGCCCCAAGGCCAGGATGTCCCGCAGGGTTGCCCATAGCTCTGCTTGCGGACGATCCAGGATCAACGCCAGGGCGGCACGCTCCAACCCCACATCCAGGCTGTTGCCGGGGTTCTGGATCTGCTTGGGCAACGACAGCTTGGCGCGCTCCAGCCGTCGCTCGGTTTCGCTGTAGGACCACTCGGCCTCGGCCTGGTCCTGGGGATGGATCGGAATGGTCTTCATGGCTTATTGGTAGTTCCTTATCACGATTGCGCCGAGATCATCCCCTTGCATTTTCTGGCTGACCTCCAGGTAGTGGAAGTCTCCATCCTCCATGGCGTCCCGCAGGGCGGACAGCAGCTTCATCATCTCCTTGTTGCCCTCTTTTTTTGCACGCGCCATCATCTGCGTCACCACATCCTCCGCATAGTCCCTGCGTCCCTGCTGGACCCGTGTGCCGCCTACATCACGACTTGCGGAGTTGGTGGCGCTGCCGCCCTTGGCTTCAATCAGGATGAAGGCGGGAGATCGGGGGCGGTTGTCATACAGCACATCAAGTGTACCGGATCCCCCCCAGGGAATGTCGATTTTTTTAGCTTTTGGATAGTCGGTGGCGGCAACCGCATCGGCGGCGCGCTGCCCCAATTGTTCCGTGGCTTTGTTGCGGTCGGACTGATCCAGGTTGGTGTCGGCCCGCTGCTCCACCAGCTCGTTGACCTTGTGGCGCTCCTTCAGTGTCTCCAGTTGCTGTTGTTCGGAGACGGACAATTTTTTCCGACTCTCCAGCCGCTTCATCTCCTTGATTTCATTGGGATCAAGGGGCCGCAGGGTGATTTTGGGGCTCCGATCATTGAAGTCCATGGGCGGATATTTCTGGCGCAGCGTGGCCAGCTCCAGCTCCTCGGCGGGCGTGCGATTCGCTGCTTTTATATTGAGTAGTTCGTCGATCCGCGCCAGCTCCTTTTGTTGAGCCTTGGTGGGGTTCTCCAGCCGCTGGTAGTTCGCATGTACATCCGGCTCGTAGGCCTCTGGCCCTGTATGCAGCTCCAACTTGCCATCTTCATTGCAGCGCAGGGGCAAAAAGCGCTCTTTGGACGGGCGACGCCGCACGACATTGTTTTCGTCGATGATGTACTTGTTTTGCAGCGCCGCAGGCAGCGGTGGTACAGGCTGATCCAGGTGAGGCGCCACTTGTTTGTAGAGCTTGGGGTGGTCCTTGGCCGCGTCCACGCGGGCTTGTTTTTGTTCGTCGCTGAGCACCGGCGGAGGGGGCGGCTTGGGACCTTTGACCGCAGCCGGGGCCATGTTGCCCCCCATCTCGGCAAAGGGATCGGGCGCCGGGGCCACACCCAGCTTCCGCAGGAATTTGATCTGCCCCAGGCGATCGCGCAGTGCCCCAAGCAGCTCGCCGCTCTCCAGCCAGGCGGCCCGCGCCCTTTGCCGCAGTCTTCCCCCAAAGGTAGAGGCTTCTTCCAGATCGGCAGCCCGACGTGCCGCCATACGCTCCTCGCGGATCATCTGCCGCCGCAGGTTCATGGCTTCGTTGTTTTTCCAACGATCCATGCCGGTGATCCGCGCGATCATGTCCTGTTCGGGGGTCACATGGGTGCCACGGGCCGCGGCGATGTCGCCCCCGATCAGGTCCAGGTAGCGATCGGCGAGGTGGGTGCGCTCGTCTACCGTCGCCAGACCAAAGCGACGTTGCCTCCAGAAATTGGTCATCAATCCCTGGTCATGGTGGACACCGGACGAAGACGGGGTGGATCGGGCCAGCGCCTTCCATCCGTAGGGACCGTGATCGGGATATTCGTCCACCAGCCCCAGGTGGTGACCCACTTCGTGCGCAAGAACGGTGCGATGGCTGCGGATATACCAGTGGTTCTGGTAGGCCGGCCCCTGGCCCCCGCTCACCCGCACGGTCTGGTGCGCCGCCGCCGGGTCGTCCACAAACTCGATCTCCACATGGAAGCGTGTGGGCTGCCCCATCGAGCCGGGAATGGTATGTCCCAGGTTGAAGGATTGGTCTACGCCTTGTTGAACACGCAGCTTGAAGGCAGCTAAATCTCCCGGACTGATGTCGGTATCTGCTGCAAGGTGCAGCCGGATCTTCGCGGCGGTCACCCCGATCTCGGGAAACTCCCGCACTTCGTAATTATAGGGGATCTTATAGCCAATCGGCTTGCCGGAGGCATCGGTCAGCGGCAGACCGGTGACCGGGTGCGCCGCCTGCTCCATCCGCTCGCCTTTCACCTGCTGTACATGCTGTCCCTGATCGCCCTGGGCCGCCAGTTGGGCAAGAAGAAGCCTGGTTTCCTGTGCCTCCCGGGGGCTACGCTGTACGCCCAGAAAGCGCTCGATACGCTCCCCCAGCGTGCGGAATCGCTCAGTAATGGTTTTTGTTTTTGGGGTGGTGGGTGCGGTAGCGGGGGGAGGGGCTGTGGTTCCGGTGTGCGGGGTGGTGGTGGGTGTGGTGCCGGTGGGCGTGGTGCCGGTGTGGGGCGTGGTTCCGGTGTGCGGGGTGGTGGTGGGTGTGGTGCCGGTGTGGGGCGTGGTGGTGGATGTGGTGCCGGTGGGCAACCCGGTCGCGGCGGCGTGGGCGTCGGGACTGGGGGGGCCGAGGTGCGGCGCCGGCGGGGGGGGGCCGTCCCCCGGGGGAGGAGGAAGCCGGTAGTGCGGCAGGGGAGGGGGAGGCTCGCCGGCGGCGTGTGCGCGCATCCGAGGCAGCGCCTCCTGGGCATAGACCAGAAAATGGCCCAAGGTTTGCCGTACAAAGGCGTCGGAGACGTGCCCGGTGGGCGCCTCCTCTGCCCCGGGTCCCAGCCGCTGCGCGATCGGACGCCCGGCTTCATCACGGTGGTCCCCCATCGCGCCCCGGTTGCGGTTGTAGGTGTACTCCGAGAGGCCTTCCAGGTAGCGACGTATGGGGTGGTCCGCCTCTCCGGCCCCTGTCGCTGCATTGCAAAAACGATTTATGTATTTAAATAGCTCGTAGCGTCGTCCGGCATCGGTGAGGCCGCCGGGGCCTTCAAACAGGATGTGCATCACTTCGGACATGTTCGCACTGGCCGCATCATAAGCGGAAAATCCGCGCAGAGATGCGGGATCTTTCGCCATGACCTGGCGGACGGCGGCGGGAGAGATGTAGGCTTCCACGGTGTTGAGGTTGGCCTCCATCTGCAAGCGGGTGATGCGGATTGCCGCGTCGATGCGGGCCTGGCCCTCCAGGGATGGATAATGCTGCACCGCAGCATCGATCTGAGTGAGGAGTTCGTTGCGACGTGCGAGCTGTTCGGCGGGGCTCATCCTTCCCATGCGCAGGGCTTCGGCAGCGTCGATGTGGGGATAGCGCGCCATCACCAGGTTGAGCGCCTCCGGACCGTTGGCATGACGCAATTGCCGGGCCGCGTTCAACAGATCCGAAAGACCGGATACCTCCGCCTCCACACGCGCGCGCGCCTTGGGCTCCAGCTGCGGCAGAACCTCCTGGAAGCGCAGCAGCCGCGAAGGCTCCGTATAGAAATTCATGCGTAGGGCCTGGCTCCACCCCTCACCAAAACGTGCGGCCATCCAGGCTTCTGCCCGTTGCAGGTCTCTACCGGCATGGGGCCCTGCTGTTGACAGGTCAATATCACTCACCAGCTTGGTGCTGCCGCCGATGGGTGCGGCCCCAAAGAGCTCGCCAAGCTGGTTCCGCACGTCGTCGCGGTACGCAAAAATCTTCTTGGCCACATCCAAATGGGCTGGTCCCCCCGCCTCCAATACCTCCATCATCCGCTGCCAGGTGCCGGCGCCCCGGATGGCTACCTCGATGGCCTCCGCATCGCCGGCCAGCACCCGTGCCCGCAGCGGCTCGGCGGGGTCCATCAACCGGGTGGCCATCGCATGTGCGGTGTCCACGGCGGGGACCGGAGGCCCGTGGCCGGCAGCCTGGAGATGCGACGGTGGCGCGGGCGAAGCGTGCAGTCCGCCCTGCGGGGGGGCGGGCGCCTGATGCTGCGTTGCAGCACGCGCCGAAATCGCCGCATCCAGCGCTGCTTCAAAGCGGGCGGCATTCAGATGGGGGGTCTCTTTCCGGGCCATCGCCAGGATCTGCGCTCGGTCATGGGGCGAGATTTTCCCGGCTTGGAGGGCCTGATGCAGCAGCGGAAGTGCATGGTCCGACATGGCGGAGAGGGGCCCGCGCTGCTCAGGCGGCAGCTCTGCCAGACGACGGCGGCGGTTCTCGCGTGCGGCCTGGCGTGCCTCGCTGCGGCGCTGCCCGCCGGCCCGGGTGGCCTGCTCCAGCGCATGCATAAAGGCGCCGCGATCCACCTTGGGATTATTGGCCTGAGCCGCCCGGAATAGCGCCATCCGTTCCTGCGGGGTGGCGCTGCGTCCCTCGTCGGCAAAGGCCATGGCGGCGCGCAGCTCGGGCAGGGGCAGGGCAGCGAGGGGCCCCCGCGCCTTGGGCGGCACCCCCTCCAAAAGACTGCCTCGTTCCTTGGAAGCTGCCTGGGCATGTTCGCGGCGGGCGTGGGCACCGGCATGGACCACCCCTTCCAGACTCGCCGTAAAACTGCGCAGGTCCACCGAAGGATCGGCGGCCTTCGCCATCTTCAACAGCTCCGCCCGGTCGCGGATGCTGCCCAGCTCTCCGGACTCGATCAGCCGCGCCAGCTTGGCCAGACCTTCGGGCGGCAGGTGCTCCAGGCCGTGCATGGGCAGGCCATCCAGCGCCGCTGCCACATGGGGGGGCAGGTGCTGGCCCAGGCTCTCCTGGGCCTTCTGGCGCCGTACAATAGCGGCGTTGGCAGCCTGGAGATCCCCAGCCAACTGCTCGGGGTTCAGGTGGACCCCCAGCGCTGCGGCGGCCTGGATCATCCGCGCCTGAGTCTCCGGGCCGGGCGTATCGCCCATCCGCAGCTGGGCCATGGCCTCGATCAAGACGGGAAGGGGCAGGCCGTCCAGGCGACTGCGTAGTGCGGGGGGCAGCTCAAAAAACAGCGCCGCCCGCTGGCTGCGGGCCTCAGCCAGACGCCCTTCAAATTCTCCGGCGTGTTTGCGACTTTCGGCGGCATCGGTTCCCCCCAGTCGTCGCAACAACTGGAGGCTTTTCAGCTCGTCGGCGGTGGGCGGAGTGGGTCGGGACAGGAGGCGCTGCTCGGCGGCGGCCAGACGGGCCTGCGCGTGGGCCTGAAAACCATCCTGGAAGGCGCCCTTCAAAAATTCCTGGCCAAAGGTTTTGCCAAGTTGGAGCAGGGCATCCCGCAGGCTTAAGTGGGACTCGCCGCTCAGATGATCCACCCCAAGGCCGGCCGCTTCCGACAGCGTGCTGGGCACCGCATTCTGGAGCCCACCGGTCAGCGCGGTGCCGAGCGTTTTTCCCAACCGACCATCTAAGGCGGCAATTGCCCGATCAAAGCGACCCAAGGGTCCACCCTGGCCCGATGCAAGCCGCCCCGCCGCTTCGCGGGCATTGCCCAACCGAGCACTCATGCCTGCCGATAGTCCTTCGTTCAAGGCGCCGGTCATGGCGCTCTTGGCGGTGGCCTTGCCCACCTTCAACAAACCCTCCATAAAGCCGTCGTTCCAGGTCTCCGCTGTCGCCGCAGTGCGGATCAGCGCGGCCCCTCCCTGGATCGCCGCTCCCCGGACAATGCCCCGCCCGAACAGAAAGCCCACCTTCGCACCGCCCTTCAGGCCCCGTGCGGTTGCCGCCCTCATCGCCGCTTCTCCATACTTCTTGCCGGCCCCTGCGGTGGCGGCGTCCACCAGGGTCATTCCCAGGTCAAAGGCCGCTTCTTCATAGCCATAGCGGCTCCCGCGCATCCCGGCCTTGACCGCCATCGTCGCCAGCCCGGTGATCAGGGCCGCAGCCACCATTGCGAATGCGCCCGCACTCACGATGGTCAGGACGATGGTGACCAACACACCGATTGCGGCGATAATTCCCGTCAAAAAAGCTTCTTGGCGGTCGATCTCTTTGCGGTACAGGCCGCTGGCGGTGTCCACCATCGACATCTGACGGTGCAGCGCACTGCGGTCCCCTCGGAACTGGCCGTCGGCGTCAAAGGCCAGGGCCCGCACCCGGGGCAGGATGTTGCCCTGCGCATCAAACAGGGGACGTTCTACTCCAGGAATCGCCAGGAGAGTGCGCTCTACGTCGGCCTGGGAGTCGTTCAGCAGGCGGGTTTCGGGCCGGTTCGCCATCGTCACGCTGGCGATGGCGCCGGTGCCTTCGCCCTGCTGCTGCGAGCGGATCAGGTTTGCCCGCTCCAAAAAATCGGCATCTGTTCTGGGCTCTCCGAGTGCCAACACCTGCATCCGGTGCCGCAGGTCTCCGGACACCTCCCCGTAGGTGGAGCTGGTGCGGGAGATCCCCAACATCCGATCCATCGCGTCGGTATCGCCGGGTCTTCCGGCCACCTCCCGCGCATAGCGAGTCCGCGCGCGGTTGATTTCTTCGCGGGTCCGACCCCCGTAGCTGTGCTCCAGCAGGGCGTCGTTGGTGCCCGAGCCATCGGTGGCCACCTTGACCGCCGACACCAGGGTGGCCCGACCCCCGGTGATCATCGTTCGCCCATATTCCTCCCCGTAGTTTGTGTTGACTCTCGCAAAAATGCCCCCCACACGGCTGGCCAGAAAGTCCATGCCGGTGGCGCCGGTGAAGCGTTGGGCCGGATTCAGCGCCCCGGCCAGCAGGTTCATGCGCTCCCGATGCCGACGCTGCAAGCCCTGGTAGGAGGAGGAAAGCCCGGCCAGCTCCTCCCGCTTTGCGGCGATGCGGGCGCGGGCGGCGCGCGCCGCTTCCGAGGTGTCAGAGGCCGGAGGCTCTGAAGCCAATGCAGCGCGTAGCTCGGCGTTGACCCGCTTTAAATCTTCGCCCGTGCGTGCCAGCGCCGGGTCTTCCAGGGCGCGGGTCAGCTCCAATTGCTGGTTGGCCGAGGGGCGCTGGTTGGGGTCGCGCAACAGCATGGTGGCGCGGGCCACCCAGGCTTCGTTGCTGTCCGAGCCTTTTGTAACCAACGCTACAACGACATGGCGGGCATCCTCCTGGCGCTGGGCGTAGGTGCTGCGTGGGCTGCCCTCAGGGGCGGGGCGGGGTGGGGGACCGTAGGTGGGAGGGCTGCTCGGGCCACCGTTGGCCATACGCTGCACCCCGTAGGGGTCGGGGCGGCTGGTGACCCAGGTGGCAAAACGGTTGGCGAGATCCTGATCACTTTCGGCGTTTACCGACGCCAGCTCGGAGCGGGTCAGCTCGCCCGAAAGCGCCAGGCTGGTGCGGTAGAATTGGGTGGTGGCAGTCTGGATCTGGCTGCTGGTGACCAGATCGGCGTAGTAGCCCCCCCCCAAGATCCGGCGGGCTTCGCCATTGACCTTGTCCATCTCAGTCAGGACGGCGGCATTGCCGTTGTAGCGTGCAGTACGCAGACCCGACTGAAGGTCTCCGGCCAACAAGGCACCTTCTCCGCGTGCCAGAAAGTCCGTCGTGATGGTAAAATCCCGGGGGCTCAGCTCGCGTTGCAGGCTGGTGCGCAGGCTATCCCACTCGGGTCCGGGGGTGGTGAGCGCGGTTCGCTCGCCAGGAGTCAGGCCGCGAATGACCGCATTCCGGGTTTCGGTGCTGGCCCCGAACACCCCATAGGAGTCATTGATGATCGCGGTGGCCGCCTGTGCCGCTGTGGCATCGCTGGTCGCATTCAGGGCATTGATCGCCAGCCGCGCATCCCCGGAGCTCATCTGGCTGCGGATTTCCCGCTCCATATCTCCGTAGAGCCCACGGTAGACCTCCTTCAGACCCCGGCGACCCGGCCAGGGCACCTTGGTGATGGCCCGCATCGAAGCGCCCGAGGCCTGATACAGAGAAAGCCACGAAGGAAGCTCGTCATGGACCTCTTTGGCACCATCGCCCAGCTCTTTGTCCACCCCTGCCCGAATCTTGGGGATGGCGCCATTGGGCGGGTTTTTCAGCTCGGCGGCAAAACCCCGGACCACCCCACCATAAAAGTCCTGAAAACTGGAGATCTGTCGGTCGAAGCTCGCCGGAACAGCACCGCTCACAAAGGATTCCACCCGGGCCGCCACCCCACCGCGTGCGGTACCCAGGTCGGTGATCACCTGCTCCCCATGGCGGGTCGCGCGGGCGACCACGTCGCGTGTTCCCTGGCTCATCTGTCCCGTAAAGCCGAGGACTGCGGACTGAAATTCAAAGGCGGCCCCGATGGGCACCGCTGCCAACTGCTCCTGAGTGGCGGCGCCAATCTTATGCAGGGACTCGGCCTGTTTCTGAAAACTCTCGGCAGCCGAGTGCGTCGCCTGACGCCACTGCTCGTCCACCATCTTGTCCTGGGAAGCCGTGGTCTGGACTGCCGTGCGTTGGATTTTCTGAAGTTTCGGTAGAATATCTCTGCTATCCAGGTTTGTCTTCGGGACAATCAGGTGGTTGGCCTGGTCCATCATCTGGCGGTAGGAGTCGGCGGCCGGCCCCGCCAGACCACGAATGGCCAGATCGGTCTGGCGCGCCTGCGCCAGGATCGCCTGCTGCATACTGCGTGCCGCGTTGTCCACGGCCTCGATCCGCTCGGTCTCCTGCTCGTCCATCGCGCGGATCGCTGATTGGGTGGCGGCCTCCACCGCACGGACCGCTTCCTGGCGGGCCAGGCGGATTTCATCCACCTGAGTGTCCACCTCGGTCTGGCTGATGTCCAGGTTGCCGGGGCCGTCGTTGGCCACATGCTGGGAGACCGGCGCGACCAGACCCAAGAACTGGCGTAAAAAGCCTAACAATACGTCGTTGCTGGTAAAGCCGTCCGCACGTTGGTTGGCACCGGTGACCAGTTGAGCCTGTTTTTCTGTTGCAATGGGAGGAATCCGCTGCGTGGCCTGCCAGCGTACATAGCTCTGCACACCGGTGCCCTGCGGCATCTCCTCGATCACCTGGTCTTTCTGGCCCTCAATCGTGAACTCTCCACCTCCCTGGCCAAAAGCAAAGGACTGCCGGCGCGAGGCGGACTCTCCGCCTGCGTCCTGAGTGGGGACGGCACGCATGGTGCGCTGCTTCGGCGCTGCCAGGGTATTGACACGTCCACGCATCTGCTCTGCCAGATCGGTGATAGCCTGGCTTTGCCGAATCATCTCCTCCATCATCTGGTTGGCAGCACGACCCTGTCCCTG
>JBEIQS010000182.1:0-11711 GCA_040376425.1 Alphaproteobacteria bacterium | reverse complement strand
TATCTCCGGCAACTTTGATGCCTTTGTCCCGCGGGTCAAATTCAGCCGCTTTGACGTGAAGAACCTGGATTTCGAGCACATCGATACCGACTTCGTGTTCACCATCGACAACCCCAACCCGGTCGGCATTCCGCTGGAGCGCTTCAGCTATTCGTTGGGCTTTGAAGGCGTGGAAGTACTGAGCGGCAACGCCACGGACGATCTTTCCTTGGCCGCCGAAAACAGCTCCGAGGTGGCCCTTCCCGTGAGCCTGGTCTTCAGCTCGTTGTACGAGCTGGTGCAGGCCACCCGCGGCGAGGACATGATCGGCTTCCGCCTTCAAGGCGGCTTTGGCTTCGACTCCGACATCGGACCGGTGGACATCGCCTACGACGCCGAGGACGAGTTTCCAGCCGTGCGCATGCCAAAGGTCACTATCGGCCAGTTGCAGATCCAGCAGTTCGATCTTTCCAAAGCCGACCTTGCGCTCAACTTCGCGGTGGACAACGACCACGGCTCCACCATCAACCTGCACGACATGAACTTCAAGCTGAAGGTGGCGGGGGTGTCCGTGGGCGGAGATCTCCAGACGGTGGGAGATGTCCCGGGAGCGACCACCGACAACTTCCAGATCCCCTTCTCTATCGACTACGTGGACGCCATCGCGGCCATCGATGCCGCCGTGAGTGGCCAGAAGCTGAAGGTGGACATGGGCGCAGACGTGGAGGTGGATACCCCCTTTGGCGTGCTACCGCTCAACATCGACGAGACAGGAAATGTCGCCGTGGAGCAGGAGTAGTCGCCGACGCGATTAGGGATTTGCGACCAGCTTGCCCTTGACCTCGGTGATGTACTCGCAGCCCACTTCCAGGCTGTCCTCTTCGCTGGCCACCACCTCGAAGCTCTCCGACCCCTCCCAGTCGTTTTCGCCGGGCACGCAGGCGTCGTCTCCGGCGTCTACTTCCGCCTCTCCAAAGAGCTGCCATTTGATCTTGCCATCGGCATCCGACTCTTCGCCGATGATGGGGGTCTGGTAGGTAAGGGTGCAGCCCGAGGCCAGTCCAACGGCAAAAAGCTGTTCGCCGATGTACACCGAGGCATTCGACGCATCCAGGAAGATATAGTACGTGAAGTCCTGCACATAGGGCGTGCTGGACTCCGGATGGCACTCGTCGGTCTTGGCGGTCACTGTGACCTCGTAGGTGGTCCCGCCCTCCGGGACATCGGTGCCGCGATTGCAGGCAAGCAGAGACAGCAGCAGAATCATCCAGACCTCGCGTTGCTTTTCTATCCCATCTTCCGCCACTTGCCGAGGGGGATTGTGCAGTCGATCCCTCCAGCCGGTTGACAGCGGGGGTACCGGTGCTTACAACGCGGGGCCTTGCCCCGTTGGGCACTCTTCTCCCTCCCTCCTGGAAACCGCCGTGACCGAATCCTCCGCTCCCTACGTTTGCCGCCCCTCCGACTCCGCCGCGCTTCGCGCCCATTTTGATGTTGCCCGTGCCGGTCAGGCGCGGGTAGTGGTCCTTGAAGCGCCTCTGGGAGGCGGAAAGCGCGCTGTTGTCGGCGACATGGTGCGTGGCCTCGGCGCCGAAGACGAGATCCTGGTGGTGCGCTCCGCCATCACCGACGAAGAAGACGGGCTTCGCTGCCTCTTCAACGTCTATGCCGCCCTGTACGGTGCCCTCTTCCGCAGCCCCGCACTGGCCGGCAAGGTGGAAGCCGCACTGAACCTTCAGCTTGCTGAACAGCCGGGTCGGGTGCAGCGCTGGTTCCAGGCCTTTATCGAAGGCCTGAAGAAGGGTGGCCCCGCGGAAGGCGAAAAGACCTTCCAGCTCACCATTCCCCGCGACAACCCCCTGGCGGGCTTCGTGGAGATTCTGGCCGGGATCTCCCGCCGGATTCCCACCATCTTTGAAATCCAGAACCTGCACAACAGCCACTCCGTCGCGACCTACGCGATGTTGGAAGGCCTGCTGGAGCGCACCGACTCCAAGCTGCTGCTGGTGTTGGAGACCGAGCTGGCGGGCGAACATGGCCGCACCTGGATGCCCGGCCCCTGGCTGGATCTTCTGGATCGCCGCGCGGACGCGCTGCAGCGTATGGTCATCGCTCCCTGGGGCGAAGAAGAGGTCGCCGCCTACCTCTCCTCCAAGGGCCTGTCCGCCCACTCTCCCGCCCGGATCGCCGAGATCGCCGGCGGCCGGCCGGCCTACGTGGCCGAGCTGGTGGATGTGCTGGCCGAGAAGGATCAGCTTGGTAGCGACCTGGACGGCGAAACCCTGAGCAGCCTCGCGCCCCTGGACGTGGACGCCGATGAGCTGGACGAGCCCGCAGAAAAGCCCGCCGAGGGGCAACGTCGTCATGCAGGCGCAGACGATGCAGACCGCATCCTGTATGTGTGCGCACTTCTGGGCCTGACCTTCCCGTCTGGCCTGGTGGCGGACATGGCCGGCTACGAGCGCGACAGCGTGGACGACCTGCTGGATGCCTGCCCCGGCGCCGTCGCCGAGCTGCAGTTCTCCAAGCCGCTGGGCACCTGGGTCTACCAATTCAAGAAGGCCATCTGGCGCCAGGCGGTGTTGGACGGCCACACCACCCAGGACGACCGGAACGTCGGTCAGCGCGTGGCGCTGTTCATGGAGCGCTTCCTGGTGCCCCGTGGCTACGAGTTCCTGGTGAAGACCCTTCGGATGTACGCCGAGAATGGCGCTATGGATCGGGCAAATGCCCTGCGCGGTGCCGCACTCGCGGCCGATCCTCCGGACGTGTGGTCGATGACCCACGATCTTCTTGCCTATTTCTCCGGCGTCACCTGGCCGGACCCCATGCGCCGGGCGGTGTACAGCCACCTGTTGGATCGGATGTCCCAGGCCGGCGACCCGGATCAGGCCGAGCGCCTGTACCAGGAAGCGCTCAAGTGGGCCACCGACCACAACGACCCGGTCATGGAAGGCTGGGTACGCTTTGCTGGAAGCCGTCTGGACTTCCGCCGCCAGGACCTGTACCGCGGCCGCGATCGGGCCAAGGATGCCCTCCGCGTGTTCACGGCGCTCGGCGACAAGATGAAGTCCGCGGAGGCCCACAACCACCTCGCGTTGATCGAATTCCAGGATGGCAGCATCAACGCCGCCATGGACCACCTCCGCAATGCCTTGGAGCTGGCCAATGTGCCGCCTATCCAAGCCAACGTGGAGTTCATCCGTGGCCTCATCGCCCAGCGTGGCAACAAGATCCCGGAGGCATCTGAGCACTTCCGCAAAGCGAACGAAGTGGCGGGCAACATCGGGATGGCGCCGCTTGCGCTGGAGTCCGGCTTCAAGTACGGCGAGACCCTGTTCCTGCAGCGTGACTTCACGAAGGCCGCCGATATCCTGCTGCGCGTCGCCCAAATCGCTCAGTCCCTGCGGAACGGCCTGCGGGAGCGCTCTGCGCTCGCACTGCTCACGCAGTGCCACGGCGCCCTGCGCAACCACGAGGCCGCCCTGCAGACCGCCTCCCGGACTCTGCAGCTCTCCCAGGAGCTGCGTCTGGAGCAGGCCATGGCCGCGGATATCTTCCAGGTCGGCTTCTACAACCTGCAGCTCGGCCGCCCCACCGAGGCGATCTCCCTGTTCGGCAAGGCCAAGGAGCGCACCGGCTCGGACAATCCAGGTCTTCTGCGAGAGCTGGCCTTCCACACGGGCGTAGCCGCTCTGCAGATTGGCGAGAAGGGCACTGCGGCCTCGGCCCTGCGGGATGCCGCCAACCTGGCGCGGCAGACCAAGGAGTGGCGCCGTGCGGTACAGGCGCTGGAGAATCTGGCGGTGGTCGACGTGCAACGCGGCGACAAGACCGCTGCGCGCAAGCACCTGGAAGAGGCGCTTCAGGCTGCTGACCTCGGAAAATTGGCTGAAGAGCGCAAAACCATCCAAAAACGGATGAAGGAACTCGGCTCCTGAGCCTGCGGGCCTGGTCGTTCTGAGCGGCGGTCAAATCCCGGCACTTCCTTTGCCCTCAGGGGCAAAACGAGTGCCGGTTCTTTTTTTTTGCCTGGAAGGTGTTTTCCTTACAAGTCACTTACCCTCTTTGCGATCCCACGAAAATGGTGTATATTACTGTGGCGCTGGGGAGACAGAATCGAGGTTCGCTTCAACTCTGCTCCATCAGGCAATGTGATCTGCGTCAGCAGATGCGGGGAAAACGGGTTTTCCGGTGGTCGCCGCTGTCAACAACGAGTAAAATACCTACGTTCAGGAGGAACAAATGAGTGATGTACTGCGCCGCCGCGGTCGTGCGTCTAAGCTGGATGCTTTTCGGCACGAAATTGGCCACCGTCCCGATGAAGAGATTGCACAGGCAGCCGGTTGTACTGTTGCAAACGTCTATATGTACCGCAGGCGCCACAACCTGCAGGTCAGCTCCGCACCCGCTGCGGTAGAACACAGCAGCGGTGGGCAGGAGCGCCGTCGCGGCTCTGTCCTCGATCGCTACCAGCACTTGCTGGGCAAGCTCTCGGATGCGGAAGTTGCCCGTCTTGCCGGTTGTACCGCTGCAAATGTCAGCATCTACCGCCGCAAGCACAGCATCGGGGCGCGTACCCCGGAAGCGGCCGCCGCTCTTGCAGCGATCCCGGCTCCGCTCGCGGGCCTGCCGACCAGTGAGGCCGAGCTCGGTGCGGGTCCCTACGTGTACCTGGTTCGTCTCGAAAACGACAAGGGCCCCGTCCAGAAGGCCGTGGTTGCCGCCAGTGCCGACGAGGCATCTGCTGCAGCCGAGGCGCAGGGCTACAAAGTCCATGGCGTCCGGTTGGTTGCCGAACGTCTCTAATCCGATTTGACGGGTTTCTGACACAGCAGAAGGGCCATCCTGTCGGATGGCCCTTTCTGTTTTATTGGCCCCCGGGCGGACCCGGTGTGCGCCTTCAGCCCCCCGCTTCCTTTTCCGCCTGATTCAACGCCGCGACCACGCTGGTGTACGACGGCGCCACGCGCAGCTCAGGCTCCAGCCGGGAAAGTGCTTTCCGATTGTAGGAAAGCCCCACCCGCGACCCTTTTTCCGCGTTCAACGAAATAGAATCCGAGAGCAGAACCAGCGCCACGTCGGGACGTCCTTCGCGCGCCTCTACCTCCGCCAGCCCGCCCATGGAGATGGCCATTCCCACCACGTCGCCCAGCGACCTCTGGGCATGCGCCGCACGACGCAGGCTCTCCCCAGCCTGGTGCACTTTTCCCTGCCGCAAGAGTAGGTTCCCGCGCGTGTCCCACACGCGGGCAAGCTCACGTGTGGCGCCAAGCTCCCGCCACACCCCTTCGGCCGCCAGCGCGTGATCGAGCGCACGAAGCAGCGCTTCCTCCTCCTGGCCTTCACGGGCCTGTACGTGCAGCGGTAGCCGAGCCAACAGATGTTGGGTCTCCGCCCACTCCGCCGCCGCATGTGGATCCGTCTGCCGCTGCTGGTCGTAGATTTGCAGACTCTCGCGCAATAGCCAGGTAGCCCGGACGGGATCTCCCATCCGGATCCACACTGCCGCCTGCTCGTTCAGCAAACGCGCCGCTGCCTGGACATCTCCAGCCACCTGAAGCTGCCGGGTCGCCGCAGTCAGGTCCTCCAGCGCACCCTCCAGGCTGGTGGCATCCCCGATTTCATAGCGGATTCCTGCACGTACGGTGAGCAGCCGCGCATGCAGCACTCCGCCCTGGTCGCCAAGCTCCGCCAGGGCCTGCTGTGCAGTGGCGAGCGCTTCCGTCAGCGTGCAGACGCCCGGCACCGCCAGCTCCCATTGTACGCGGGCAAGCTCCATTCCCACCTCTGCCCGCAGTGCGGCGGCGTGTGGAACCCGCTGCAGGACCTGGAGTGCCCGTCCGCCCAGCTCCAAAGCGTCCGTGGCTGCGCCACGTGCAGCCGCTTGTTGGCATGCAATCAGGTATTGTCGAGCAGCACCTTCCAACTCACCGACCGCTGCAAGATGCCCGGCCGCTCGACCCGCATGGCGACGGGTTCCATGGAACACGCGTGCTTTCACCGCAGGCCTCCTCCGCTCCACGAAGCCGACATTGCCGGGTGAAGGAGCAGTCGGAAGGGGAGCGGCCGGAGGCGTCTGAGGGGAGGCGCCCTCTGCCACGCGGGGTGCCCCGTCCGTCTCCACCGGTGTTGCAACCGGGCTCTGCGGGACATGCTGTGCTGATAAAGCTGTGGCCATACGACGACGCCAATAGCCTTCCAGAGACGGAAGGATGCCTTTCTGGAGTTGCAACTGAAGGTCCTGGCCAAGCCCCACCTCGCCCTGCCCCAGATCGGTGAGGGGGACCCCCGCATCCATGGCCTCCTGTAGACCCAGAAGGACCTCTCGCAAAGGCCACTCTCCCACCTCGGCCAACAACTCCACGTCCGCACGCGGCCCTGCCAGAGCCAACAGCCGCAGCACCTGGAGTACCGGCGACGCCAGCGCCGGGAGGCGCACCGGCTCCGTCCGTGGCGAAGGGTCCAGGGTCACGGACGGCAGGCGCTGGAAGATAGCCGCCGCCGCGCCCCCTGTCGGCCGCGTGCCGAAGCCCAGCAGCAGCGGAACCCGCAATCGCCCTGGATGTTCCACCACCCGTCCTACCCAGGCCAGCGTGGCCAGATCGGCATGCTCTACATCCTCCAGCAGCAGCACGGTGCCCGGTGGCGCATGGTTCAACGCCTCCACCAGCGCTGCTCCGCAATCCACCGGTGCATCCTCGCCCAGGATCCGCCGGCGCAACCCCGCCCGCATCCGCTCGGCGGCAAGATCCAGGAGTCCCTCAGGGCCTCCCACCAGCTCTTGCGCCTCTACAATGGGCTGAAGTGGCTGTCCGGCCCCCATGCAGGAGACCCGCACCAGACGCAAGTCCGGCGGTACAGGCCCTGACCAATGGCCGATCAGGCTTTGGTTCTCACCAGCGCGCACCCGGTCCCAGATAGCTTCCATCCCGTTCCTCACCTGCAACCACGATTTCGGACGCATTCAGCGCGAGCACTGGTGGATGCACGCATTTGCTTGTATCCTGCCCACCTCCGATGTTCAATCACCCCTTCTTCCTCCTCCTGCCGCCCCTGCTGGTCGCGATCCTCCTCCCCGGTCGGAAGGTCGGCAACGACGGATCTCGGAGCCTTGAATTACTTTGGGCGCTCGGCGCAGGATTTGCGGCATGTATGGCGGCAACCTGGTGGTTCTCCCGCTTCCATCTGGTTGGTGCACTTACGACGTCCGACTTCCCGGAGTACTGCCAGTCGGTGGCAGCGCTGGTGTATCATGAGGACTTCTTTTATTCCCGAAACCGCAGCCTCCTGAACGGCGTGATGGCAGGATTGTTCGCACGCGAGGCCGGCGTCATCGACGGACTTGCACTCTCCGCCATTTTTCATACGATCATCCTTGGGTCTGCGCTGTACCTGTGGGGTAGGGCCTTGGGGGATCGACTGGCCGGGGTGAGCGCTGCCCTGCTGATGGGGGCGGTGGCGCCCCTGGCCGTTCTGCCGCGCACCCTCAGCTTCTATCCTCAGGTGGTGGCCTTTTTTGCGCTCTCTGGAGCGGCGGTGCTGTGGGCCTGGCGTTGGCCCAGCCCCCGCTCCATCTTTTGGGGCAGCGCCGCGGTGGGACTCTGCCTGGCCACAGACCTGCGCGGTCTGGCTTTTGGACTGGCCCACGGCGGGCTGCTCCTTCTCCTGTCCGGTTGGTATTGGTGGAAAGAAGGTAGAGGAGCACGTCTTTTTGCCATACTTGCCGCGGCTCTGGTCCTTCCGATTGTGGCCTCCTACGTCGTGAGCGGTCGCTTGTACTCCGATCAGGCTCCGGGCCTGGAGGAGCGTATGGACGTCCGCAAGCTCTTTGCCGAGCGGGGCTACCCAGATGCCAAGTTTCAACCTCCCTATGAGCGCCCCAGTCGCTACCTGTGGGGCCACTCCTCCCCCCTGGAGATCCCCACCACCCTCGGCTGGATCTCCGAGCAGCAAAAGCTGGCACCAGAGAACTGGAAAAATCGCCAGCAGAATAGCCGAGAAATCAAAGACCAATACGATAGCTGGGTGTGGCCTCTCGCGGTCTTATGTGGGGTGGTAACTTTTGTACTTCGCGGGCAGTATCGCCTGCTGCTGGGGCTGGCAGGCGTACTGGTCCCCTACTTCGCACAATTGCACACCGCCGTCCGTTTAGTGGATTTTCATGTTCGTTTTCTCGGAACCGGAATGGTGATTATTCCCGCGTTGGCGGGGGTGGCCTGGGCGGGACTCTGCGCGCTGCCGATCTCTCCGCTGGCCTCTCGCCACGGGCCCGCTTGGCTGCGACCCGTCCTGGGCTTTGCGCTGTTGCTGGTGCTGATGTTGGGCTTGATTCCGACCTGGCTCTCGCCGGTGGCACCGTGGCGCCGCGCAGTCATGGGGGACCGCCAACCCTATGACCTTCAGCAGGCCGCGACCCAAGGAGGTATGAACCCCCAGCTCATCTATCCCTGTTTAGAGGCGTTGAAGAACGATAAGTCGCGTGATCCCGAGTCGGGCTATCGTATTTTTCGCTGATATCGCAATTCTGGCACGATTTTTGCTTATACGAGGTCCATGCAAAGCGGACTAGGCAAGAGTGAAGCAGCCCGGCGTCTCCAACAAGACGGCCCAAACGAGCTCCGCCGAGAGGAGGCTACACCGATTTGGAAGATTCTACTTCGGCAGTTTCAAAGTCCCCTCGTCCTGCTTCTTGCCGCCGCCAGTACGATCGCCGCCATTCTGGGCGAGTGGGCAGACGCCATCGCCATCGGCGTGATCATTGTCCTGAATGGGTTTGTCGGATTTTATCAGGAATATCGTGCCGAAAACTCGGTGATGGCCCTGCGCGCGATGACTGCCCCACGCGCCCGGGTGCGTCGGGAGGGAGAGGCACTGGTGATCCCTGCCTCCGAAGTGGTGGTAGGAGATATTCTTTTGTTGGAAGCCGGAGATTTGGTAGCGGCAGATGCCAAAGTGGTAGTGGCCCATGCGCTGTTGGCGAACGAGGCGGTGCTGACCGGGGAGAGTGTCCCCGTCGAAAAGGCCGTGGAGACCCCAGCGGGGGCAGAGGAGCGGGGAACACGCCCGGATCAGGTGTACGCCGGCACCCCGGTGGTGGCCGGATCCGGAGTGGCCGAAGTCACGGCGACGGGAATGAACAGCCAATTGGGCAAAATTGCACACCTCCTGGCCACCGCGCGCGAGGAAAGTACGCCCTTGCAGCAGAAGTTGGAGGGCGTGGGGCGTACCCTGATCTGGCTGTGCCTGGCCGTGGTGGGGGTGGTGGCGGCGCTGGGACTTTGGCGTGGGCACCCCTGGCTGGAGGTGCTGCTTTCGGCCGTCTCGCTGGCGGTGGCGGCTGTGCCGGAGGGACTGCCCGCAGTGGTGACCATCGCGCTGGCCCTGGGCGTGCAGCGTATGGCAGCGCAAAATGTGCTGGTTCGTCGACTTCCATCGGTGGAGACGCTTGGTTCGGCAACGGTCATCTGTACAGATAAGACCGGCACGCTCACAACAGGAAAAATGCAGGCCCGGCGCTACTGGTCCGCCGAGGAGGGGGAAAGCGCCGATGTGGCCACCGCTCCCCTCCCCCTGCTCTACGCCGGGGTGGCCTGCAACGATGCGGACTTGAACGGCGCATCCGGAGATCCGACGGAGCTCGCCCTTCTGCAGGCGGGCCGGGACCGGAAGCTGGAGCGGGCCACAGTGGAGCTGGAAAATCCCCGCCGGACCGTGCTGCCCTTTGACTCGGAACGCAAGCGGATGTCGGTGCTGCGCGGGGACGAGGTGCTCTATGTAAAGGGCGCTCTGGACCTGCTTCTTCCGCTTTGCACCGAGGGTACGGCCGGGGTCCATGCGGCCCACTCGGCGATGGCTGCGGCCGGGCTTCGGGTTCTTGGCGTCGCGATGCGAAAAGTACCGGCAGCCACCCTGGACCTTTCCGCGCCGGTCTTGGAGCGGGAGCTTCGGCTGCTGGGCCTGGTGGGGATTGCTGATCCGCCCCGCCCCGAAGCCATTGCCGCGGTGGCGCTGGCGCGCAAAGCCGGGATCACCACGGTGATGATCACCGGCGACCACCCCGAGACCGCTGCCGCAATCGCCCGGGAAATGGGAATTCTTCTCCCCAACGAGCCCGCCTCTGAGCGGGTTCATGCGCGGGTCACTCCCGAGGAGAAGCTGCAGATCGTCCGGCGCTGGAAGGAGACCGGCGCGGTGGTGGCCATGACCGGTGACGGCGTGAACGACGCGCCCGCCCTGCGCGAGGCCCACATCGGGGTGGCGATGGGCAAAGCCGGCACAGAAGTGACCCGTGAAGCAGCAGACATGATCCTGACCGACGACAACTTCGCCAGCATCGTCGAGGCGATCCGCGAAGGGCGAGCGATCTTTGACAACATTCGGAAGACCCTGGTCTACCTGTTGACCGGGAACGTGGGAGAGCTGCTCTTGATGTTGGGCACTTCTCTGGTGGGTCTGCCCATTCCCCTCCTACCGCTTCAGCTCCTGTGGATCAACCTGGTCACCGACGGCCTGCCGGCGCTGGCGCTGGTGGTGGATCCCCCCGCTCCGGGCGTCTTGGATCGGCAGCCACGTCCATTGACGGAGCCCATGTTGGGTCGCCCCGAGTGGCAGCGGGTCATTCTGGGCGGCTTCCTTGATGCTGCGGTGGTGATGGCAGTCTTTGTGTGGTCGCTGCGCGCCACCGGAGAGGAACAGGCCCGCACGATGGCCTTCACGACCCTGGTATTTGTAGAATTACTCCGTGCATTTTCCGCAAGAGACTCTCGCCTGCTTTTCTGGGAGGTCGGGGCCTTCACCAACCTGCGGCTGCTGGGGGTGATCGGCCTGAGCGTGCTCCTGCAGCTTGGACTGGGCTGGTGGGAGCCTACGGCCTCCCTTTTCCGCCTGCATCCCCTTTCCGGGTCGGAGCTTTTGCTTTGTGCCGCGCTGGGCCTGGTGCCGGTGGCGGTGATGGAGCTGTCGAAGTTGATCCGACGTCTTTGGGCGTGACTCTGTTCAGAGTCACGTCGCCACCGGCACTACGGTAGGGGTCTGCCTCGCCCTGCCCCACCGGGCACAGCCCGCGCAGACTACATCGGCCACAGTGCGGGTCTCGAGCCAGGCAGGTGTAGCGTCCGTGCAGCACGAGTCGGTGACCGAAGTCGATCCACTCGGACTGCGGCACCCGCTCCATCAGCAGCTTCTCTACCTTCTCCGGCTGTTTCTCCCGATGCCAGCCCCAGCGCAGGCTGACGCGGTGGGCGTGGGTATCCACCGTGATTCCCGACGGAATCCCAAAAGCCGTCCCCAGAACCACATTTGCGGTTTTTCGGGCCACCCCGGGGAGGCGGATCAGCTCCTCGACCGTCCGCGGGACCTCTCCCTGGTGGTCCCGCAGCAGGATCGCCGCACTCTCCACCGCATGCTTCGCCTTGTTCCGAAAGAAACCCGTCGGCCGAAGGATCTCCTCCACCTCGGGCAACGGTGCAGCGGCCAGGGACTTCGCGTCGGGCCAGCGTTCGAAAAGAGCGGGTGTCACCTTGTTTACCATCGCATCCGTGCTTTGCGCGGAGAGCTGTGTGGCGATGAGCAGCTCGAAAGGGTTTCGGTAGTTCAACTCGCAGCGGGGATCGGGAACCGCACTTTTCAGCGCGACCAGGAAAGCGTCGGTGGACATGCGTCCGCCTTAACCACATGTACGAGTCTCTTGCGGAGATGGAAGAGCGGCGCTTTTTCGGTTATGCTGCCCG
>JBEIQS010000468.1:0-1887 GCA_040376425.1 Alphaproteobacteria bacterium | reverse complement strand
GGCCAAGCGCGAAGATGCGAAGGCGGCGGTGGCGGGCGAGGCGCCGAAGGGCGAGGCCAAGTCCGATGCGTCGCTCAAGCGGGAGCTGGGCGAACTGCAGGGGACGATGGCCGAGCTGCAGAACGAGCTCGATCGCACCAAGAAGGCGCTGTTCAGCGCCGAGGCGGATAGCGCGTCGCGTCGGGGCAAGCGGTCGCGTCCGGATGTGATGCGTGGCACCACGATCCGCAAGGAAACGCCGCTGGGCGTGATGTTCGTGAACATCACGGAAGACGAGAAGGGGCAGCCGTTCGAGCTGTTCCTCAACCTCGGCAAGGCGGGCGGGTCGGCGATGGCCGACGCGGAAGCGATTGGCCGTCTGGTGTCGCTGGCGCTCCGCAGCGGGATTCCGCTCATGGAGATCCACCGGCAGCTGCGCGGGATCTCCTCTGATCGCGCCGTTGGCCTCGGCCCGAACAAGGTGCTCTCCATGCCGGACGCGGTCGGTATCGCGCTCGAGCAGTGGTGGCGGGACAAGCAGGGCGTCCAGCAGGATCTGCTGAACGCCTCCGCCTCGGCCACGATGCCGACGCCGGTCGCGGCCACGCCGGTGACCTACCCGACGGCGGGTGGTGAGCAGGCCCAGGTGGAGTTTGGTGGCACGGGCGGCGAAGTGTTCATGGGCACCTGCCCGGACTGCGGCAGTCCGGCATTCTTCCGGAGCTCCTGAAACCCCTGGAGGAGGTGGAGCAGGGCCGCTTCAGCCTGCGGGTCCTGCGCAGCCTCTGTTTTGCGCTCCAGGCCGCCACCGGCCGGCGGGTGGTGGTGCTGATCGACGAGTACGACGGGCCCATCCTCCATGCCTTTACCGCAGGCTACTTTGATCAGGTTGCCGGCTGGTTCCGTACCTTCCTGACCTCGGGACTGAAGGACAACCCGGCCCTGCACCGGGGGGTGCTGACCGGGGTACTGCGCGTCGCCAAGGAGTCGATGTTTTCGGGGCTGAACAATGTGGAGGTCTACAGCCTGCTGGCCTCGGAGGTGGAGCTTTTCGGCTTCACCGAAGTGGAAGTGGACAGCCTGCTGAAGCAGTACGGGCGGCTGGGAGAGGCGGAGGAGATCCGCCGCTGGTACAACGGCTACCGCTTCGGCGACAGTACGGTGTACAATCCCTGGTCGATCCTGCATGTGTTGGCGAAGCCGGGCCAGCCACTCAAGCCCTACTGGCTGGCCACAGCGGGCCGCAACGAGCTGGTGCGGGAGCTTTTGTTGAAGAGTGCCGATCTTCAGCCGGAGATCACGACACTCCTATCGGGAGGCACGGTTGAGGTTCGGATCGACGAGAATGTGGTGCTCCGCGATATGAACCCCACCCATGTCTGGAGCCTGCTGCTCTTTTCGGGCTACCTGAAAGCAGTGGATCACCACCAGGAAGGGAGCCGTATCCAGGCGACTGTGGCCATCCCCAACCAGGAGGTGGCGTCGATCTGGCAGGACAGCTTTGTGATGTGGCTGGAGCAGGTGGGCGGATCGGTGGAGCCCCTGCATCGCGCACTCCTGACCGGCAACTCCGAAAAAGTACAGGAGTTACTCCAAAAACTCCTGCTCCGGCATGTGTCCAGCCACGACGTGGCCCACACGCAGGACGAGGCCTTCTACCATGCCTTTGTCCTGGGCCTGCTGGTAACCCTCGAGAAAACGCATTTTGTACGGAGCAACCGGGAAGATGGCCTGGGACGGTTGGATGTGTTGATTGTTCCCAAGACTCCGGGGCAGCCCGGCGTGGTGCTGGAGTTCAAAAAGCAGAAGGGGAAGGGCAGCCTGGCCACCCACGCAGCGGCGGCGCTGCGCCAGATCGCAGCAAAGGGCTACGGCACCGAGCTGGAGGCCGCCGGAGCAGCGCCGATT
>JBEIQS010000117.1:0-18612 GCA_040376425.1 Alphaproteobacteria bacterium | reverse complement strand
GGGGGCCATCGGTCCAGCCCACAAGGCGGTGGTCCAGGTAGGGACCAGAGCGATCGTCCACCTCAAAGCTCAGGGTCTTCCCGGACTCCTGCGCGCCGGTCAGCGTTTTCACGAGAGCCGCAAAGGTGGCTCCTTTCTGGAATGCGGACTCAAAAGGGCTTGTCATCGCTGAATAACCTCCATGCCATCGTTGTGTTCGCCGCCGCGAATGGTGGTTCCCTGCCGAAGCAGGGGGCCGAGCCAGATCTGTCCTTGGCTCTCCCGCACCTTCCAGCAGCTCTGGCGCCGCTCGGGGTCGGTCAGGCAGGAGCCAGTGGTAAAGTCGTACTCCCAGTCGTGATAGGGGCAGCGCACGGTGGTGCCGCGAACGGTGCCTTCTCCGATGGGGCCATCCTCATGTGCGCAGGCGTTGTCCATGGCGAAAAGCTCTCCGTTTTTGCGGAAAACTGCCACCACCTGATCGGGTGAGCCGGGCAGGGGCCATGTGCGTGCTCCACCCTCTGGAACCGGCCCGCTGCCCAAAAGGCGGTAGTCCGCCTCTACCGCCGGGGGAGGGGATGGAGCCGGAGCGGGAGGGGGAGGCGGGGGAAAGCCCAGGGCTCCCTTCAGCCGATCCTTGATCCGGTCCCGCAGTCCCACCCTAGGCCTCGGTCCACGGGGGATTCTGCGGGGCCTTCCAGGCTGCATCCAGCGCATCAGTGGCGGCCCACAACATCAGGAACATGAGTGCGGCCTGATCGGGAGGGATGTCCACTTCTTCTGCACGCTTCTCGGTGCGTTCGAACAAGGCCTGCAGCGCCTCATCCAGGATGTGCGGCTGGACCCGGTCCTCGACCGTACGCACATGGCTGGGGAAGTCCGGGGTGCCGGGAAGCCAGCCTTTGGCCCGTCCAACGATGCGGCGGGTGGCGGCGCCGATCTCGGCCTCGCCTACTTTTCCGAGCTTTCCGGAGGTGCTGTAGATGTGCAGGATCACCGCCAGCAGGTACAGGGACACCTCGCCGGACTGGCCAGGCATCACCGGCATGTTGTCGCGGAAAAAGCGGACCAGACGGGGCTGGGAGTCCAGAAGCCGCTTGGCGACAGTCTGGAAGCGACCGATCTCCTTCGCACATTCTTCAGACAGGCGATGAACATAGTCGCGGGGCAATACGGGCTTCGACAAGAATCCTCCGACGGGCAACGGCATTTATCGCCTCTGCTGCAGGCCGGCCAGCCCCGGGCCGATTCAGGGGCGCATAAAGCGGCTGCGCACCCACTCCCGCACCGCGGTCTGGACCGAGAAGCGACGCGCCAGCCACTCCGCGTGGGCCGTGGGGCCGACCACATTGGTAATCCCCACTACAACTGCGAAGGGCACCTGAAGCTGCCGGCAGGCCCAGGCTGCGCCGTAGGCCTCCATGTGCTCTACCTCCCACTCCTCCGAAAAGTACTTCGCAAGTGCCTCATCGGTGGTGACGCCCAGGTTCGTCAGGATTCGGCTCTCCGGCAGGCCCAGCCTATGCCGCAATGCAGCATCCGCCTCCAGCGGCTCGGGCAGGCGGGGTACATAGCCAACCCCCGCCCCCTTCAGCGGATCCGCCAGCCCCAGGCGGCTGCCGCTCACCAGGCTGCCCACCGCCGGCCCTCCGGGAAAGGAGCCCGCAGTGCCGATCAGCACCACCGCATCCGGACGTTCGGCGGCAAGCAGGCTGGCCATCGACGCGGCCGCAACCACCGGTCCCACCCCCAGCACGGCTCCGGGAAGAGAGCCCAATTCCTCGCCCACAGCAGCCACAAAGCGTAGGTTCATGGAAGCAGCTCCGGCAAGGCCGCACCCAGGGCCATCCCCAAGCGGCGCTGGCCCTCCGTGTTGGGGTGATCCAAGTCGCCGGGAAGGGCAAAAAGGTCGGCAAAGCCTCCCTCCCGATAGGCGGCCACCCCGTCGATCACCCGAAGTCCACGGGCCGAAAAGAGCTGACCGGCCTTCACCAGCACCTCCTGGTTCTTCGCGCAATAGTGGGGACGTGCCGCCAGCGCGTCGCAGGCCGGCAGGTCTGTGTGGATCATCACATGGGGCGGAATCATCAGCACCACCAGTGGAACGCCCAGGGTCTTCACCTCCTGAATTAGGCGATCCAGCTCCATTTCAAACCAGTCCCACTGCAGCTTTTCGGGCGCGGTGCGTGCGGCGACGGCGCGGGCACCTTTCGCCCCCTCCACGGAGCGAAAGAAAGCAGAGTGTCGGCGCAAAATGGGGTCTACGGTGTCCGTCAGCACGGAGAACTCGCGGGGGCCGGTGCCCACCCAGACCGGGTGGCGGTCAGGACGCCCCCGGTGGGTATCCACAAGCTCGGTGCGAATCGGGTCGTTGACATAGAAGCCGTAGACCACAAGATCAGGGTCGAAGGCCCCAATTCGTGCATGCGCCAGCCCGCGGATGGACTCAATATCATAGCCGTGAACCGCGAAATTCATGGTCTGGAGGTCGGTGCGTCCGGCGGCATGCGCCAGATCCTCTGCGACGCGGGAGTAGATTTGCGGCTGCCGCACGCTGGCCCCGTGGGTGACCGAGTCCCCGAGCACCGCGACGCGCTTGATGCCCGCCGGCTTCTCCTTCGGCAGCTCCCGCTCGTTGAAGCCGCCGCTGTTCAGCGCTCCACCGGGCCGAAACTCGTATTTCAACGCGGGCTCGTCGGGGACAAAATTGAGTCCCAACGCCACTTCCTGGAGGCGCATTGCGTATTCACGCGCCCCCAGGATCACCATCGCAAAGCAGAAGAAGGTGACGGCCGCAAAAATTGGCCTCTTCCGCTGGTTCATTCCTGTCCACGGCGCCGTTTGCGGCTCTTGGGGCGCTCCTTTCCTACCTCTTCAAAGGCGGGCAGCCCGCCCAGATCGGGCAGCATCACGACTTCAATTCGACGATTCTGGCGGCGCCCCTGCTCGCTGCTGTTGGACTCCACCGGCTGAAAGCTCGCATAGGAGGCAGCGGAAATGCGGGAGGAGGAGAAGCCCAGCGAGATCATGTACTCGGTGACCCGGATGGCGCGGGCCGAGCCCAGGTACCAATTGTTGGGAAACTCAGGGGTGGAGATGGGCTGGCTGTCGGTGTGGCCCTGCACCTGAAAATCGTGATCCATCGCCCGGCTCTTCAGGATATTCGTGAGCGTGGAGATGTTCTGCTTGCCGGCGCTGGACAAATCTGCCGACCCCGACGCAAAGAGCACATCAGCATCCAGACCGATCACGATCTGCCCGTCGACAAACTCAATGTTTACGATGCCCTGATCGATCATCGGCTTCAGGTCGGTCGATAAATCTCTCAAATCCTGAGTCAACTGCTGCGTGATTTTTGTTTGGGCCGCAAGGTTGGCCTCCAGGTTCTCCACCCGCTGCTGCGAGCGTTTGTACTGGTTTTCCAGCTTTACGTAGTCTGCTTTGGGGACACAGCCGATCAAAACCGAAAAGAGCAACAGCATGGCTACCTCAAGGCCTCTCATAACCGCTGCCGGTTGACGGGGGCAGGTGCTTGCGCAAGGCCGGCAGCAGCGCCTGCGCGTAGAGGGCATGCCCCTCGGCGTTGGGGTGGTCGTAGTCGCCGGGAGAGGGGAGGAAGAAGCTCTCTTTACCAGACGCCTGCAGGGCCGCGAGACCGTCCACCACCGCCACCTCTCTCCGGGCGAGCTGGTCCAGCATATAGCGATAGGATGCCAGGTTGACCGTACAGAAGCCAGGGTCGGGAACCAGCGAGGGGCAGCGCTCCGGGTTGGCCAGGACATGGGGCGCCATCGCGAGCACCACCAGCGGAATGTCTCGCGCCTGTGCCCAGCCCACAATGCGGTCGAGCTGCCGCTCGTACCAGCCGGGAAAGGGAATTCGGGCCTCTGCCGGGTCCACCTTCTGTGAAAAAACGCTGCCTTGCAGGCGCCGGAACAACGCCGAGTGCTGGAGCAGAACCAGCGTCAGCGGCTCGGGGAGGACGCTGGCCGAAGGGGGCACCGAGGTGCCGATGAAGACCGGATCGCCGTGGTCCGCCCCGTAGAGCATGTAGGTGGGCACCATGTCATTCACATAGGCGCCCCACACCAGAACATCTGGAAGAAAGGGAGGAACCTTTGACTCCAGAAGGGTGGCCACCTGCTCGGCGTCATAGCCAACCACACCAAAGTTATACAGCTTTAATGCGGAAGCTCCCTCGAGTGCGGCCACCCGACCCGCCCAGGTCTCCGGCACGGGCACACTTACGCCGTAAGTCAGGGAGTCCCCGATACACACCACAGTGCGCTGCCCCTCGACGCGCGGCTCCACCGGGCGACCTTCCACCCAGCCGCGCCCGTCCTGAAGCGCGCCACCCAAAACATACTTCAGACCAGGAGGATCGGTGACCACTCGCACCCGACCACTGTTCTCCCGCTGCCGCTGCCAGCCCTCTCCCAGGCCCAACCCTGCCGCACAAAGCAGCAGCCCCAGCAGCAGCGCCAGACGGGAGCGGAGGGTCACCGCCTAGTCCTCGCCGGGCTCTTGGGGGCCCGAGGCCGGTCTGGCTTTTCGCGTCGGCTCGGGATCGCGCTCGTGGCGCTCAGGAATCGGCCGCACCTCCTCTGCATCGAGATCGGGCTGCGGCCACAGCGGCTCCGCCCGCAGGATTGGCGCGGAGAGCTCGGTGTATTTTTCCAGTCGACCCCATGCCTTGTCTACCGGGTACTTCTCGCCGTTCTTCTCCAGCTTCCGCTCTACCGCAGCGCAAAGATCGATGCCGGTCACCGCGCACAGGTTCAGCAGAGCGATGAGAACATCTGCGGCTTCCTCCTCTACCTTTCCGCTTCTCCCCTCTACCGGCGGCTGGGGACCATCGTCCGCACTCCACAGATACAGCTCCAACAGCTCGGCCGCCTCGACCGACACCTGCATGGCGAGGTTTCGCGGCTTGTGGTAGCGCGCCCAGCTCCGCTCCGCAGAGAAGCGGCGGATCCGGTCCTTCAGCTCGGCGAGCGGGGTTTCATCATCGGACCAGGGCATTCCACCTCCACCCGCAAGGTATCGTCTTCTCACCGCTTTCTCCAGTCTCCCTTGACGGCGGGAGAGAAAGGGGTGACGCTACGGAGCATGAAGGCCCCTTCCAGTCAGGTTGATGCAGCCCGTCTGAGCAGGGCACTGCTCCGGATGCTTCGGCATGGGCTCAACGAGTCCGGGCTGGTCGCCGAACCGGATGGCTGGTTTGCGGTGGAGCCGGTGGCTGCCGCGGTGAGCATCGCGCTGAAAGTCGAGGTTGTAGTCGCTGATTTGGAGAGCTCGCGTCGCTTTGGCGGCGTGCGCTGGGAGATCGAAGCCGGCCGAATCCGCATTTTTTCGGAGGGACGCGAGGAACGTCCGCGGGTCTCCGACGGCCCCGACATTCTGTACCATGTGGTAGCCCGCGATCGTATTGCCGAAATTCGTCGGTCGGGTCAGCTCTGCGGCTCTCAGGGGCGCCCCTTGTCCATGGCCCGGCAAGAGGATCAGGCCTGGCGCATCGGGCATCGCCGCTGGGACGATCCGGTGGTGCTCTACATCGATGCCGCTCGCGCCCGGCGCGACGGGCTGCGCTTTTCACGCTCCCGCTCCGGTCAATATCAGGTGCCCGGGGTACCGCTGCGGCATGTACTGAACCTGCGGGAGAATTTCGGAGAGCAGGCATCAGCCGGTGGTTTTCTGGTGGACTGGAGCCAGGGCGAGCCGCGGGTGGCACTGGTGCGGGTCTCCCGGCGCAGCGGGGTGACGTGGGAGGTTGCCAAAGGTAAGATTGAACACGGAGAATTGCCCGAACGTGCTGCCATTCGAGAGGTGCGGGAGGAGATGGGGATCAACGTCGGGCTGACCGTTCGGGGCAGCCTGGGCACCATCCGCTACGGCTTCTCCACCCCGGATGGTCAGCCACGGCTGAAGACCATCTACCTGTACCTGCTGGAGGCCGACGACGTGATCACCAGCTTCACGCCCGCCAAAGGTGAGGGGATCGAGGCAGTGCGCTGGTTCCCGCTGGAGGAGGCGATTCGTCTGTTGACGCACCCCAGCCTGCGCGGCAGTATCGGGCGGCTGCTCTCGGTGCTGGAAGAACGGGCGGTGGAGTTGGATCTCAGCCGGGAGGCCGCATCCCCATCAGAGTCGCCTCTACCAGACTGATCCGGTCTTGGCCCCAAAAGACGTAGCGATCGTCCACAACAAAGGTGGGCACCCCGAAAATGCCCGCGGCCTTGGCCGCCTCGTTGTTCAGACGTAAGCGTTCTTTTTGCTCCGCCGCCCGCTCCAGAAGTGCGGGGGTGGCGCCGCAATCCAGGAGCACCTCAGGCTGGGAAATGTCCCGCTCCTCCGCCCAGGCGGCGCGGAAGACCCGGCGGATGAAGTCTCCGGGCTGGGGGTGGGCCAGCGTCACCCGCAACGGAAGGACGGTTCGCAGCGGAAAGTGCGGCGAGTAGCGGAAGGGAAGCCCCCACCACCAGGCCCAGCGCTCCAGGTCCTTGAGCACGTAGGCCTGCTTGTCCGGGCCCATCGCAAACAGGGGCACGTCCACCTGACCCAGGTCGCGGAAGAGCCCCCCCAACAGGATCGGGCGCCAGCGCAGCTCGGCGCCCGTGCGACAGGCCAGCGCCTCCGCCTGGCTCACGCCCAGGTAGGCAAAGGGCGACGAGTAGTCGAACCAGACGTCCAGCGTGGGCATGACGGGCTCCTTGGGCCTGCAATTGCTATCCCCGTGGCGGTGCCGGGGAAAATTATTCAGAGGATTTCGTTTTTTTTGCGTCAGAAGAAGCAGCTTGGACCCTTTGCAATGCAAGAATTGGGGTCCCAAGTCTTGACACGTCAAATCTTGGCCTCCAAGGCTCCTTCCGATAGCATCGCTTGTCGAACAGGAGTCCGATGGGAAGGATTTTGCGCAATCTGCTGGGACTGGCTCTGTTGGGAGCTGCCTTTCTCACCGACACACAGCCGTCTGCGCAGTCCCCAACTGATCTGGAAGCCTTGGCACGTCAAGGGCAGGGAGCACAGCTTCAAGCTCGTGTTTCAAGAATGGAACGCTATGTCAGCGACGGTCAGCTACTGCCGGCGCTTCAGAACGCAGAGTGGATGCTGTTGGAGCTGCGCCAGCGCCCCCGGGGGGACGAGAGCCTCCTTGGCGTGGAAGGCGCTGAAGATCTGGCGAAGCGGGTGATTCACCTGCGCAACGACGTCCTCTTCAAGCTGCAGCCGGGACCGGGGGGGAAGCGCGGGGACTTTATCCGCAACCTGGTGGATGCGGCGGTTTTTTCAGATTGGAAGCTCGGAGTGCCCGCGTCGGTCACCCTGGCGCAGGCCATTCTGGAGAGTAGCTGGGGGCGCTCGGCCCCGGGCAATGCCCTGTTCGGGATCAAGGGCAAGGGACCTTCCGGCAGCAACCTGCGGAAAGTGGTGGAGTATCGGGGTGGAAAGCGGGTGATCCGTCGGGATCACTTCCGGGCCTACGAGAGCTGGGACGAGTCGGTGGCGGATCACGCCGCACTGCTGTCCAAGTCGAGGGTGTACGCGAAAGCCCGCGCCGTTTCCGAAGATCCCGACGCCTATGTGCGGGCGCTGCAGGGCACCTACGCCTCGGACCCTCGGTACGCCTCCAAGCTGTCGGCGATGTTCGACATGTACCTGCTCCGTCGCTTCGACTGGAATCCGCGCAGCCCCCTGCCCTGAAGCGAGAAGTCGGTTAAGCAGCGGGCTCTGGAGGGCCCGATGGCCGCTGCGTATCTGGACTGGCTGAAAGAGGTATTTGAAGAGGCCCAGGTGCCTTTTAACGCCGAGACTGCCGACTATCTGGATCGCGCCCTGCGGAAGATCGCCGGCGCCGAAAATGCGGACGAGGAAACCGTGTACCGCAAGCTGCGGCAGCGCTGGTTGAACCACGGCATTCCTGGCCGTCAACTACTTGCGGGCTTCATCCGTGACGAGGTCTTTGCCCGCCGGGACTCCCCGTTCCGCCCGGTCGAAGGTGGCGGCTACTACACGGCAGACTACAAGGTGACGGCGCAGCTTCCGCCCGTCCCGGTGCGGGAGGGCTGAGCGGCACGGCCGCCCCTTCAGAAGTAGGGCAGCCGCCGTACCGTCTGGATCCGCTCCTGAAGCTGGTTCCAGCCCAATTCTTCGTCAAAGGGCAAGCCCACCAGGCCGGCTTCGGTGGCGCCCTGCACGTCGTGATCTTTGTCGTCGCCGATGTGGATGGCTTCGCGGGGACGCACGCCCGCGCAGCGGCAGGCGATGCGGAAAATCCAGGGATCGGGCTTCTCCACCCCCACTTCCGACGAGCAGATCAGCACCGGAAACATGCGGTCAAGGGCAAAGCGGGTGTAGAGGAGGCGGAGGCGGCTGTCCCAGTTGGAGATGATGCCCAGGCGCACCCCTTCCCGCGCCAATTTCGCGAGCAGCGCCAACGCGCCGGTGTCGATCCACCAGGCCTTGGGTGTGGCATACCAGTGATAGAGAGCTTCAAAGACCGCTTCATCATGGATGCCCAAGGACTCGCTGACGACGGGACGCCAGAAGCTGCGGCCGTCACCGCGCTGGGGCTGACCCCGGTGCCGGCGCAGAGCATCGCGAAAACGGGCGTCCACCCGGATGGGATCGCTGTGGTAGCCATACTGGCGCGCAAAACGGCTATAGGTGATTCCCACTGGCTCGCGGGGACGTAGGAGTGTGCCCGCCGCATCCACAAAGACCGCTTTTACTTCCATAGATCCTCCGGCAACCAACGATGCCACAGCCGACGCATCAACGCACCCAGCCCCGCCCCCAACAACCAGCCCGCGGCCACATCGCTGGGGTAGTGCTGTCCCAATATCACCCGACTGATTCCGGTGAGCAGGCTGACGGCGCCCAGTGCCGGGGACGCCATCGCCGATGCGACCGCAGCGGTACTGGCGGCATGATTTGATGGGAATGACCAGCTATTTTTGCTGCAACGTTCCACATCCAACTGCATCGCAACGCAGGGGCGGGGCCGCTGAAAGCCCGGCTTCAGGACGCGCGCCCCCAAAAGGTCGGTAGTGGCCGCTACAAAAATGACCAGAAGCAGGGGACGCAGGAGGTGCGGGCGAAGTGTCCCGCCGGCCTGTCGCAGCGCGCGGAGGGCCGTCGCGCCGACCCGCGCCAAAACCAGGAGACCATACAGCAGCACCGCAGGCCGAGTGCCCAGGAAGTACCAGAAATCCCCGCCCCATCCACGCGAAAAAGGGACCAGCGCCAGCACCCACGCAGCGTCCATTCAGGGCGTGGAGGACTGCACGGAGTGGGCGCGGCTATCCACCACCTTGCCGAAGCGGTCGTAGATGGTCAGGCGATCCTCCTGGTTGTTCCAAATCGGACCGGAAGACTGTAGATAGATCGCCAATTGTTGGGTGTCGTCGAGCTGGTTGGTGCCGCGCCCGGAGTGCACCTTGACCGTGTTGCCCGGTGGGATCACCACCGAGGGGAGCTCCCAGGTGTTTCCGCTGATGTCGGTGACCTTGAAGGCGGCCAGATCCACAGGTTGGGCGCTCATATTGCACAGGCGGAAGTACTCGCCGTTGATGTTGCTGCGGTCGTCGCCATCGGCGTTGGCATGAAAGGAGGTGATGTGAATAATCCCCTGGTAGGCAGCGTTGCTCCAGATTCCCCGCTTGGCCTGCCGGGCCTTTTCTTGGGCGGCGATGAAGGGAGCCATGTCCTGCTCGACCGGGGGGATCACATAGACGTGGCCGAAGCCGCGTTCCAGCAGGTAGAGCGCCAGATCCTGCCCATCCACCGATACTGATGCCAGCAGGCGGCCATAGCCGTCGCGGGTGGTGCTGCCGTAGCTGAGGGTGACCACCTTGCCGTCGACCAGGCTGCGCGCGGCATCACGGGCGTCGATGCCGTAGGCTTCGGCGGGCTTCAACTCCGGGGTATTGACGTTCCGTACCCGGACCCGATCGCCCGTGGAAAGCGTCAGCGTGTCGCCATCGTAGACGTTGACCACCGTGGCGGTGGTGGGCGGCGGCCCCGAGGGCACCGGATCGGCGGCAAGTGCCGCAACCAGCAGGCCAAGGACGAGCATCACTTCTCCTTCGGATAGGTCGCTTCAAGTCGGGAAAGCTGCCACAGCAGGTAGGGATCGTCCGGCGAGAGCACGGCCGCGCGGCGGGCATGCGCCAGGGCCTCGGCGGGCTTGTTGGCTGCCAGGGCGACCACGGTGGCGGTATCCTCAAAGGCCGAGTTCGTTGGCTGATCTTTCAGGGCTTCCTGGATGCGGGCCTGCGCCTCTTCGGTGCGCTGTTCGCCCAGCGACCAATACCAGGCGTCGCAGTTGGCCCGCTCGGAGCCGTCCAAATCCTCGCAGTCCCGGGCATAGCCCGCCTCCAACGCGGACTTGGCCTTCTCGGTCTGCCCGATGACCTGCCAGGCGGCCCCTGCAAAATCCCAAGGTTGATCACCGGGATGCAGTCTGGCCAGCGCCGTCTCCAGATCCACAGCAAAGGTGCCCTGGTCGCGGGGGCTGCTCATCAGTGCGTACAGCCACATCGGTACCCCGTTCAGGGGGTAGATATTCATCAATCGGCGAAGGACCACGATGGTTCCGTAGCGATCCTGCTCAGTGTAGGCGATGCGCGCCTTGCGCAGCAGGTGCCCATTGCGGCCACCGGAGATGCGGGTGGCCTCGTCGATGGCGGCCGCAGCCTGCGACAGCTTGCCGGAGGCCAGCAACGCATCGGAGACTGCGACCAGGAATTCCCCGTGGTAGTCCTCAATTTCAGGAAGGTTCAACGCCGCTTCTGCTCGACGCAAGGCCTCCTCGGTGTGGCCCGAGAGCACCAGCGAGTTGATGAAGGCCAGCCACTCCCCCTCGTCGGCAACCTGCTTGGGGTCCAAATCGCGAAGCGTAGTGATCGCCTCCTCGATCTGGCCCTCATAGCGCTGGATGCGGGCCAGCATCACGCGCAATTCCACATCGTTGGGGAGCTTCTGCAGGGCCTCTTCCACACTCTTGCGTGCGCCCGGGATGTCATCGCTGCCGATCTGCAGGCGCGCCCGCACCAGGGCCCGCTCCGGGGCCTGGCCATGCAGATCCAGCTCCCGCTGCAGGTAGGCGGCCACCGCATCAAAGTCCCTGGCCGGGTGGATAGTGGAGTCCTCCAACACCAGGCGTTGGCCGGGATAGTCCATCACCAAACGGTGATTTTTGAACACCTGGTAGCCGATCAGGCCGCGCATGTTGGTGGGCCGGTTGGTGGCGCCATCGGCCCCCAGCCAGCGGGCTTCGTGGTTGAAGTCCACATCGTGTGGACCAATCCGCAAGGTGGTCACCGGAATATGACGGGTAAGCTGGAGAAAGTCGGCCTCCGGCAGGCTGTCCAGGTCCGCGCCCACCCCGAGGACCGGCTCCACGCCCACGCTGCTCACCGCGCGAAAGGGCTCCCCGGTTACGCCCGCAAAGAGCAGGTCGTGGGCGCCGGTATCGATCTCCAGCAGCACCTCCGCCTCCTCCACCTGCTCCCCCTTTTCGGCCCGCACCACCATGGTGGTGGCAGGCTGGAAGCCGTCGTAGCTCATCGGATGTGCCGTCCGGGGTACTTTGTACGCCTTCTTTTTGTATAGCTCCAGAATGTCTGCGGGGTAGTCCACCACCATCGTGAAGTTGCACCAGATGTTGTTGCCCAGAATTCCCGCGATCGGAAGCACGCCGGCCAGATCGGGCACCCCGGGCACGCCAACGGCCACGTCCACCCCAACCAGGGTGAAGTCTCCGAGCTTCACTTCCGGCAGGGTGGCCTGGATCCAGGGTGCAGCGCCGCCCAGGCCCTGCAAAAATTCGCCGGTGTCTTTGCCCTGGATGCCCAGGCGCTCGGCCACGTCGGTGTTCAATACCGAAACCGAGGCGCCGGTGTCGACCAGAAACAGCTCCTCGCTCCCGTCGGGCAGGCCCACCATGACGTAGATTTTATCGGCGTCCTTCCAGGGACGCCAAAGATCCAGGCTGCTCTCGCGCACCCCCCGTTGAAGGATGGCTGGCCTGGGAGTATCGGCAAGGACAACGGACAGCAGGCAGAGGAGCATGGCCGCCTATAACCCCGCAGGCGCCGCTTGCCTTCCCGCTCAGTGCTTGCTTTCGACAGCCTGCTTCAGGTTGGCGAGCACCTTCTTCCAGGCTTCCTCATAGGGGCGCCGAAGACCGCCGTGATCGATCAAGGTGCCGAGAAGACCGCCGGTATCGTAGTCCACATGCAGGGTCACCAGGGTATTGGTGGTGGGCTTCATGGTGCGCAAACTGTAGTGGAGCGTACCGCCGATACGCGGGCCCGTCAGCTCTACATGAACCCGTCGCCCGCCATGCTCCTCGTCCGAGCGCAAGAAGCGATAGCCAAGCGCGCGGCGCTTGATCGGCGTCGGCAGCACCGCTTCAAAATCACCCCGACCTTTTGTCTGCACGTTCTCAAAGGCACCATTCAGAAGTACTGCATGGTTTTCGGGCGTTGCAAGCCACTCGAGCACTTGCTCGCGGCTACGGTCGTCCACAATGACATCCTGCGTGATCACCGACATCGTTCCTTCCTGCCTCTCCAGGCCGCCGCCGTGTTATCACAGGACGTCGTGCTGGTGTAGCGTTTGATACCCGATATCACTCTCCCCGTCTACAACCTGGGTCCCATTCCCATCGATCCCTGGGGAACGCTGGTCTGTATCGGCTTTGTCCTGGGCTTGGAGGTGGCGCGCGCGCGTGGGATGCGCCTTGGCCTGGACGTGCGCGATGTGGTGGACGCTGTGGTCTGCATCGTTTTGAGCGGCTTTGTGGTCGGTCATCTGGTGCATGTGCTCGCCTACCATCCGGAGCAGATGGAGAAAGACGGGGTGGTGGCGCTGCTCCGGATTTGGGCAGGATTTTCCAGCTTTGGCGGCTTCATCGGGGCGGTGTTGGGTGCGGTGCTCTTCTTCCGGGTGCTGCGACCGCGCCCCTTCTGGAAGCACGCCGATGTGGTGATGTTCGGCTTCCCCTTCGGGTGGATTTTCGGCCGCTTGGGCTGCTTTTTGGCTCGCGATCATATCGGTGCTCAGACCGACTTTTTCCTCGGCCAGAGCATGGCGATGAACCTGGAGGGCCGCTCCGTGGTGGAAGTGCGGCACAACCTCGGGTTGTACGAAGCGCTGTTCACCATGGTGATCGCGGCTGCCTTCCTCCTGGCGGACCGGCGCCCACGGAAAGCGGGCTTCTATTCGGCACTCTGGTGCCTGATGTATGCGCCCGCCCGCTTCGGCTTTGACTTTCTGCGCAACACCGACCTGAACACCGCGGATGTCCGGTGGGCGGGGCTTACCCCCGCACAGTGGGGTTGCATCCTGATGTTTGCAGGCGGCGTCTACCTGATGTCCCGGTTCCGGGGGCCACCGGGGCCCGAGCCCACGTCGGGGGAGCAGGCGCCCCGTCCCTCGGTGAATCCGGTGCCCTACAACCGCACTGAGCGTCGGAACTGGTTCCGGATTCCGGCACCTCCGGGATGTCAGGCGATCCTGCATGAAGAGGGTGATCTGGTGCGGGTGGCGCCGATTCTCGACGTCTCCGCGGGCGGGATGGCCCTGGAGATCGCCGCCGATGCGGTCGCACCCGAGGATTTACGGGTGGGCATGGAGATCACGCGGTTGGAGCTTCGTCTTTCAGGCGAATCTCCTATGCTGTGCGAAGCGGTGGTGCGCAACCTGCGCCCCAACGGAGATGCCGAGTTTCCTGGCGTTATCTGTGGTGTGGAGCTGGTGCGGGTCAGCGCTTCGGTGCGGAACACGCTGATTCACTACATTATGCGCCGCGAACGAACGATGTTGCAGAACCGGCGTGCCGTGCGCGCGCGCTGTGGGGAAGGCGAGCCAGTGCGCATTCTGGTGGGAGAGCAGGCCTTCAAGGTGCGGGATCTCTCGTCGAGTGGTGCGGCGATGCTGGCGGATCTGCCGACCGGTTGGGAGATGAACGGGGTGATTCCCGCCGTCATCCTGGAGATCCCTGGCGAAGACCCCATCAAAGCCGACGCTCGCGTCGCACGCATCGAGGATCGTCCTCCCCATGTTCTCTACGGGGTGGCCTTCCAGCGCATGTCTGAGGCGGACGTCGGTCGCCTGGAGCGATGGGTGCGTCAGCGGGCGAGTACGACACACGAACGTCCGCATGGATAGCCTGCTTTCGGGCCTTGCCTGCGTCCTGGTTTTGGTGGTCGGGGTGGTGCCCTTTGCGCTGGTGATCGGTCTGGTGGGCCAGGCAGGGAAGCTGCGTCGCCTGACGGCGCGTGTGGACCAACTGGAAGCCGAGCTTTTGGGGCTGCGCCGTCAGGTGCTTGCGGGTGGACAGCGTTCGCCCACGACCGCAGATGTGGCCATTGCGCCGTCAAGTGTGCCCGCCAAAGTGGACACACCAACGCCAACGCCTGACCTGCCTTCGACGCCAAAGGTTGACACGTCAACCCCGCCTGCTCGCGCAGCGGAGTCCGCCGTTCCGGCGTCGACCCCGCCCGGAGATGTGCCCACGCCCTTCGCCACCGGGGCTGACCCGGTCGTCGTCCCGCCTCCGTCCGCTGCCGAGACGCAGCCAGCGGCGGGTCCTCCGCCGGACGCGCGCGCCGACTCCCCCGCGCCTGCACCCGCCGGGCCCACCCCGCCTTCCTCCCCGGTGCCGCCTCCCTCAGATCCCCCAAACACCCGACCCGCGGCCCCGGCCTTCAACCCGGAGCGTATTGCTCTGTGGGTCCTGGCGGCGGCGGGCGGCGGTCTGCTGCTGCTGGCGGCTCTGTTCGGCTTCCGCGAGGTGATCAAGGCGGGCCTCGTCGGTCCGGGCATGCGCTTCGCCTCGGGGCTGAGTGTGGGTCTTGCTGCCTGGGCCATCGGCGAGTTCCTGCGTGCCCGGCGGTATACGGTGCCGGCCGAAGCGCTGGTGGGGGCGGGCGCGGCGATCCTGTACGGCGCGCTGTATGCGGGGGTGGCGCTGTATGGCGTGATCGCGCAGCCGGTGGCCTTTGGCGCCATGGTGCTGGTGACCGTCGTGACCATGCTGGCGGCGGTCGGCCATCGATCCCGCTTTCAAGCAGCATTGGGAGCGATCGGCGGCTACCTGACCCCGGTCCTTCTGTCTACGGGGGAGAACAAGGCCCTGGCATTTATGGCCTACCTGGTGCTGCTCACCGGGGGCCTGCTGGTGGCGGCGCGGCGCCGCGCCTGGCCCGAGCTGGTGGGCCTGGCGGCTCTGTTCTCCAGCGTGTTGTTGGGTGGATGGATTCAGAGCTTCTATGCACCGGATCAGGTGGCGATCGGCTTGGGTGGAGCGGCGGCGTTGGCAGGGATTTTCCTCCTGGCGGCCCGGCTGGGTAGCCCCAAGCTGGACAGCGTGACCACGATGACCGCCTGGATCGGCGCGGTGATGGTGGGAATGGTGGGTTCGGTCTACATTATACCGGTAGATCCTGGCAACCTGGATCCCATCTCCTCCATGCCGCTTTCCTGGTCGCAGGGCCAGAACGTGTATCTGGCGGCTGCCTACGTCCTGTATGTGTCGCTGGGGACGCTGCTGTGTTGGCGGCCCGGCGGCGGTGAGGCGCTGCGCCAACCGCTGATGGCGCTGGCGGGTGGCGTGCCTGCGCTGCTGCTGTGGCTTTATGCCGGCGGCTGGCTGGGAGCGGCGGAGCCGCACTGGGGACCGGTTCTCGGCCTTCTCGCTCTCCTTCCCGTCGCAGTGGCCCTACTGGGTGGTGGTTGGGCCGGGCCAGTGGTGCTGGGCGCGGCGTCGGTGGCGGGTGCGGTCGGAGTGGGCGTGGTGGAACCCGAGCCGGAGGTGGTGCCGCTGCTGGCGCTGCTATTGGGGCTTCCGCCGGTGATCCTGTTCCGTGTGAAGGGGCCGCGCGAGGCTCTGGTGCTGGGGGCGGCCGCCGGTGCGCTCATCCTGCTGGCGGGCCGGGAGCTGTTGCCCGATGCGGTCTCGTACTCCCTGTTGGCCGCCACAGTTCTCTATATCTCTTGGTTCTTCCCCCCGTTCTGGAATCCCAAGAAAGACGACACCTGGGCTGTGGCCGCAGCCACGCTGATCGGTGTCTTTTTGTTCGAGCCCTTCCGGCAGCTCTGGAATCTGTCGATGGGTACCGGGCTTCTGGGCGGTTTGCCGCTGCTGCTGGGCGCGAGCTTGCTGGGGGGAGGGGCGTCGCTGCTCAGAAACCGTACCCTGCGGCTGGGGGACCGCATGGCCGGGGTGATTGTGGGACTGGTGCTGCTGGCGGCCGCCATCGCCGTGCCGCTGCAGCTCGAGCGCGCGTGGCTCACCGTGGGTTGGGCGGCGGAAGTGGCCTTGCTGGGTCTGTGTTGGCGCCGGTTACGGATGCCGATGTTCCCCGCTTTCGCGGCTGTGTTGGGGGCAGCGGTGGTGGTGCGGCTGGTCCTCAACCGGGAGGCCTGGGTCGGGGGTGCAGAGGGGGCTATCCTTTTCAACTGGATACTCTATACCTGGGGAATTCCAGCCACCCTTCTCCTGGTCGCGGGGGTTTCCTTCACGGTCGAGGAAAAGGCGCCGCCGCTGCTACCGGTGATGTTGAAGCTGGCATCGATCCTGCTCTTCTTCATCACCTTGAACCTGGAAATCTCCCACGCCTTCGCCGTGGACAACTCGCTGTCCTTTGTGGGCGAGGGCCTCGCGCAGGAAATGACCCGGTCGATCGCCTGGGCCGCCTTTGGGCTGCTGCTGATTGTGGTCGGTTCGATCTGGGAGTCCCGCTGGGGGCGCTTCCTGGGCCTGATGTTCGCCCTGCTTGGGGTGGCCAAAGCCTGCCTGTGGGATCTGTGGCAGCTCTCCGGCTTCTACCGGGTGGGCTCCTTCGCCGGTATGGCCATCGCGCTGATGCTTGCCGCTATCGCCTTCCAACGCCTTGTTCTCCGTGACCGGAGCGCCAAATGATGATGGGCCTGCTCTCGCTGGTGCTTGCGGCGGATCCCTCCGCCTACCCCTATGTTGCCGAGGTTCAAGCTCCGGCTTCGGGCATTGTCGGGCTGATGTTGCCTCCGGATGTGGTGGGGCGCTGGGGGGATGACCTCAACCGCACGCTGCTCTACCTCTCGCCGTCGGGAGAAAGTGTAGCCTATACTACAGTTCAGTCTAAAGACAGGTTGACCCGAGATAACCTTGACAGCTTCGTGCGTTCCCAGGGCGGTGGTACCTATGGGGTCTCGGCCTTTGCCCGGCCGGTGGATGCGCTGATCCTGCAGGTGGGGCGCGACGCGCTGGTGTGGCAGGTGCGGGTGATGAGCAGCGGGGGCGGTTGGACCAACGCCGGGATCGTCTGGAAGATGGCGGGGGGCTCGGAGCGGATGGTGGTTCCCGTCCCCGCGGGAGAGGGGCCCTTTGTTCTGAAAGTCACCGCGTTGGACGGCAGTGACACCGACATCGACGACGTGATGGGCATCGAGCTGGCGGCACTGACTCCACCGCTCACCCGCGAATTCGTGGAGGTGAGCGAGCCCGTGCTCACCGAGGAAGGAACTGCACAATACACCGTGGTCCTGCCCGGCATCCGGCATGTGCGTGGGCTACACCTCCAGGTGAAAAACGACCTCTATCGCCGTAGCTTGCGTGCTGGGGGAGCCTCCACGGTGGTGGAGCGGGTGAATGTCGGCGGCTACTCGCTGGAGCAGAACGATCTGAACGGACTGGACCTGCGTACGGACCGCTTTGTGGTGGAGGTCGATACCGACCGGGGAGATCCCCTGGACATCACCGGCGTGGATGTGTACTCCACCGCGGCGATGCTGTTGGCACGAAACCCGGGGTCGGGACAGCTCTATGTGGGCGGCCTGGAGCCACAGGACGCTTTCGACCTGGAGTTCGCGCGGAACGCGCTCCTGCTGGCCGGCTTGGTTCCCGCCTCGATGACGCCACCTGCCGTAAATCCCGCCTGGGTGCCTCCCCCCACCCGAGAGGGCATCGACGAGGGCTTCCAAGTGGCCGATCGCTTGCCGCAGCGTTGGGAGCGCGATCTGATCGGTGATCCCGGCTGGGTTCGGGTGGCGGTGGATGCGAGCGTGCTCGGCAGGGCGGCGTGGGATCTGCAGGATCTGAGGGTGGTGGACAGCCAGGACCGGCTGGTGCCCTATCTGCTCCGGCCCGGCCAGCAGGTGGGAGAGCCGGAAGATCTGGTCTTTACGCGTAAAGAGGTTGGCAATATCACGGAGCTTCGAGCTCCTGTTGTTCAGGGTACACCGATCCGAAACGTGGAGCTGACCACCGACCGTCTCGTCTTTCAGCGCCAGGTGGAGCTGGTGCGGGATCGGGGGGCGACGGTCGAGGCCATTCGTGCGGTGACCTGGGAAGGAACCGAGCGCGGCAGGCGGTTGTCGCTCCGCCTGGATCAGGACATCGGCGCCGAGCTGATGATTCGAATCTACAACGGTGAAAATCCGCCGATTCCCATCGAGAAGATCCGGATCTCTCGTCCCGAGCGCGAGATCCTGGTGCGTATCCCCGAGGGCGGTGCAAAGGTGGTGTACGGGGCCCGGAAGGTGTCGCCTCCCGAGTACGACCTGGCGCTGCTGAGCGAGCAGGTGCTGAAGATGCCGGTGGGGACTGCCACACTGGGGCCTGAGCAGCAGCGCGGAAAGCCCGCTCTG
>JBEIQS010000218.1:0-9602 GCA_040376425.1 Alphaproteobacteria bacterium | reverse complement strand
GGTAGACCGTGGCTACAATTTCGATCTCTCCGTCATTGTCAATGTCACCCAGGGCGATGTTGCTGTAGCGGTAGGGCGCATAGGAGACGCTGTTGTAGGTCTTGCTGCTTACTGCGAGCTTTTCTACATAGCCCGTGCCAGAAACAATGCGGAGAACGCCGTCACTTCCGGCACCCGATGCACGACTGAAGGCGACGAAGGCGATGTCCGGGGTGTCGTCCTGGTCGATGGCGCCGTCGCCGTTGTCGTCAGTCAGTTCGCCCACCATAGGGGCCATAATCACGTGCTTGTAGTTGGCATAGGTGGCGAAGGAGGAAATGCTCCACTCCACCGTGGGGTTGAAGCTGCCGGTGGGCACATAGGTGCAGGTGGGGTCGGTGCTCACCGTGCCAACGGGAGGTTCCTCCGAGCAGAAGTCGGGATCCTCGCTGCCGTCACAATTGCTGTCCACACCATCGTACCAGTCTTCCGCTCCCTCGGGGTTGATGGTGGCGTCGGCGTCGTTGCAGTCGGAGTCGTCGGCGTAGTAGCCGCCGGGGGCCGCGCAGGCGGTCACGCTCAAGTACATGTTGCCGTAGCCGTCGCCGTCGGCGTCGGGATGCCACTCCACGCCGTTCACGGGGTTGTCGTCCACCGTCCCGTCGCAGTCGTCGTCCACGCCGTTGCAGTACTCATCCAGCCCGGGGGCAATTGCACTGTCCCCATCATCACAGTCGGAGGAGGATGCCACATAGCCTGCGGGCGCTGTGCAGCCGAAGCTGGAGCTGGTCTGCTGGCCGAAGCCGTCGCCGTCGGCGTCCTGGTACCAGATCTGGATGTCGATGGCACCTTCGTCGATGCTGCCGTCGCAGTCATCGTCGTTGCCATTGCAGAGTTCGTTGGCGCTGGGGTAGGTGGTGGCGGAGCTGTCGTCGCAATCCAGGGTGTTCAGGCTGCTGTTGGCAGGCGCGGTACAGGCATCCTGGAAGGAGGAGGGGTCTCCGTAGCCATCGCCGTCCACATCATCGTAGTAGCGCTGAGCATCGGCGGCGTTGTCGTCGATGTTGCCGTCGCAGTCTTCATCGATGCCGTCACAATATTCGTCGGCGGTGGGGTAGACCCCGGATGCCGCGTCGTCACAGTCCAGTGCGTTCGGCACATAGCCCGCCGGCTGCGAACAACTGTATGCATAGACGTTTGGATCGCCAAAGCTGTCGCTGTCCGTATCCAGGTACCAGCGGGTGGCATCGACGGCGGAGTCGTCGGCCACGCCATCACAGTCCTGGTCCACGCCGTCGCAGTATTCGGGCGCGGAGGGGTGCACGTTGCCGTCGGAGTCGTCACAGTCCAGGTCGTTCGAAGCAAAACCGTAGGGGGCCTGGCAATAGAGCAGCCCCGTGGCGCTCTCGCCGTAGCCGTCGGAGTCGGCGTCCACATACCAGGTCTGCGCGTCGGCCGCGTTCACATCCACGGTGCCGTCGCAGTCATTGTCCAGGTAGTCACAGACTTCTGTCGCACCGGGATAGGCCAGAACCGTGGCATCGTTGCAGTCGTCCGAGGTGGCCGAGTAGCCGGTGGGGCGGGTACAGGAGCTGGTGGTGGCCACGAGGCTGCCGTGGTTGTCGCCGTCCAGGTCCACGTACCAGGTGGTTGCGTCTACAGCATTTACGTCCGTACTTCCATCGCAGTCATTATCCAGACTGTCACAGATTTCCGTGGCACCCGGGTTGATAGCGGCCAAGGTATCGTCGCAGTCCCCAGCGGTGGCGACATAGCCCAAGGGTGCGGCACAGGCATCGATCGCGACGTTGTTGTCGCCATAGCCGTCCTGATCCGCGTCGGCATACCAGCGAGACACGTTTGCAGCGTCGTTTTCGTCTACAGTCCCGTCGCAGTCGTCGTCTGCGCCGTTGCAGTACTCTGTTGCTCCCGGGTAGCTGGTGGCCAACAGATCGTCACAGTCGGAGGCATCCTGGACATAGCCGGCGGGCGGCGTGCAGGAGGTCTGGGAAAGGGCCGGGCTGCCGTAGCCATCTTCGTCAAAGTCGGCGTACCAGATGGTGCTTACGTCCTCGTCGGTCTGGCCATCGCAGTCGTTGTCAAGCTGGTCGCAGACCTCGATGTTGCCCGGGTAGGCGCGCGCAGAAGAGTCGTCACAATCCGTGTTATCCGCGATGTAGCCGTCGGGCGCCACGCAGGTGTCCCGGAAGATGTTGGGGTCTCCGTAGCCGTCCTCGTCGCCATCCGCGAACCACAGCGAGGTCAGTCCCTCGTCGATGTTGCCGTCGCAGTTATTGTCAATCTGATCGCAGACTTCCAAGGCACCGGGGTAGATAGTAGAGGTACTATCGTCGCAGTCTGAGTTGTCCGGCAGATAGCCGTCCGGGGCTTCGCAGGCCTCCCGGGGGGAGAGGGCATCTCCGAAGCCATCGTTGTCCAGATCGGGGTAGAAGCTGAGCAGCACACCTTCGTCGGCAGTGCCATCGCAATTGTCATCGATCCCGTCGCAGATCTCGGGGGCGCCGGGGTAGATCCTGTCGTTCCCATCGTCACAGTCGCCTTCATTGGCGCAGAAGCCGTCGCCATCTTCGTCACAGGCGACGACGGTCTTCATCGAGTCGACGCTATCGCCGGATTTCCCAGCATTGTTGCAGGCAAGCAGCGCAAGGAGGGGCAGCAAAAAAGAACGCACGGGTGACCTCTATGCCGATGGTACCACAACTGCCCTCAGAAGCCCAGCCCCCCCGTAGTCAGGCCGGACCAGACCCAGGCCAGGATCAAAAAGAAGGGAAGAACGTTGAGAAGAGAAAAGAGGCTGGCGCCCAGTAGTATAGCCACGGCGCGCAGGCTCTCAGTGGGGGTGGCCGCCTCCCCGTCCTGGTCCAGGTTCAACGCTGCGCGGACATCCTCCACTTTCTTCTCCTCCAGCGCGGCAAAGCCTGCGGGATCGATAGGGTAGAGGTTGCCGGAGCGCCCGCCGCGCACCAGGGCCCGAAAGGTGCCCCGGGGGGAGGTGAAAAGCCCAACGCCAATGCCGTGGAGGTTGATCCAGAGGGCAGCCGGATAGCGCGTGCAGCCACTGGAGATCTCCCAGGCGCTGATCCGACCCTCCCCGGACCAGTCCGTGGGATAGCCCGCGATCACGTGGTGGAGGTCGTGAAATCGGACGGCCTTCTTCCGGTTCTCTACGTTGGGCATGTCCCAGATGTGCAGCTTCCCGAAGTAGATGGGCACGACTTTGGCCTCGTAGCCGCCATCGGTGGGGATTCCCTGCTCGGCGAAGAAGCGACTCCGCGCTTCTCCAAGGCTGAGGCCGTTAAAACGGTGAGAGGCGGCCACGGGGGGCAGCTCGGTGAAGGCGATGGTGCGGGTCATCATCGTGCAGCTCCAAGGGGGCGTAGACCCTGGAGTTGAAGCTCCAGAGAAGCCAGAAGAAGGGGACGAAGCTGGTCTTCTGGAACCGTTCCATTCAGCCAGCCGATCAGGAGCATCACGTAGCTCCCAAAGAGGTTTGCCGCGAGCAGGGGGAGGGGAAGGTCGCAGCAGAGCTCGCCGCGCGCCTCCGCCTCCTCCAACAACGCTTGTAGGCGCTGAAGAAAAACGAAGGTGTAGGCATGGCTTTCCGCCCCCTCCCCCGGAAAGAGCAGCTCGCGCACATACACCCGCGACAGTGCCTGATCCTGTGCATAAAAGTCCAGAAAAGAGCCGAAGATCCAAGCAACCTGATGGGGGAGGGGAGCATTGGGGAGTCCCACAAATGCGGCCTCCACAACCGCTTCAATGCGGTCCCGCCAAATCAACAGCAACAGATCCTCTTTGGTCTTGGCGTACAGAAACAGGGTTCCCGTGGCGATCTCCGCGCGCTGGGCGATCTCTCGGGTGGTCGTGGCCGCAAAACCGCGCTCGTGAAACAGGCTCTCCGCTGCGGCGAGGATGCGCTGCTCTTTGTCCCGCCGATGTTCTTCCCGAAGGCCCATGCGCTATGACTATGCTCATTTCTGAGGTCAGTCAAGATTGAGCGCAGTCATTATTTTGGTTCAGTAGACGACCAGGTACAGGTTCAGGTCGGGCCCGGCGGCGGGCGTGATACCGGTGATGGGACTGGGAAGGCTATCTCCCCAGGTATAGAGCGTACTTCCATAGGGGAGCGTACCTGCTGCACTGCGGACGGTCACTTCGGTGTCCCAGGCGGCGCCCACCCAATAGTCCCCGGCGGTCAGGGCGGTGGCGGGTACATCGATCTCCTGGGTGCCCGCCTGCACGAGGGTCGGCGGGGTGGCCAGCAGGAGCTGGTCGGGCGCGCCCGCGGCATCCGAGTAGAGGCTCAGGATCAGCTCGCCGGCGGCATGATCCTGGATGGCCCCCAAGGCCAGGAGGGTGGCGCCACTGCTGAGGCTGAGCTTCTGGAGGTGCAGCTCGGTCTGGGAGAGGGTCAGAAAGTCACCAAGATCGGTGGCATTTCCAAGGGTGTAGAGCGTGCAGGTGCCCACGAGGGGATCGGTGTCGCGGCAGTCTCCGCCGGTGCTCACACTTCCGGGCGGGCCGGCGCAGGCGGTGATCAACCCGGCGTCGTCGCCCAGGCTGTCGCCGTCCTGGTCAGGATACCAGTCCGAAAGCAGCGTATCGGGGTCCTGCTCGTCCACCAGACCGTCGCAGTCCAGGTCCACCCCCCCGCAGACTTCCAGGGCGGCGGGGTTGATCGTGTTGTCGCCATCGTTGCAGTCGGTGGCATCGGCGACGGTGCCGATGGGGGCAGCACAGGCGAGGCTGAGTGCGCCAAGGTTCCCAAAACTGTCGCCGTCGGTGTCGGCATACCAGGAAGAAAGCTGGGTATCGGGATCGGCCTCATCGATCAGGCCGTCGCAGTCTTCGTCGGCACCAAAACACACTTCGGTGCCCCCCGGACGGATGGTGGCATCTGCATCCTGGCAGTCCGTGTTGTCCGCAAGGTAGCCGGGAGGGGCGTCGCAGGCGTCCAAGGCGGCGCTGGGGTCGCCAAAACTGTCGCCGTCGGTATCGGCGAACCAGGTGCCCCGGGGGGAGTCGGGGTCGTCGTCGTCCACCAGGCTGTCGCAGTCGTGATCGACTCCGTCGCAGGCTTCGGGAGCGCCGGGAAAGGTGCTTTCTTCCAGGTCGTCGCAGTCACCACTCTGTGTGGTGGCGCCAGGGGGGGCTTCACAGGCTACCGTTGCGGTGGCGGCATCGCCAAAACCATCGGTGTCCAGGTCGTCGTACCAGGTGGCGGGGGCGGCGTCGGGGTCGTCTTCGTTCAGGAGTCCATCGCAGTCTTCGTCGCCACCGCCGCAGACTTCGGCACCGCCCGGAAAGGCCGCTGGATCGGCATCATCGCAGTCATCGTTCAGGACCGATGCACCCGTGGGCAGGGTGCATGCCTGCACGGCCGCTGCGGGGTCTCCGTGCCCGTCGCCATCGGCGTCCAGGTAGAAGGTGGTCAGCGGGCTGTCGGGGTCGGCCTCGTCGATCAGGCCGTCGCAGTCCAGATCTACCCCACCACAAAGCTCGGTTGCGCCAGGGTATTGGTCGGAGGATGCGTCGTTACAGTCGGTCTGATCGGTGGTGCTTCCGGTGGGGCCCTGACAGGCGGCCGCGCAGGCGGCGGCATCGCCGAAGCTGTCGCCGTCCGCGTCCGCGCACCAGGTCACCGTCTCGGTCACGCCGCTGTCTTCATCGTCTGTCAGGCCGTTGCAGTCCTCATCTTCTCCGCCACAAATTTCGGTTCCACGGGGATTGATGTTTTCATCGGTGTCGTCGCAGTCGGTGTCGTCCTGGGTGGCGCCAGACGGCTTGGCGCAGAGGGGGGCACAGGTGGCCGGATCGCCGAAGTGGTCGCCGTCTTCGTCGGAGCACCAGACGGTGGGGTCGGTGATGCCGGGGTCGTCCATGCCCTCCAGCGCGTTGCAGTCCTCGTCTCCTTCGGCGCAGATCTCAGGTTTTCCCGGATTGATATCCGGGTTGTCGTCGTTACAGTCGGTGTTTTCCTGAACCCAGCCTGTGGGGCCCAGGCAGCGCTGGGTGCAGCGAAGGTCGTCGCCGAAGCCATCGCCATCTCCGTCCTGGCACCAGGTGGGGGGAGCGCTCAGGCTGCTGTCGGCGTCATCGGCATCCCCGTTGCAGTTCTCGTCGACCGGCTGCCCGTCCGCATTGCAGATCTCGGCCGCGCCCGGGCTGATCAGCGGATCGGCGTCGTTGCAGTCCCCGCCGATGGCGATGGTGGCGTCCGGCTGGCAGCCCGTGACCGCAGTGCCGGGATCACCGTAGCCATCGGCATCGGAGTCGGTGTACCAGGTGCCTGCCACTTCATCCACCTGGCTATCGCAGTCGTTGTCGATGCCGTCACAGGTCTCGACTTCAGCAGGGGAGACCTCGGGATTGCTGTCGTCACAGTCGATCGCGAAGGAGCAGAAGCCGCTGGTGCCGTAGCCATCCCCGTCGGCGTCGTCCTCGCAGCCTTTGGGCTGGCTGTCGTCAGTGGGGGGGCAGGCCAGCAAAAAAAGGGTCAAGAGCGCCATAGGCGCTATGGTAGAGGAGGGAAGGCAAAGGCGCAAGTCTGCGCTGAGGCGAGGGCGGCCTTGTGGGCTTGCGAGGTGGGGATGTCTTTGGGCAGAGCCTGTCGTGGGTGCGACGTGGCTTTTTGGGGGGCTGCGCCCCCGGCTGGCCGGCGCAGAGGCCGACGGCCCGGACGCCACGAACGACGGACGGCGGAAGGGGAGCGCGCCCTTGCCGCGGAGGGGACGGGTGTGATACATCGATTTTTTCAATGTATCATCTTGATACATGGATTTAATGGATGTATTACCGGCGGCCTTGGCCTTCGCGCGCTTGCAATTTCTTCACCGATCTGCCATACTTCTCCACGACGTGTGTGCTCGCCATCCGTGGGCACGAGAGGAGAGAGATGCGTACCTTTGCCCTGCCCCTTTTGATGGTCTTCGTTGGATGTACGGGAGAAGAGCCCGGAAAGTTCTCGGAGCCCACCGATCCCACGGTGACCCGTCCCGAAGACTCCAGCGTGCCGGATTCTCCGACCGACGACTCGGAACCGACGGACGACTCCGAGCCGACGGACGACTCCGAGCCGACGGACGACTCCGTGCAGCCTCTGCCCCTGTGGGACCAGCTTGGGGGAGAGCCCGCCGTGGACGCGGTGCTGGATGCCTTCCTGGCCAACGTGGCCGCCGATGCGAACATCAACTGGATGTTTGCCAATGCAGACCTGGCGAACCTGAAAACCCAGCTTCGCAACCAGATCAGCGCCGCCACCGGCGGGCCGCACGCCTACACCGGCGGCGACATGGTCACCGTCCACGCGAACATGGGCATCACCGAGGCGCAGTGGAACAGCATTGTCGTCGATCTGCTCTCGGCATTGGATAGCTTGAACGTGACCTACACGCCGGATTTCTCCGGCGGACTTCCTGCGGATCAGCTCATCCTGGCGATCGCCGCCACCCACGACGACATCGTGACCGATCCCGATGGGACCATCGTGCTCTTCAACCAGCTTGGCGGCTATGCAGCCGTCAACGCTGTGGTGGCGGACTTCCTGGTGAATGTGGCTGCGGACGACCGGATCAACTGGATGTTTGCAAACGCCGATCTGGCCCGCCTGGACGACCTGCTGGTCGAGCAGATCTGTGATGCGACGGGTGGCTATTGTGTGTACTCCGGTGGCGACATGGTCACCGTCCACGCGAACATGGGCATCACCGATGCGCAGTTCGGCGCCATGGTCGAGGATCTTCTTCAGACCTTCGACAACCTGGGTGTGACCTACACCCCCGATTTCAGCGGCGGACTTCCGGCGGACCAGCTTGTGTTGGCTCTGGCCGGTATGCAGCAGGACATCGTCACCGATGCCACCGGTAGCAACGTGCTGTTCAACCAGCTCGGTGGCTACGCGGCGGTGCAGGCGGTGATCGACGAATTCCTGGCGAATGTGGCGGATGACTCCCGGATCAACGCGCGCTTTGCGAACACGGACATCGCACGCCTGAACCGCTTGCTGGTCGAGCAGGTCTGCGAGGCGACGGGCGGCTACTGCGTGTACAGCGGTCTGGACATGGTCACCGCGCACACCGGCATGGGCATCACCAGTGAAGAATTCGGCTATATGGTCGAGGATCTGCTGGCCGCCTTTGACACCCTGGGCGTGCCCTACACCAACGGAACCTTCGACGGCGGTCTTCCCGCCGACCAGCTTGTTCTGGCCCTGGCGGCCATGGAGACCGACATCGTCGGCCAGTGATGGATGTACAGCTTGAAATTGCACCGCTGATCCGGGATCTTCCCGAGTTGGCGGTGCTTCGGCATCCGGGTGCGCTGGCGCCGCGTCTGAAGGAAGTGGCGCTGGACCCCCTGGAATTGCGCTCGCCGGATCGGCAGGCTTTGCGGGAGCTGTTGCCACGGCTCCGGCAGGCGGGGGACAGTCTGGTCCTGGTGGGGGCTCCGTCGGCATTGCGGCGGGCAACCAGCCTTTCCGGGCGCTTCGAGCAGGTCACCCATCCCGACGTACCCCTGCCCGAAAAGGGCAAGATCCTGGTGCTGCTGGAGGGGCCGATCTGGGCCGACCGCTACGCGGAGCAGGCGGATGCAGCGGGGATTCCTGTGCTGGTGTGCAGTTCAAAATCTGACGCACCTCCGGGCGGCTGGTGGCTGGAGGATGCCGGAGATGGTCGCTTCGGCGCCCTGAGTTCGGTGACCATGTTGCTATCGGTCTGGGCGGGAACGGAGCTGGGCGAGCTGGAAGCGGCGGAAGAGGGGGTGCGCAGCGCCTGCCAAAAGACGGCGTTGGCGGAGAACCCGGCCCTGCTGTGGGGGGCGACAACCTCCCTGCTGCTTCGGCCAGAAGGCGAGGGGAGAGGCGGACATATCCACCTGGTCCCCGATGTGGGGCTGCTGGGCGCAGCGTCGCAGGTGGCGCGGAGCATGGGGGCTGTACTCAACGAGGTGCCGACCATTGCGGGGCGTCGTCGTCCGCTGTCGCTCCACAGTCGTGCCGGTCTTTTGGCGGATGAAGAGGAGCTTTCAGAGGGAGGGGGCAGCGCGCGGGACAGGTTGTACACCCTGTGGACGCAGCGCGGCACCGACCCCGAGCTGATTGGGCGGGCGCGGGAGCACCTGCGGCGGGCCGGGCAAGGGGTGCTCGGCTTGCGGCTGGCTGAGGGGCCCCGAGGGGTGGTGGCGGCCCTGGCGCTGGCCCAGCGAGCGACGTGGGTCGCTGCTCAACTTTTGGGCCTGGATCCCGCTCAATCGGCGGCGCGGGATGCCTGGCGTCGGCGGCTACTGCCAGACACCGGGGAATAGTACCCCGCACGGGGAAAAGCGGATAAGCCCCCGGCGCATGAGCGCCCACGAGATCATCCTCATCCTCGACTTCGGCTCGCAGTACACCCAGCTCATCGCACGCCGGGTGCGCGAGCAGGGGGTTTATTGTGAGATTCTTCCGTGTAACGGAAAAATCCAACGACCGGCACGGCTGAAAGGGATCATCCTCTCGGGCGGTCCGTCGTCGGTGTACGACGCGGATGCGCCTCCCTTCGACAATGGTTGGTTGGAGCTTGGTGTTCCGGTATTGGGCATCTGCTACGGGATGCAGCTCCTGG
>JBEIQS010000093.1:0-22419 GCA_040376425.1 Alphaproteobacteria bacterium | reverse complement strand
CGCGCCGAAAAGGAGCAGGCCCGCGCCGAAAAGGAGCAGGCCCGCGCCGAAAAGGAGCAGGCCCGCGCCGAAAAGGAGCAGGCCCGCGCCGAAAAGGAGCAGGCTCTTGCCCACGCGACAAAGCTCCGCGAGCGGCTGCGGGCGGCGGGGATTGACCCGGACAGCCTGTGATGGCGTCCAGCATGGGCGGGGCCACGGGGCGAGATCCCGGCCCACCGCCCCCACCCGCCCTCTGCAACGGCAAAAGTCCCCCAAAGTCCCGGCTCCCACGTTCTCCGGCGCACAGGTTCCGCTCGGGAATCTGCGGAGCCTCCCATGCCCGAAAGCACCGCCCTCCCCGCCCCTATCAACCGCGCCCATGACCACCGGGACACCCTCGCCCGCCAGGACACCGGATCGATGGCGACTCGGCGCCGGGCCGGATAGTCCGCGACATGCTCCTTGCTCTCCTCCTCGCCTGCGCTCCTGCCCCGGCCCCCGCCTGTACCGACGAAGCCCCCACGGAAGGGGGGATCAAAGCCACCATTGATGGCGTGGTCTGGGCGGCCGTGGTCCAATGGAACCTCGCCGGCACCGGCATCCAGTTCACCAGCGCCCAAAAAGATGGCTATCGCATCAGCCTCGTCGCCCTGGTCGACGACCAGGGGCGCACCGCAGCCGAGAGCCTGGAAGAGCTTCCCGCCACCTTCCTTCTCCAGGACAGCAGCGGCAGCGCGTCGGTCACCCCCGAGCAGGGGGAGTCTTCCGCCACCAGCAAAGGGGGGGGCGGCAGCCTCTCCATCGCCGAGCAGGTCGATGACGACCTGGTCGGCTGTTTCTCCTTCACCGCCGGCACCAGCTCGGGTACCGAGGTGCTGGTAGAGGCGGGCAGCTTCTGGGCCTCCCCCCTCGCGCTGTAGCCTCGCCTCTCTCCCGGACGCACCCTTCCGCTGCGCGGCTTCCTCCGGTGCCCCCCCGTCTGCATCTGGTTAGGACCTACCATGTCTTCTCCACGGGCAGGCTCAAACCGCGGCTGGCGGGCCCTCTTTGGGCTGCTTCTGGTACTGGGCCTTGCAGATGTGGCCGGTCATCTCTTCCTCGGCAACATGGCGCAGGTGCAGCTCTACCAGCGGAACCCGCCCGATGGGCGTTGTTTTGGCCTCCAACCTGGCGCTCAGGTGGAATACACCGGCTGGTGGACCCGGATCGCGCCGGTGCTTTTGGACGTGAACCCCTCCGGCTACCGCGGACCCGAGCTGCCCACCGACAAGGCCCCGGGCGAGTTCCGCATTGCCATGCTCGGGGACTCCTTTGTGTACGGCCAGGTGGTGGAGGCCACCCAGACCATCCCCGCCCACCTCCAGGTGGAGCTCGGCCTTCCGGTGATGAACTTCGGAATTCCCGGTCTGGCCTTGGAAGATCAGCCCGAGCAGCTCCGCCTCTTCGTGCGCCGCTGGCAGCCGGACCTTGTTCTGTTGATGCTCACCGGCAACGACCTGGAGCCCAGCCTTTGTGCGAGTGCCTCTCAGTTCCCTCCGGGTTGGCTTCTTGCTGATTTTCGGCTCTTTCGTCTGGGCTATATGGCCTGGCGCCGCCTGGGTCCATCGCCCGATTTTGGGGATGGCCCGGCTCGCGCTCAGCGCAGCTTGGAAGCACTGAAACAGGAGGGAGCGACCATTCCTGCACGCGTTGCGGGCGTGGTGATTCAGCTCCCGGAGGCGGGCAGCCAACCCGCCGCGCGCCGACCACCGCCCCGTCCTCCCCCGCCCGGTGGGGGCCCGCCGCCCCCGGTGGTCGCGCCCGCACCGACGGCCACGTCGCCGCTCTGGTCGGTGCTGAAAAGCGACCCCTGGCTGGACGCCACCGCCTGGACCGAGGGCGAGGCCCACCTGGAGAATGTACCGGGCGAGGGACATTTTACCGGTGCGGCCAATCAGGAAGCGGCGCGGCAGATCGCGGTGTGGCTGCGCAGCCAGGGCCTTCTTCCCCTTTAGTCCCGCACCCACCTGAGCTACAATCGCGATCCCTCCGGGATGTCGATGCGCACGCTCTTTCTCCTCCTTCCCCTCCTCGCCGCCTGTCCCCCTTCGGAGCCCAAAGACTCGCCGGCGGCCGAGGGCTGTGACGACACCGACTTCGAGGCGTCCGAGCTTTGTAATGGCGTGGACGACAACTGCAACGGGCAGGTGGACGAGGCTCCGATCGACGCCCCCTTCTGGTATGCCGACCAGGATGCCGATGGCTATGGCGACGAAGCGGCGGCGCAGCAACACTGCGCCGCGCCGGAGGCCTTTGTGGCCCGCGGCGGCGACTGCGACGATTCCAATGCCTCCGTTTTCCCCGACGCGGTGGAGGTCTGCAACGGCAGCGACGACGACTGCGACGGCGATGTGGATACCGATGCGGCCGATCTGCCCGCCTGGTACCTGGACGACGACAACGACGGCTTTGGGGGCGCCCTTTTCCTCTCCTGCACCCCTCCGGCAGGCTACATCGCCGCCGGGGGCGACTGCGACGACAGCAACCCGGCGATCTCTCCGGCCGCGACCGAGCTCTGCAATGGCGTGGACGACGATTGTCTGGATACAACGCCAGACCTGGGTATCGCCACCTTCTGGGACAGCGCCGGTCAGGTGCAGGATCTCACCGCACTCCTGAGCGGCACGGAGGATGCGCCGTCGATGCCGCTGCTGAACACGGCGGGTACCCTGAGTCTTTGCCCGCGAACCTGGTATGTCAACGCCGAGATCCAGGCGGATGTCCGCATTCAGGCCGTCGGTACCGGGGTGATCCTGGACGCGGGAGGGGCAGGCTCGGCCCTCCAGATTTCCGCCGATGGGGTGCGGGTGGAGCTTTCGGGGCTTTCGATCACCGGCGGCAGTGGGTCCTGGGTGGAGTCCGAGCCGGGGGTGCAGGCGCGCTGGGGCGGCGGGATCCTTTGCCGGGGGGGCGAAAATCCGCCAGAGCTGGTCGGGGAGGATCTGGAGATCTACAACAACCAGGCCGAGGCGGGTGGCGGGATTCTCGCGGAAAGCTGCACGCTGAGCTTGAGCCGGGTGCGCATCGAGGACAACCGGGCGGATTCCTCGGGTGGTCTGGGCGTTTCTGAGGGGACGGCCACCGTGGAAGATAGCGAGATCCTGTCCAATGAAGCGGTGGATACCGCCGGGGGCGTGGGGGTGGGCAATGGTAGCCTGCTGTTGCGACGCTCCACCCTGAGCAACAACATGGCCTCGGCCGGAGGTGCAGGCGTCTCCGCCTTCAGCGGCCTGGATCTGGAGGACTGTACGGTGGACAGCAACGACGCCGACCAGGGCGGGGCCTTCGGCGTCTATATTGCGGCGCTTTCCCTACACAATACCGTGGTTTCCAACAACACGGCGACAACCTCTTCCGCGATCGATACCTATGGCGCCTCCATCACCGCTATCGACAGCCTGATCGTGGACAATCAGGTAGATCCGGGCGGGGCGGCAATTCAGCTTGGGAGCGCATCTTTTACCTGCACGGGGAGCAGCGCGGTGCAAGCAGGCCTTCTTCGCAACAGTGGCGGTGTGGGTGCAGTGTTGCTGGCCTTCGGCTCCACCCTGGATGCGGTTTCCTGCGATTTTGGCGAGGCGGTAGACGACAACAGCCCGACCGATCTGTACCTGGACAGCACGGCCTCTACGGTTTCTGTGGGGGACGATGCCACCCTGAGCTGTACGGACTTCACCTGTAGTCCCTGAGCGGCCACGGTGGCCCGTCCAGAATCGAGGTGGCGGTCCGAGCCGAAGGGGCCGGCTTCGGATAGAACGCGGCGCATGCTGCTCCTCCTCTCCGCCCTGACCGCCTGCGACAATACGCCCCCCGTCGATGTGGAGGGGCGCCACGGTACCTGTGTGGCCCTGCAAGGGGAGAGCCGCTGGCTTGCCCCGGGGGGCGAGGGCTACGCTTGGACCGCCAAGGATCTCTCTTCTGCCGCGCACTTCCGCCTTCAGGCCACCGATCTGGGCACCTACCTGCTCCTGGACGCGGATGGCCGCTACCTCAGCTCGGAGGACGGCCCCCTTTTGCGCGCGGATCGCCTGGAATCCGACATGACCCGCCTGGAAGATCGCTACGTCTCGGGGGGAGAGTGGTTGATGGAGTCGGCCGCGGGCGGGCGGATCACCCTCTTCAACCTGCGCAACGATGCGTGGTTGGGCCGGAAGTCTCTGGTGGACGCGGCCGGCAAGGCCGAGCGGATCGCGCTGGTTCCTGCGGAAGATTGCGCCACTTTTCCCGAGATGAGCCTGGACGCGGACGGGGCGGTGGGCCGCACCCACTGGGAGGACGGCGATCTCTTCGGCATCGTGGATGCCCACTCCCACGTTCTTTCCAACCTGGGCTTTGGCGGCTTTTTGTTCCACGGGGGAGCCTTTCATCGCTTGGGGGTGGAGCACGCGCTGCCCGCCTGCACCGAGGTGCATGGGGAGCAGGGGAAGCAGGACATTTTCGGCTTTGTCTTCGACGACGACGGCAACAATGCCACCTCTCTGGTCTCGGTGCTGGCGGATGTGGCGGACGGGGCGCTGGATGTGGACAACCACGGCACCGACGGTTGGCCCACCTTCTCCGACTGGCCAGATGCGACCAACCGCTCCACCCACCAGACCCAATACTACCGCTGGCTGGAGCGCGCCTGGCTGGGCGGTCTTCGCCTGGAAATCCTCCACGCGACCACCAACTCTATCATCTGTAAGTTGGCAGTGGGCGAGGGCTTCAACCCGGCGCGCTTCGACTGCGAAGACATGACGGCGGTGGACCGCATCCTGGAAGAAGCCTGGGAGATGCAGGACTATATAGACGCCCAACATGGCGGGGCGGGCAAGGGCTGGTTCCGCATTGTGGGCAGCCCGGCCGAGGCGCGCGAGGTGATCGGCCAAGGAAAACTGGCGGTGGTACTGGGGATCGAGACCTCGGACGTCTTTGACTGTAAGCTGACGCCGCTGGAGGGCGGGCCGGTCTGTGATGCGGCCTTCGTGGCGTCTCAGGTGGAGCGCTACCACAAAATGGGTGTCCGGGCGGTGTTCCCGGTCCACAAGTACGACAATGCCTTTACGCCAGGGGACGGCAGCAGCGACTTCATCGAGCTGGGCAACTTCTTCAACAGTGGGCATTGGACCAACCTGACCGACCAGTGCCCGCCGCTGGCCGACAAGGGCTTTGACGGCGGTCCGGTCACCTTTTCCGGCCTTCTGTCGCCCCGGGAGGACTACCTTGCGCCGGCGCCGCTGGACTTTTCGACCTTTGCCATCGAGCCCCTCCAGACGGCCTTCCCCTATGCGGGTGCTCTGATGGAAGGCAGCCTGGACGGTGACTATTGCCAGAACGGCAGCCTGACCGATGTGGGCGAGCTGCTCCTTTCCGAGCTGATGGACCGGGGGATGATCATCGAGGTGGACCACCTGCCCGCCTGGTCCTACCTGCGTGCGCTGGAAATCCTGGAAGAAGCCGACTATCCAGCCGCCGGCACCCACGGCCGCAATGCGGAGGGGCGCCTGTACGCGATGGGGGGGGTCAACACCATCGGGCTGGGCACCTGCCAGGATCCCGCCAACCCGGGCTCCACCCTGCAGGGCTACCTGGGACAGGTGGAGCTGGTGGAGCAGATGGGCGGCTACCCGGCTTTGGGCTTCGGCTTTGATCTGAACGGTTTTGCCGGGTCGCGCGGTCCCCGCTTTGGGGAGCGCGGCTGCTCCACACCCCAGGAAAATCCCGTGGAATATCCCTTCACTGCCTACGGTGGCGATGTGAGCTTCACCGCACCCTTTGTGGGGGAGCGTCCGGTGGACTTCAATACCGAGGGGATGATCCACATCGGGCTGTTGCCCGAGCTGATCCAGGACGCGCGGACCGACGCGGTGGACGACAGCCAGCTTGAACCCCTCTTCCGCTCGGCTGAGGGCTATGTGCGGATGTGGGAAAAGGCGGTGGCGCGGTCGGGGGAGCGGTAGCGAATCGGGCTGGCCTTTCGCACCCGACGGGGATAGCCCGGTGTCTTCCCGGATATACGCATGTCTCTGGTTTCGATGCTCAAAGGAAACGGCCCCTCCGGCTTCGGCTATGGCTCCACCACCGATGACGTCACCGCGGGGATGGACCTGAAAGGCAAGACCTACCTGGTCACCGGCTGCAATTCGGGCCTGGGTCTGGAGACCACCCGCATCCTTCTGGCCCGCGGCGGCCAGGTGATCGCCCTGGCACGCACCGCCGACAAGGCCCGCGAGGCGGGCACTCAGGCGGGCAGCGCGGTGCTGCCCTATGCATGCGAGCTGTCCGAGCCCGCCAGCGTTCGCAGTGCGGTGCAGGCCATCGTGGCGGACGGGCACCGCATCGATGCGATGATCCTGAACGCGGGGATCATGGCGCTGCCCACACGCACGGTGCAGTACGGGCAGGAGCTGCAATTCCTCACCAACCACATCGGGCACTTCATTCTTTGTACCGGGCTTTTGAGCCGCCTTGCCGCCGATGGGCGCGTGGTGGTGCTCTCCAGCGCGGCGCACCAGACTGCTCCCCGCGCGGGCATCTGCTTTGATGATCTGAGCCTGGAGAAAAACTACAACAACTGGACCTCCTACGGGCAGAGTAAGCTGGCCAACCTGCTCTTTGCGCGGGAGCTGGCACGGCGTTTGCCGGCCGGGCAGGTAGCGAATGCGGTCCACCCCGGGGTGATCTCCACCAACCTGGGCCGCCATATGGGCAGCTTTCTGAACGGGGCGATGAACCTGGTGGGGGGACTCTTTCTGAAGACCATCCCAGAGGGTGCAGCTACTCAAGTCTGGGCCGCAACCCACCCCTCTACCGCGACCTTGACAGGTCAATACATGGCGGACTGCAACGTCGCAAAATCTTCCGCCCACGGGCAGAATATGGATATGGCGGCACGATTGTGGGCGCGTACGGAAGAGATTGTGGCGGGTTTGTAGGCCACCTTCGGTCCCCGCAGGCGCCGCTGGCGTAAAAAACAGAGCCCGGAGGACGCATAATTGCGTTCCGGGCTTTTCCCCCGGGGTCAGGGGGAGCGGGAGGAGTACAGAAGTCGGGGGACCGGTGGCGGACCCCTATGGGGTGATGCAGAGGTAGCCCAGCGCCTGTTCGCAGCCTTCGGCCCGCCAGCTGGCGACATTGTGGCTGTCGCCGACCAGGGCACCGCAGCGCTCTCCCCCCAGTATGGCGGGCTCGTCCTGCATCCAGTCGGTGTAGACCATGGGGGTGCCGTCCTCCCATTGCCACTGCGCGTCTGCTTCGAACATGCCCACCCACCAGGCACCGTGGCTGTAGCTTCCGGCGATGGCCCGCAGCTCGGCGTTCACCCCGGCATTGCTCAGGGTGGCGAGCTGGTAGCCGTGGGCCATGCAGTAGTTGGTGGCTTCGTCAAAGGGAAGCGGCTCGTCGCAGACCAACAGGGACCGTTCTCCGGGCAGGGAACGCTGGTCACATCCGCAGTCAGCGCCATCGTCTTTGGCCAGGTTGCAGTTGTCGTCCAGCCCGTTGCACAGCTCGGGGGAGCCGGGGGCACGGGTGTCGTCCTGGTCGTCACAGTCTCCGGACCACTCGGACAGGCCGGGGGACAGGATGCAGGTCTGTACGGCTTGGGCGCCAAAGCCGTCGCCATCCAGGTCCTGCCACAACAGGCCATCTTCGTCCACCCGCCCGTTGCAGTTGTTGTCGATGCCGTCGCAGCCATCCGCCTCGCCCGGACGTACATCGGGATCCCGATCGTCACAATCGCCGGCATCCATCACCATCCCTTCGCGGGGTTCCACGCTCAGGATCCCTGCGTCGGGATCGCCGAAGCCATCGAGGTCCAGATCCATGAAGTAGATGTCCACCCGCGCCCGGACCGGGCCACCGGTTGCCGGCACCGACCCGATGGGAGCCGCAGTAGGGACCACTACCGGGCTGTCAACGGGCACCAGAACCATGTCTCGGGCGATGTTGTTGGTGTCGGTCGAACAGGCGAAGAGGGCAAGAAGGAGAGTGGTCATATGAACCTCGCTCGGTTGCCCTCCACCTATGCAAGGGCCATGCCACCTCAATTTGCGCCGGATTGGAACAGTCGGGGGGCCTCGGAGGGGAGCGTGAACCAACCCGGGACGTTTTCTGCGGGACCAAAACGGGCTACAGGTGCGGACGAGGGAGCCCGCCTTGACCAACAACGACATCCTCAGGCGCCTGCGCTTTGCTTTTGACCTGAGCGACGCGCAGCTCGTGGAACACCTGCGGTCGGTGGGCCACAACCTGAGCCCACACGCCCTCCCCTTCTACCTCTTGCGGGAGGGGGACCCGGAGATGGTCCTTTGCCCGGACGATACGCTCCGGGCGTTTTTAGATGGGTTGATCCTGGCGCGGCGGGGCCCACGGGATCCTTCGATCCCGGCTGCGTCTGAGGGGCCGCTCACCAACAACCTGATCCTGAGAAAGCTGAAGATCGCCCTGGATCTGAAGGAGGCCGACATGCTCGCCATCCTGAAGTCAGGCGGGATGGAGCTCTCCTCTTCCGAGCTGGCCGCACTGTTCCGGTCGCGGGGACATCGGCACTTTCGGCCCTGTGGGGACCAATTGCTGCGCAATTTTCTGGCAGGGCTGACCCTGTATCGCCGGGGGGTGTAGGCACGGTGGTCGTCCCCGTGCCATTCACGCGGCCTGCCTATCGGGGAGAGGACGGCGTCGCTGCAAGCCACATGCGCAGCATCAGCCGGGGCGCGGTGGGGTCGTCGCGGAAGGCCGTGCGGTTGTGGGCCACGCGGTGGTTATCGATGAAAAGGACTTCACCAGGGGACATCGCAAAGCAAACAGAATTCCGGGCCAGCTCCTGGTCCAGCAGGTCCATCGCTTCCACCTGGTCCGTGCTCAGGGCCGGACCCACCCGCTGGTGCCCCTTCTCGATCCAGTAGCGCATATAGCGGAAGACCAGCCCGTCAGGGCCACGGGAGAAAATGGGGAAGCGGTTGAGCCAGATGCGCTCCTTCTCCACTCCGGGGGTCACCACATCCCGGATGTAGTCCTCCTGGAGGAGCCGGAGGAGCTCGGGCCGGGTCCGCCTCAGCCGGGCCTCCGCTTTCCAGGCTGGACTGACCAGGGAGAGCCCGCCCTCGGGTGCCGCCCGAATGCACATCAACCCGACCACGGAGGGGTTCATCCACCGGCTACTGCTGTCGGTGTGGAATGCGGTCTCCGCTGCGGTCTGCGACACTGGGATCGCCTCCTTCCGATAGTCCCTGCCCCGGTCAATCACCTCATACTGGCGCCCGTAGCTGTCGATGGGGGTGCCGATGAGCCCCGCAAGCAGGGCATAGGCGCGCCGCAACAGACCTTCCTCCAGTCCGGCCAGACCCTGGATGCGCACGACGCCACTTCCTTTCCACAGGGTGTTCCGGATCTCTTCCTGGAGTCGAGGCAAATCTACCCCTTCAAGCTGCTCGATCGGGCAACTCTGCTGCCGTTCGACCGCCCGGAGCAGCAGGTGCTGTTCCTCGCCCTCCAGGGCAATCGGGCGTGGTCCCCAGCAAGGAAGAGGGTGTGTGGAGGAAAAGATAGACATGGGATCCTCAGCGTTGAATATGGAACGCAACGTGAAGGGGAAGGTCACGCAGGGGGCCGAAGAACTCCGGATCCAGGACGATATGTTCGTCGGTGACCCGCAGCTCGTCCACGTCTGGCATCGAAGTGAAGCCGGCTGCCTTCAGCGCCCGAAAGTAGTCGGCGAAATTTTTGTGAATGGAGCGAACCGAAACGGAAACCCCGTCCCTCCGCCAGATGCGTCCCTCGAAGAGCGTGTTTCGGCCCGTGAAGTAGCCATAACGTCCCGGATCGAAGTAGAAGGGGGCGGTCTGCGGACGCATCCAGGCAAGGCTTGGATGCGGTACGGCAAACACAAAACGTCCGCCTTCCTTCAACAGCCGACGCGCGCGGCCCATCACCCGCTCCATCTCCTCGATGGCCAGATAGTTGAATAGAAAGACCGCGATGACCAGGTCGAAGCTACCCTCTTCAAGCTTCCAGTCGTCAGCAGCGTTCGCCACCTGGTAGCGGATCCGCCCCCCCTGGGTACCGGCGGCCTCCGCCTTCTCGATCATCCCGGCCGAGATGTCCATGCCTTCTACAAAGGCCGCCCCGCGCAGGACAAGCTGACGCGCGAGGTAGCCTTCTCCGCAGCCCAGATCCGCAATTCGGGCGCCCTGTACAGGCTCACAGCGATCCAGGAGAAAGGGTCGCGCGCTGTAGTCGGAGAGGAGCTGGGGGCCGGTCCGTGACCACGAACCGGCGCTCTGATCGTAGATCTTCTGGGTACTTTCCATCATGCCACCCGCTGGCGTTCCTGGATGCGCCGGTACAGATAGCGAAAGAACTGGTCGCGGAGGTTCATCGCATGCATCACCCCCCGGCGACTGGAGGCAGCGTAGTGCGGCATGTTGCGTGTGGATTTGAGGATGTCTAACAGGGTCTCGGCATGCTCGTCGTCGCAGCCGATGTGAATGTAGAAGAACTCAAGCTGCTCTTCCGGAACCTGGGCAGCCTTGAGGCCGGCGACAAAATCCTGGTACAGGCGACTGACCAGCGCCTCCGTGCCGATGGCGAGGAAGGCGGTGGCGAAGGGGATGTCCCGACTTCCGCTGCTGTCCAGGTACTCGCTGACAAATCGCAGCGTGGGCACTTCAAAGCGGACGTACTCCGGGGCCAGCCCCAACCCTTCCCGAAGGAAGCCTCGGAACAGGTTGCCATGCCGACGCTCCGGCTGCGTACCACCACTCTCCTCCCAGAGGTTGGCGATCAGCTTGGCGCGGAGCAGATCATCTTCGCAGTTCACCATCAGTGCGGCGAGGTAGCGGGTGAAGGATCGGGAGTACGCAAAGTACTGTCCAAACAAGAACTGGAAGTCCTCGATGGTCAGTCGTCCTTCCCGGCTGGCGCACAGCAGGGGGTTCTTCCACAGCGAGTGGGCATCCTGAAGTTCAAAGAGGCTGGCTTCTTCTCGAGCGGACTCGGTGGCGGCTGTGAGACGCATGTGGCTCTCCTCGGGTGGTGTCAAAGCAACAAGCAAGCCGCGTGCCACCCCAGAGCACCAGAAACAGTCCGGATTGGTACAATTCTGTAGCACATCGGTGCAGTCTGCGTCCGCACTCCAGGACGGTAGAACGCTTGTACATACATACAACTACCTATGTGTCTCCCTTGCAGAATCTGGTATGGATGAACGGTGCAGATAGAGTTAAGACTACACCGGATGTAGGAGGAACCGATGTACGGACTGGTAAACAAGGCATTTGAGCAGTTCGTCCGGCAACGTTACGGTGATGATCGCTGGCAAAAGATCCGGAAGACCTCCAATTTGGAGGTGGAAATCTTCCTGAACATGCAACCCTACCCCGACCAGATCTCCTACCAATTGGTCAGTGCGATGTCGGAGGAGCTGAAGCTACCCGCCAACGATGTGCTGCGAATGGTGGGGCGCTACTGGCTCCAACACACCGCGGCGGAAGGCTACGGCACCCTGCTGCACATCTATGGTAGCAGCTTTCGTGATGTGCTCCTGGGACTGAATCAGCTCCATACCCGAATCAAAATGATCTATAACACTCTTCAGCCGCCAACATTTGAGGTTTCTGATGTAACGGATGAAGGGATGTTGTTACACTACCACAGCAAACGTCCCGGCCTGGCATGGCTCGTGGTTGGGCTGGTGGAGGAGTTGGGCAGTCGCTTCAACACCCATGTGGAGGTGGAGCTGGTACAACAGCGGGACCTGGGCGCAGATCATGATATCTTCCGCCTGAAATTCCTGCAGGGGCCACCGACTCATGTTTGAACTGAGCCTCCAGGGGAGTTCGGTGGAGGGACTCTTCCCCTTCTTCATTTTCTTTGACTTGAATCAACAGATCCTGGCAGTGGGCCATCGCTTGGCACAGATGCTCCCCGGCCTGCCGGAGCAGGGTCTGGAGGAGGCCTTTCAATACGAGTATCCGGTCACCTCCGGCGAGAACATAGATTTTTCCAGTTTTGCCCATTCTATTTTTCTGTTACGGTCGCGCAGCAACCCGCTGATTCTGCTGCGAGGTCAGGTGGTGACCACGCCATCTGGCCATTTTTTTGCCTGCTATCCGTGGGTCACGGCGATGGAGGATCTCGTTCCGCTGGGTCTGGGTCTGAACGATTTCGCCCCTCACAACGCCGTGCCTGACTTTCTGGTCGCCGTGAAAACCAAGGATGGGACGGTACAGGAGTTGGACGGACTGGCGCAAAATCTGGTCCGGCAACGCGAGGAGCTGCGCTTCGCCAATCGCATGCTGCAGGTCCAACATGAGCTCCACGAGCTGCTCGACAGCGCCACCGATTTTGAGGGTGTGGCGGGTGGCCTTTTGGGCATGCTGGGCACGGCCATGGGTTGGGACTGGGGGATCGCCTGGCGGCGCGACAGGGGTGCCACGGTGTTGGCCACCTGGGGGGCGGCGCCGAAGTCGGCTGGACCTTCCCTTGTGGGCCTTCGACTGCCGAAAATCCAGGCCCCTTTGTGGCACCCGGGAGCGCCGTCGGTTGCAACGCAGCTATGTTTTCCCTTGCCTGGAACCATCGTCTTGGAGTGGCATACGACTCGACCAGGGCGCTTTCAGAATCGGGATAACCTGCTACTGGCGGACATCACGCAGACCCTGGAGAATATGTCAGAGCGCTGGGCGGTTGCGCGACAGCTACGCCACGCCGAAGCCCGTCGGGCCACCGTTTTGCAGGCGGCCCTGGATGCCATCGTCACCGTGAACAGCTTCGATCACATTCTGGAGTTTAATCCCGCCGCAGAGCGGCTCCTTCCAACGATCGCACTGACAGAGCCACTACCCGAGGTTCTTTCTGACTACCTTACCGCGGAAGCCTATCAGGCTCTTTCGGCCACGCCCACACCCATGACCATTGCAAACTCCGCCGGGCAGGTCCAATACTTGGATGTGGTACGCCTACAGGCGCCCATTGATGGCGAAGTGGTGCATACCATCTTCATTCGCGACGTGACGGAGGCGCGCAAAAATGAGGCGGTTCTGCGACAGGCAGCGGAGGTGGCACTGGCGGCAGACCAGGCAAAAACGAACTTCCTGGCAAAGTTCAGCCACGAGCTGCGCACACCGCTCAATGCCGTTCAGGGCATGGCGGACATTGCGATTCATTCGGGAGCAATGGGCGACGTTCGCGAGTGCCTGGAGCGGATTCAGATCAACACGATGGCGTTGACGAGCCTGATCAACGACATTCTGGATACTTCCAAGATTGAAAACGGCGAATTCGACCTGGATGACCGTCCGGTCGACGTCTGGGAGCTGGTGGATCAGGCCGGAGACGGCCTCGCCTTCAAGGCCACCCAAAAGGGCTTGGACTTCTTTTGGTCCGTGGACGCCCATGTGCCCCTGCGGGTGCGGGGAGATATGCAGCGGATGCGGCAGATTCTCGCCAATCTCCTGAGCAACGCCATCAAGTTCACGGACCAAGGCTACGTTCGCGCGATGGTATGGGTGGAGGACGGGTGCCTGGTCTTCCAGGTGGAAGACACGGGCATCGGCATCGCCCCCGAGGATCTGGCCAAGGTGGGCAGTCAACCCTATTGGCGGTCGGCACGTACCAAGGATTATCAGGGAACCGGTTTGGGTATGACGATCACACAATCCCTCGTCAATTTGATGGGGGGCCGACTGAACATCCAGAGTGAGGTCGGGAGGGGAAGCACCTTTCGTGTGTGGTTGCCACTCCACCCGATTCCTGGCACTACGAAGCCAAGTCAACCACATGACATTTGGGTTTTTCTCACCGACGAGCTTATACGCCGTCACGTCGTGCAGATCCTGGGTGCTGCCGGTTTTCCGGTCACCGAGATCACAGAAACCGGTCAACCCGGCACACCATCTTTGCTTATCGGGGCAGTGGACTGCCCCACATTTCGTCGTCTTGCATCTGTGCTACAACCTCGGGGGACAAAAATCCTGGCGGTCACCTCTTTGGGGCATCGCTCTGAGGGACAAGACGACATCGATGCACGCGTGGTGAAGCCGTTCGGAAACCGACGTTTGCTTGATGTGGTCGCTCGGCTGCTCGAGCCCACCCAGTCACCCAACGGGGAGTCCACACCGCCCGGGGAAGTTGAGGTGGTGCAACATCGTCCGCGCATTTTGGTGGTGGAGGACAATCCCGACAACCAGCAGCTTGCGGTACATGCCCTCAGCCGCGCGGGCTACAGGGTGTATAGCGCGGAAAATGGAGCGGTAGGATTTTTCATGGCGTCTCAACAGGATTTTGCTCTGATCCTGATGGACATTGAAATGCCGGAGATGGACGGCTTCGAGGCGACGCGGCGGATCAGAGCGTTGGAGGAGCAGGAAAATCGTACGCGTACACCGATTATTGCCCTGACGGCCCATGCAGTGGAAGGGTATCGCCAGTTCTGCCTGGACGCGGGCATGGACGAATATGTTACCAAGCCGATCCAGAGGAAGCGGCTGGTGGAGCTCGTCGCAGCAAAGGTCGATCCGCGACCCACCGCATTGATTGTGGATGATAGCATGGACAATCGGGAGATTTTACGTCGCTATTTGGAACGTGATGGTCGTGTCCGACCGATCTGTGTGACCGACGGAGATGCGGCGCTACGCCTTGCGAAGCGCCACCCCTTTGACGTGGTGATCGTGGACAAAGAGATGCCCAGGATGGATGGCTTGGAGTTACTTCAAAAACTTCTTCAGCTTGATCCTACTACACGGTGCATTGTTTTGACTGGCCACACCAGTATGGAGACCAAGCGCAAGGTCCTGGACGCGGGCGCGCTTCGGTTCGTTAGTAAGCCAATTGATCGTGCTCTTTTTATTGGCACCGTACTTCAAGTCCTGGCGATACCCTTGAGTGTACCGTCGGAAAGTCCCTAGGGGGTGCTATGGGTCAGATCCCGAACTCGCAACGCAGCCTGGTTCTGTTGATCGACGATGACCCGGATCAGCGGCTTCTTGTGAGCCGCTTTCTGGAAAGTGGTGGCTATGACGTGGCGAGTTTTGCTTCCGGTGCGGAGGGACTCGTTGCGATGACGCGGACGCTACCGGACGCCATCCTCTTGGACATGCAAATGGAGGGTCTGGATGGTCTGCAGGTGCTGCGTGAAGTCAAAGCCACCCATCCCGGGGTGCCGGTGATTATGTTAACGGCGGACGGGAGCACGCCGATGATCATGGCAGCCACCCGCCAAGGTGCGGATGACTATCTGGTCAAAAACGCTTCGGATCGGGCCAAGATTCTGGCGACGGTGAATCGAGCGGTGGCGGCCAACGCCCGGCAGGTCGAGCTCCGCCAGCAGCGCCGGGCCGGGGAAGCCAGTCACCAGATTTTCGGCACCTCATCGGCCGTGCAGCAGCTTTGCCTGCAAATCGACCGGGTGGCGACCCGCGATGTGACGGTCCTGATCCACGGAGAGAGTGGAACCGGAAAAGAGCTGGTTGCAGGTTCCATCCACCAGCAGAGCCGAAGGGCAAGCCAGCCCTTTGTCGCCGTAAACTGCGGGGCGATCACGGAGAGCCTCCAGAATTCCGAGCTGTTCGGCCACGAGAAGGGCGCTTTTACCGGTGCGGTGGACCGTCACCTCGGCCTTTTCGAACGGGCAAACCGGGGGACGCTGTTTCTGGATGAGGTGGCAGAGCTCAGCAGCACACAGCAGGTGGCGCTGCTCCGGGTCCTGCAGGAGCGGAAGATCAAGCGGGTCGGGGGAGGAGAGGACATTCCCCTGGACATCCGTATCATCGCGGCCAGCCACCGCAGCCTCGCCGAAGCGGTGGAACGAGGCAGCTTTCGCGACGATCTCTACTTCCGCCTCGCGGTTTTTGAGCTGGATGTCCCCCCCCTCCGGGAGCGTGGAGAGGACGTGATCCAGCTCGCACGTATCTTCCTTCAACGGACCGCACTGCAACACCGCCAAAGTCCTCGTGACCTTTCCGAGGAGGCGATCGCCTGCCTGCTCCGTTGGCACTGGCCGGGAAATGTGCGCGAACTCCAAAATGCGATGGAGAGTGCGCTGGTGAACTGCGGGCGCAGCGACATTCGTCCCGAGCACCTGCCGGCCCGCATCCGCACGCCTGTGCCACCGCGCCCCCCACCGGCGGTACACACTGAGCGTAGTGCGGCGACCCGTCCGGTGGTCGAGAGTCCGGCACCGGCTCCAGACCAGCCCCGCACCCTGGAGGAGATCCAGCGGGAAGAAATCGCTGCAGCCCTCCTGCGGAATCGGGGGAGTCGCACCCGTGCCAGCAAGGAGCTGAAGATCCCACGGACGACCTTCTACCGACTGATGGAACGGTACCAGTTGAAGTAGCTGTACCAACCCGGTACAGGAACGCCGGCACGGAACTTGCATGGCACCTCGGTACGGAGGTGCAATGCCCAAACCCATGACAGTGCTGATAGTCGAGGACGACCCTGCAGCGGCCGATCTCTTTCGGCATTGGTTGAAGGCTGCGAACTATGCGGCCGAAGTCGAGCACAGCGCGGAGGGCGCCATGGCTCGGCTTCGTAGCGGCTGGCACTTTGAGCTGATTCTGGGAGACATCGAGCTTCCCGGACGATCCGGCTTGGACATGGTGCGCCAGGTGCGCACGCACTACCCCCACATTCCGGTGGTGTTGATCACCGGTCACCACGTGCCGGAGATCGCGGCGAAAGCCATCTCCAGCGGGGCGATTGGATTTTTGTTGAAGCCCATCGACCGCCATATGCTGCTGGAGCGCCTGGAGATGGTGATGCAATGGCAGCAACAGACCCAGCGGGTACTGGCCATTGGGGCCCAGCTCCCCGAGCTTCTGGGGGGATGTGGGGGCAGCCTGTTGGCACACCGCGCTTGGGGGCACTCCATCCATCTTCTGTCCCTGGTAGAGGGAGGCCGACGGGAGGAGGAGAGCTTCGAGGCAGCGGTCGAGATGCTCGGTGCGGAGGCCTATCCACTCTCTCCCCTTTCACCGAGGTTTTTGACCCACGCACGCCTGAGGTCGGTGCTGGCGGGGGTGATGCGCGAGATACAACCCACCTGGATCTACGTCCCCTCGGCCACGGACTTCAGCCTGGAGCGTCGGGCGGTTCACGATGCGACCATGGGGGTCGCGGCCGATGTACCAACCGTGTACCGCTATCGATGTCTCTCCAGTACCTCCGCTTTTGTACCCAACCATTTTGTCGAAGTGGAGGAGCGAGAAAAGGCCGCACTTCTGCGTACGCTCCCGGGGCCGCCCCTGCGCTCGCTGGAGCGGCTCCACCACAGCCCCTCCCCTTCTGCGGAAGCATTTCACGTCATTCGAACTGAACGTTCTCTCAACCCTGCACGCTATGGAGGCTCCGATGTCGCTCGCACTACAACCGAATGATCTGATCGTTATTGTCGATGAAGACATCATCGATATTGTTCCAATGTTCTTGGAAAATCAACGAAAGGCGTTGGAGAAGATGCACAAGGATGTTGGTGACCGTACTCTGCTTCGGCGAGCCGGTCACTCCATGAAAGGTGTAGGGGGCATGTACGGTTTCGACTGGATCTCCCGCTTCGGCGCCGAGCTTGAAGGTGCGGCCGACGAACGTCCCGAGCAGATCCCGGAGCTGCTGGCCTTGCTCGCGTGGTACCTGGACAAGGTCCGCTTTGCGGCAGAGGCTGCCTGAGCGGTTGGGGAGCGCGACGTACCGGCCTTCGGGCCGGTTTCTTTTTTTCCTGTGCCACCCATCCGACCTCCGTTCCGTCCTGGACCATGTGGACGTTCCGCTATGACACAGATCTGTTGGCATCGCATTTGCATCTGGAGGTTGTGGAGGTTCTCATCATGTTTCTTCTCTCTCTTCTTGCATGCGCTCACCAGATCACCTCTTTTGCTCCCCTGCAGTATGGTTCTGGGGTCCTGGAAGTCCAAGTACGGCCAGATGGGGTCGCCCAGATGGAGGGCAACCTGATGGGTCCGGTGGAGCCCTATGGCGGCAACTTCGAGCTGCGGATGTGCTCCAGTATCCTCAAACACATGGTGGGTCCCGGGGGCTATGCCTACGGCTTCTGCCGGCTTCTGTCCGACGAAGAGGATCCGACCTGGTCTGATCCCCTGTTGCGGCGCGCCAGCAGCCTGGTGTGGATCGGACCACCTCCTCCATCCCCGATGATTCCCGATGTGGTGATGGTCGTACGCCCCAGGGCCGAGATCAACCTGGTCACCCGTCTGGGCCGCGGCAGCACGGGTGCAATCGAGGGAGAGGTGTTGCTCAAGGTGCAGCATGAAGCTCGATTTGAGTGGTGGAACCGCCGAGATGGCAGCGTTGCGGCGATCGGCTGGGCCGAAGACCACCAGCAGTGGGTGGTCAGCGACGACCTGTGGGATGCACTGCAACCCCCTACCCTGCCCCTCGACACCCCCCAATTGGTGCAGACCAGCGTGGACGCATTGGTACGGAAGATGGGACATACCGGGGAACGCGCCGTCGATGTGGTTTCGGCACGATAGACGCAGGGCCCCGGGGCCTACAGGTGAAGCCGGCGGGTCCAAGACCCGCCGGCTTTCTTCTTTGCCTTATTCGGCCGCCCCTATGTCACCGAGCGATCCGGAACGAAGGTTTCCCGTGCCGACGGGGCGGCACGGGAACACGAAGAAGCTCAGGTGGTGGTCCCGTCAGCCAAGCTCCAGCACCGGCGCGGGGATGGTTTCGGGAACAGTCCGACGCTTTCCAGGCAGGTATGGCATCTCGCCACGGGCTGAGCTTTCCAGTCGGATAACCTGGAAAACCTCGGATGACCGGCTGAGCGGAATGTGACCCCATTGGGCCGGGCTCTGATTTGCGATCTGAGGCGGAGTGCCGCGAAAGCAGGCCATGGCATTCTGCTTTCCAGAAAACTCCGCCTCGGTGTCCACGAAGAGCGTCGGGCAAAAGGCGCTGGAGGAGGTGGGACTCTGATAGCAGAGCAGGTTCCGGACATTCCGGGCCCCGTAGACCGCGGCTTCGTGGACCAACCGGCGCGCGGTTTGCATGTCGGCTCCGGTGGGCGCCAGCACCACATCCGGCTGGAATTCTCCAACTACATCCTCGATGGAGCGGGCCAGCCGGGCACGGGTGATAAGGCCAGACTCCCACATGGGGCTACAACTGAGCACCGCACCCAAGGCATGTGCAGCCGCCTCTGCCTCGCCCTCTGCCCGGGTATAATGGTTGGCCGTACGGATCAGGGGCAAAATCATCACCTGGTGCCCCGCCGCCGCATACTTCAGGATGGTGCCCCCACAGCCCGTGGAGGGATCCGACGCATAGGCGCTGGTGACCAGCACCCGGCGGCGCAGCTTGACCCAGGCGCGCACCTCCTCCACGCGGTCCAACAGCCCGACCCGGTCGAAGGGCTTCAAGAGGAAGCCCAGAGCCCCGGAGCCCAGCGCTGCCGAGGCAATTTCCGTGTTGCGCTCGGCGGTAATCAACAGGAACGGAAGAAAGGGAAAGCGGAGGTGGATCCGCTCGACCAGCTCCAGTCCCGACCGCAGGGGCAGGTGGATGTCGGCCACAACCAGATCCCAGCGCTGGCCGGAATTCAGGCGGTTGGTCGCTTCCTCTGCCGAGTGGTCCACCTCTACCACGAAGCCCGCCTTCGTCAACCACAGTGCCAGCAGACCGGCAGTCGACGGGTCGTCTTCTACAACCAGAATTCGCATCGCTCTTTGCATGATGTAAGCCTCCCTGCGCCGCACATATGCAAGTGCCATGCCAGGAGGTTTGTTCCAGATTGGAACGATGGACGGACGAAAAGGGCGTTTGCGGTACTCAAGACGCCGGACGTCCGCGGAACTGCACCGTGGCCAGATAGCGCTCCATCTGGTCCAGCGTCCGCTCCAGATCGTCCACTGCCCCGACCTCCAGCGCCGCGCCCAGCTCGCCCAGCTCTCGAAAGCCATACATCGAGGCGCTCCCCTTCAGGCGGTGGCCTTTGCTGCGCAACGCCGCCAGGTCACCGGCGACCAGGGCCGCCCGAAAGTCGACGAGGCTCTCCCGCTGCCTCTGGAGGTAGGCCGGCACCAGATCCAGGAGATCTTCATCCACTTCTACATATGAACTCTGCGGTCCAGCGCGTAGCATCTCTGGCCTCCTTTGCAACTCCTGTGAGGTTGAATCAAACCACGGTACAGGCGGTCGTGTCAAGCTGGGGCGATCTGGCCCGTTTCGGTGCAGACACCGGCGTGGACTGCCCGGCACAGGCCTTGCATTGGTCCACTGCGGAGGTTCACACCATGCGCTCTCTCATCTCCTTCCTCATTCTCTCTGGCTGTGCTGTTGAAACCGACTCTATCCCCATGCCCGAACTGGAAATGGACGCTTCCGCAAAGAGCTGTATCAACCCCCAGGTCTACTTCCGCGACATGGACGGAGATGGTGTAGGCAACCACAAAGTGGGGCGTCTCTCCTGTGTGCCGGTCGCCGGCTACAGCCTGCGGTTTGGCGACTGTGCCGATCGGGATGCCACCCGCTTCCCTGGCGCCGTGGAAATCTGTGACGGCGTGGACCAGGACTGCGACCGGCGCGTGGATGACGATGCCATCGACGCGGCCACCTGGTACGCGGATGGCGACGAGGACGGCTACGGGGATGCCACCGTGTCGGCCGTCGCCTGCCGCGCTCCCGACGGGATGGTGGCAGACAACACCGACTGCGCGGACAACAGCGCCCAGATCAGCCCTGGTTCCCCCGAGTTCTGCGACAACCTGGACAACGACTGCGACGATGCTGTGGATGACGACCCCGTGGACGCCAACAACTGGTACAAAGACCAGGATGGCGATGGCTACGGGCTTGCCGGCCTGGCCTTTGTCGGCTGTACGGCACCCGACGGCTTCACGACGAAGGAAGGAGATTGTGACGATTCGAACGCCGATACACACCCGATGGCGGATGAACTGTGCGATCGCCTCGACAACAACTGCGACGGCGATCTGGACGAAAACGTGGTGGACGGGATCACCTGGTATCCGGACATCGATGGAGACGGAGCGGGCGACGCCAACTCCCCGAAGCAGTCCTGCGAGGCTCCGCCGGACAGCGCTTTGGAGGGCACCGACTGCGATGATCAGAACGCACTGATCTACCCCGAGATGGTTGAGCTGTGTGATCAGCAGGACAACAACTGCAACGGGACGACCGACGAAGCGGCGGTGGATGCGCTGCCCATCTATCTGGACGACGACGGCGACGGCTTCGGGGATGCAATGGCAGTCGCATACAGTTGCTCCATCGACGCCGGCTATGTGGCAAACGCCTTTGACTGTAACGACGCAGACCCGCTGGTGCCGCTCTATGTGGACGCTGCGGGCCAGGATGGCGCGGCAGGAACGCTGGATGATCCGCTGTCCCGGATCCAGGACGCTGTAGACCAGCAGGCAGCGTGCATCATGGTTGGACCGGGCAGGTTCTATGAGAACTTGTACCTGGAGAGCTACAATGGCGCCATCCTGAGCTCTACCGGTTCTGCCGATACCATCGTCCAGGGCAATGGGTCGGGTCCAGTGGTCCGGGTTCGAGACAGCAATGTGCAGCTGGACGGCTTCACCATCCAGGGCGGCGGCCCCGACGATTGGACCTTTGTTGTGGGCCAGGCCGGCTGTTGGGCCATGCAGGCAGGCTTGGGTGGTGGCATCCACGCCGAATACAGCATCTTGAACCTTGCAGACCTGGTGATTCGGGAGAACGATGTGCGTACCGGCTCCTCCGGCGATCCCAACTGCAGCGAAGTGTCCATCTCCAGCGGCGGCGGGCTCTACGCAGAAAGTTCCCAGCTTGAGGTGAACATGGTTCTCTTCCAGGACAACCGGGCCGAACAGACCGCCAGCATGGAACTGATCGACTCGGATCTGCAGGGCAGCCGCCTGGGGATTCTGGGCACCGGGGGCAACGTGTACGGCGAAGTCGACGTGACCTTGAATGGAGGAACCTTCAACCTCAGCAACTTCCTGATGCTGGGAACCGCACACGACGCGTTGATCGCCAACGCGGAGCTGAGCCTCAGCCAGGTGACCCTGGGTGGCTATGAGCTCGCGCTTCACACCGAGCGGCCCGCCACGCTCACCGGGGCCATCCTGATGTCCAACGGAACCGCTCTGAGCGGAGCCTGGACCGTCTCCTACTCCGACCTGTACGACAACGGGGAGAGTGGGCTGGACGAGGCAACGGTTGGCGCCGGAATGTTGAGTGCGGACCCCCTGCTGGTGCAGTGGACCCCCGATCGCGACAGTTCCAACGACAACTTCAGCCTGGCCTATGGCTCCCCCGCGATGGACGCCGGACGCCCCGGAGTCTTCGATGTGGACGGCAGCCCTGCGGACCTGGGCGCCCTGGGTGGTCCTCAAGGCTGGTGAAGCCGCCCCTGCCACCGAGATGCAAAGCCCCGACGCGCAAGCGTCG
>JBEIQS010000425.1:0-2611 GCA_040376425.1 Alphaproteobacteria bacterium | reverse complement strand
CCCTGGCGGGAAGCCTCCACCACATCCATCGCTGTGGCCTGGCTCCGTCCCGCGACTGCCGCACGATGTACCGCCATTTTTGCAAGAGAGGCGATGCGCCCCGGACCATGGCGATGATCCCGTCCCAGGGCCCGTGCCAGCTCTCCCTCACAGCCCTGGGCCTGCCAAAGCGCCCCGCGCTCTTCCGCAGAGGGAACCGGGATCTTCCAGGAGAGGGCCGCACGTCCCCTCCCCTCCACACCCCCATCCGGCCCAGCCACCACGATCACCGGTTCCTCCCAAGCGGGCAGGTTTGGCAGAATAAAGCGCTCCGAAGGCCCCATTCGCTTCACAAACACCGGAAGGTAGCCCCCCAAGAGCAACCAGGGCACCAGCCCCCCCACCGTCGCCGCGTTCTCCACAAAAAGTGGCTTACGCCCCAACACCTCGCAGAGTTCAGCCGCCACCCCACGCGCCTCCCCTTCGTGCCCGGAGCGGAGCAGCAGAACACGCCCATCGGCCATCACCAACGCTTCTGCTTGACGTTGAATCTCAGCTTTCAGGGAATCTGGAAGGAGAATCTTCTCCTCCAGAACCGTCGTGGCCCCCGGAAGCCAGGCATGTTTACCACGCGCCGCCAACAGCAGATGCGAGGGCATGGCCAAACAGCGCTCGGGGCTCGGCCCTCCCCCTTCGGTCAACAATAAAAGACCGGTCGCAATGGCCGTTCCCGCCAGAATTCCCGGCACCGAAGCATCGGGCTGCACCACCCGCAAAAGGCGTGAGATCAATCCCAGAGAAGGCCGAGAAGCCCCTACCGGAGCTTGAAGCCATGCGATCATGCGACCGGCCTCCGGCTCGATCTCCACCGCCATACAAAGACAAAGTGCCAACAGCTCGGCATCGTCCAAGCGCAGGCGCTCCGACAGATCAGCAACCCGACGATCCTCCGGATCGGGCTCCCGGCGGAGTGCCAGAAGTGCATCCGTCGGCTTGCCCCAGCGTTCGGCCAACAAAGATCCCCAGGCGCGAAGACTACGGGCCTCCAGCTCCTCGCCGACGGGCGCCAGCACCGCCCCCAGGATCCCCAGCCCTACTTCCACGGCCTTGGCCACCACCACCTCGTGCGGGGGTAGTGTATCTGATTGCAGCGCCCCGGGGCGGCGACGACGCGGGATGAGGGGCATGCCGGTGTTACAGGGCCTGTATGAGCACGGATCGTCGCGCCCGGTTTCGGGACTACATGAAGCGGGTGGACCCGGCGGCGTCGCCGGAGGATGCGATGGGAAGTGGTTTTTACCTGCCGCCACCCAACAGCCTCGCAAAGCGCATCGGCGACTCACTGGAGCTGGATCCGGGGCGTAGCCATTTGATCACGGGAGTGATCGGCTCCGGGAAAACCACAACGTTATTGGCCATCCAGCGGAAGATCAATCAAACACAGGATATTCGGTCATTTTTTGTTGATTTTCCGGTACTTCATCGGTTGGATCAACCCCGGCCAGCGGCCTTAATTGCTGCAACTGCACGAACAATTATCGAATCGCTTGGTGATTCCTTCGCGGAGAGTCTACCGATAGAGGACCGCTACGTTCCAGAGTTGTTGAAGAATCGCACGGCGGGCTATTTTGATTATGGCGACGGTTATGTCGAGCAACACGATCCACCGAGCGCACCGTCCTGGGTGCCAGGCCATCTGGAGACACCGAAGGAACTGGAAGAAATTACTGAACTTCGTACTCTATTCTCCAAAATTCTGGTTCACCTACCCTTTCAGCCCGTCATGTTAATCGACGGCTTGGATCGCATTGCCAACACCCCCGATTTTGAGACGATAGTGAAGGAGGACCTGCCCGCACTGGCGGCTTTGAAGGTGGGGATCATTGTGGTCGGACCACCCCAGGTCTGGTTTGGCCCCCAAAAGAACATCCGCCAGATGTTCAGTCAATGTCACCTGCACGGCGCCATCCAGAGCGCAGAATTTCTGATTTCTGTCCTGCGGAAGCGCGTAGACGCCCAGATCCTACCCGATCATTCCTGCCAGAAGATCGCTGACTATTCCGGTGGAATCTTGCGGGATCTGATCTCCATCGCCCGCACCGCCGGCGAGATTGCCTACGGCGAAGGTGCAGACATCATCGACGATGACCATGTACAGGAAGCCGGTCGTCGCTTTGGCGAGAGCCTCTTGATGGGTATTGACAAAAAACATGCCAGTCGCCTCAAAGAATTTGTGATCAAAAACATTCATGGAATGCACACCAAAGAGCGCTCTTTTCCCCTGGTTGCCGAAGTGGATATCGGCCTGTTGATGGGGAGACTCCTGTTGGAAGTCCCCGCCACCCCGCCCCGGTACCGCCCGCACCCCACCATCATCCCCTTAATCCCTGAGCTTCCGTCGTGACGCAAACCACCACGGCCGCCCAGATCGCCGACGACGCACTGCTCGCCCCGCACCTGTGGACGCTGGCCATCGCGGAACCCAGCAACTTCGCAAATCTGGCCGAAGATCTGGCCACCGAGCTGCAATTTGCCATCGAGCAGGAGGAAGAGGGCGGGAGCTTCACCCGGTTGGATGCGGGTGGCATCGACACCGCCGACCAGATCGGCTCCAAAAAAACGGAAGATGTGG